>DASXHM010000058.1:0-3478 GCA_036488495.1 Myxococcales bacterium | reverse complement strand
GAGGGCAGCGGGGCACGCCGCACACCGCTGCACGGCGTGGCCTATGTGCGCTCAGAGGGCCAGAACAACGTGGAGTTCGACTTCGACGCGCCCGAGGTTCAGACCATCATCGACCTGCGCGTTACCATCCCCGACCGCTTCGCGGTCAGTGGTGTCCTGCTCTTCATGCGTCATCGCTTCTACGTGGACGAGGTTGCCGCCGCCCGCCAGGAGACGCCTCGGGAGGAGACGGTGTCGCCTTTCCGACCGCCGCTGCAGCCCGGCAACCTCCCCGCAAACAGCCGTGTGGCTCGTGCCGTTCGTGAAGACGAGCAGTATGTCGACGCGTCAGCGTCCGCAGCCCCGCCGCGCCGGCGCAGGCTGGAATAGGAGAATCGCGCCATGCCACCCGCGCTCGATAAGATTTCGCCACAACTCGAAGACGCGCTGGTCCGCGCCCGAGCCTTCGCCGAAGAACGCAGGCATGCGGCCATCGATCCCGACCACCTGTTGTGGGTCATCGTCGAAGGTAGTAGTCAGGAAGAGGCGCGTCTCGCTGCCTCCGGCTGCGCGCTGCCCAGGCTGCGTGAGCAGCTCGCGGTACGCCTCAACCTCATTGCCGGCAATGAGGCCGCGAAAGACGCAGGCGGCGCAGATCATGCACGGCCCATTGCTTCGCCCGCCCTCCGCCGCCTGGTCGAGCACGCCTTTGCCGTCTCCGCCGCTCGCGGAGCGGAACTAGCCGAGCCGGGCGACTTCCTGCTAGCCATCCTTGAAAAGGGCGAAGCTCCGCTCGCGGAACTGCTGCGCGCCTGCGGTATCACGAAAGAAGTCCTGCTCGCGCGCATCGCCAGCGCGGAAGCTGCGCAGCAGAGCCTCGGCGCGGCGCCCTCTCAGGCCGCGAGCGGAAGTGCACTTGAGCGCTTCTCCACGGATCTCACCGCCCTCGCCCGCGCCGGCGAGCTGATGCCCGCTGTCGGTCGCGATGAAGAGATCCGCCAGGTCATCTACACCCTGTTGCGCCGCACCAAAAGCAATCCCGTCTGTGTCGGCGACCCCGGCGTGGGCAAGACCGCCATCGTCGAAGGCCTGGCGCAGCGCATTACCGCGGGCGATGTGCCGCGCTCGCTGCTCGACTGCCGCGTGCTCTCGCTCGATCTCGCCTCGATGGTGGCCGGCACGAAATACCGGGGAGAGTTCGAAGAGCGACTGAAAGGCGTGATCGAAGCCTGCCGCGCGAAGCGCGGCGAGATCATCCTCTTTCTCGACGAGCTGCATACACTCGTCGGCGCGGGCGGAGACGCCGGCGGCATGGACGCCGCGAATATCCTGAAGCCCGCGCTGGCCCGCGGCGAGTTGCGTTGCATTGGAGCCACCACGTTCGACGAGTACCGCGAGCGCATCGAGAAGGACGGCGCGCTGGCCCGCCGCTTCAACCTTGTCTCCATCAACGAGCCCAGCGACGAGGCGATGCTCGTCATCCTCCGCGCCCTGCGCCCGCGCTACGAGGCGTTCCACGAGGTTCGACTTTCCGAGGAGTCGCTCGGTGCGGCCATCCGCCTCACCCGCCGTTACATGCCCACGCGCTTCCTTCCCGACAAGGCCATCGACGTCCTCGACGAGGCGGCCTCGCGCGCTCGCGCCGTCAAGGAGTCCCGGCCACGCGAGCTCGAGGAGGCCGAGCGCGCGCTTGCGTCCAACCAGCAGTGGCTCGCCGGTCTTCCCGAAGACGCCGCCATCCGCGCCGGGCTGGAGCAAGAAACGGAGCACCTGCGCATGCAGGTCGAGCAGGAACGCGCCGCATGGGATCGCCGTCGCCAGCAGGAAGAGCGCATGCGGGGAACCCTGGCGGCCATTGAGGCGCAGGAAGCCTTGTGGCAGCGCGCCGAAGAGGCGGGCGATATTGCCCGCGCCGCCGAGATTCGCTACGGTGTCCTCCAGCACCTCTATACCCAGCGCGCCGAGCTTGAACAGCTCACGGAGAGCGGGTCGACGGCAGAGGCCGTGCTCACCGCCAAAGAGATCGCCGAGGTCGTCGCCGGGCGTGTTGGCATCCCTTCGGGACGCCTGCTGGAAGGCGAGCGGGAGCGGCTGATGCAGCTCGAAGAGCGGCTCGGGCGCCGCGTCTTCGGACAAAACGAAGCGATCCTCGCTGTAGCCGACGCCGTGCGCAGAATGCGCACCGACCTCTACACCCGTCGCAAGCCCGCGTCTTTCCTGCTCGCCGGCCCCACCGGCACCGGTAAGACGGAGCTTGCGCGCGCGCTCGCGGAGGCGCTTTTCGACGACGAGACCGCCCTCATCCGCGTCGACATGGGAGAGTTTCAGGAGCGCAGCGCCATCAGCGGGCTCATCGGCTCCCGCCCCGGCCTTGTCGGCTCGGAAGAAGGCGGCTTCCTCACCGAGCGCGTGCGGCGCACCCCTTACTCCATCGTTCTCTTCGATGAAGTGGAGAAGGCGCACCCGGAGGTGCTCGACCTGCTCCTCGCCGTGCTCGACGAAGGCAGTCTGACCGATGCCAAGGGACGCCTCTGCGATTTCAAGCACGCTATCGTGCTCTTCACCTCAAACCTGGGCGCGCGCGAGGCTATGCGCGCGGAGGATGGGAATGAGCGCCGGGACATCATTCTCGAAGCCGTGCGCGCGGCGCTCAGGCCGGAGTTCTACAACCGTATCTCGCAGGTCATCGCCTTCGACGCCCTCGGCGACACCGAACTGGATCGCATTGTCGCGCGCAGCTTCGCCCAACTCGGTGAACGCCTGGGTGAGGAATACGAGATCGAGCT
The DNA here is from genome assembly GCA_036488495.1 of Myxococcales bacterium. Taxonomy (GTDB): domain Bacteria; phylum Myxococcota; class Myxococcia; order Myxococcales; family 40CM-4-68-19; genus 40CM-4-68-19. Next base: position 713 of record DASXHM010000058.1, on the reverse strand, counting down.
CACCGTCACCGAAGCCGCTCGCCGTTATGTCGCGAACCTCGGCTACGAACCCGAGTACGGCGCCCGCGCTGTTGAGCGCACCATGCAGAAATATGTGCATTCGCCGCTCGCCTCCGCGCTCATCGCCGGCTCGCTCGATCGCGGCGCTTCGCTGCTGGTAGATGCCACCGACAAGGACGGCTTCATTTTCGATGTGACAGCGAGGACGCTTGAACGTGTGTAGACACGGCTGGATTCTCTCCACACTGCTGTTGCTGCTCGCGTCCGGCGGCGCTTTCTGCGCCACTCCCGGCAACGGCAGCGAAGACCCATCGGCCGGCTGGATCCGGCTCTTCGACGGCACGTCCCGCTTCGGCTGGGTTGCAGGCGCCGGAAACTGGCAGGTCTCCGATGTCGCGCTCGTTTCGGACGGCACAGGCGCCGCGCGCATCTACACCGATCTGCCCTTCGCCGATTTCACCCTGCGCTTCGAGGCGCGGGTCACCGGAGGCTCGGCCAACGTCGTCGTCCGGCTCGATCCGGACAGCAAGCCAGCTCAGCCTGGCATCCATCTCGGCCTTACCGATGGCTCGGTGGATGGTCAGCACGGCAACGCCGCCCTCGCGGCCGGCGCGCAGGGCTGGAGACAGATCGAGATCCGTGCCGACGGCGACCAGCTGAGCGCCACCATCAACGGCATGCCCGTGGCCGCCGAGACCGACGCGAAGAACCGC
>DASXHM010000401.1:0-4014 GCA_036488495.1 Myxococcales bacterium | reverse complement strand
CCCCGTTCTGCTGCACGTCCTGCACGAGCTTCTCGACCACCGGCAAGAGGTCCGAGATGTCCTTCCCCTTGGCGGCCGTCGCGGTGATCTGGAACCACCCAGCGATGCCCAAGGTCACGTCGCTCGCGTTGACGCCAGCGGCGAGCTGCTGATCGAACACCATCGCCTTGTACAGCCGCGAGGTGCGGCCCTCGCCGAGCACTTCGCCGAGGATGTCGCCGGCCGGCTCGTCGTCGGTGAACTGCCGCACGCCTTTCCAGGCCAGGATCAGCCGCGGCAATTCGGCGAGCTTGTCCTCGAAGGTCTCCTTGACGACGCCCTTGATGTCCGGCTGCGGCACCTCCGGCTCCTTCACGGCCGGCCCGCGCGGAATGCTGCCGAAGTATTTCTCGATGGCGTCCTTGGCGGCCTTGGAATCGAAATCGCCCACCAACGCGAGCGATGCGTTGTTCGGGCCGTAGTACTGGCGGAAGAAGTTGCGGATGTCCTCCGGCTGCGCGGCCTGGATGTCGGAGATGTCGCCGATGACGCACTCGTAATACGGGTGCGGCTTGGGGAAGAGCAGATCGCACAGGCGCTGCTGCGCCATCCCGTAGGGGCGGTTCTCGGTGTTCTGCCGCTTCTCGTTGGAGACGACGTCGCGCTGGATCTTCAGCTTCTGGTCGTCGAGCGTGTCGAGCAGGTAGCCCATCCGGTCGGCCTCGATCCACAGCGCCGCCGGCAGCTCGTTGGATGGAACCACCTCGAAGTAGTTGGTGCGGTCCCAGTTGGTGGTGCCGTTGAATTGGGAAGCGCCGATCTTCTCCAACGCCTGGATGGGCGACGGCTGCACGTGCTTCGAGCCGGAGAACATCATGTGCTCGAACAGGTGGGCAAAGCCGCTGTGGCCGGGCGTCTGGTTGGCAGCGCCGACGTGGTACCAGACGTCCACCGCCACCTGCGGCAGCCGATGGTCCTCGCTGAGCAGCACGGTGAGCCCGTTCTTGAGCTGGTACTTCTCGAATTTCAGCGTCGGTTCCGCGGCGAACGCCACGGACGAAACAGCGAAGACCAAGAGGGCCGCTTTGCGCATGCGCGCGGTCTACTGCGCGCGACGCTCCTCCGCAAGCCGGGTGTTGCTGTAGGACGGGTCCTCCGTCACTTCCTTGCCGAGCCAGGGCGGTTTCTCGAATGGCTCGTCTTCATTCTGGAGCTCGATCTCGGCGAGCCACAAGTCGCGGGTCTTGAAGTGATCAACGACGAAGCGGCCGAAGCTACGCCGCACCTTGCGCAACGACCGCGAGCAGAGGTGGAGGAGCGCCTCCGCGTCGGCAGTCGGAATCGGGTATTCGAACTCGTCGCGGGAGAGAAGCCCCTTGCCCTTGATGGTCAACTCCGCGTGGCGGGTGCCGTCCGGGCGCGCGACCAGCCGCACCCGCACCGCGGGGTCGGTCGAGAGATAACCCTGCTCGAGCTCGTCGCCCTGCGGCAGCGGCTGCGGCAGCGCTTGGTGGTCGACGAGGAACTTGCGCTCGATCTCGCGGGGCATTCTTTTACAGCCTCTGCGCGAGCCAGGCTTTGGCGTCGCGCAGCTCTTCGGGAATGACCATGTGGCCCATGTCGTACTCGTGCCACTCCAGCGCGAGGCCGGCCTCTTGCGCGAGTCGGCGAAGTTGTTGCCCCCGCGCCGGCGAGACGACCGGATCTTGAGTCCCGTGGGCGGCGAAGACGGGCTTTCCCCGCAGCGTTTCTTTCGGCGCGAGCTCGTCGGGCTTCAAGAGCGGCGCGACGCCCGAAAACGACAGCACACCGCTCACCAGCTCCGGGCGGGTCAGCAGTACGCCGAGCGCCATTCCACCGCCCTGGCTGAAACCGAGCAGGAACGGCTGACCGCCGATCTGCTCGACCGCGTCGACGGCCGCTTTGAGGCCGGCGCGAACGTGCGCGGGGTCGGAGACGAGGTTGCCCTGCGCGTCCTGCGCAAGCGCATACCAGGCGCGCTGCGTTCCGCCCAGCGAGACCGGCGCCTGCAGGGAGATGATGCGCAGCCGCGGATCGAGCAGGTGGCCCAGGTCGAGCAGATCGTGTTCGTCGGCCCCGAACCCGTGCAGAAGCACCAGCGTGCGAGAGAGACCGGGCGCCTTTGGCTGGAGCGTGATCATGGCGCCGACGCGAGGCTGCGGGCCATGGCGAGCTCCACCACCTGCCCGATCAGCTCCGGATAGCTGCGCCCCGCGAGCCCCGCCGCGATGGCCAGCTCTGCCTCCGGCGCGAGCCAGGGGTTGGGGTTGGCCTCGATGACGTAGATGCGGCCCTTCTTGTCCAGCCGGACGTCGACGCGGCCGTAGTCGCGGAGCTTGAGCGCCGAGTAGACCTGCACCGCGGTTTCTTGGAGGCGCTTGACGGTGTCCTCGTCGAGGTTCTCTGCCCCGGCGCTCTTCGTCACCTCGTATGCCTTGGTGCCCTTCGCCCACTTCACTTCCTGCCCGGCGATCTTGGGCATGCCTTTGGGCAGCTTCGAGAGATCCAGCTCGACGATGGGGAGCGCGTTCGGCTTGTCGTTCCCGAGCACGCCGACGTACAGCTCGCGGCCTTCGACGAACTCCTCGATCAGCGCGGCGCAGTCGAACTGCTCCTGGATGAGGTTGATGCGCTCCATCAATTCTTTCAGTGAATGGACCACCGCCTTCGCGTCGATGCCGACCGAGCCGTCCTCGCCGGCGGGCTTCACGATCAGCGGAAATTCCAGGTCGTCGGCGTGCTCGAGCTTGCCCTTGTAGGAGCTGGCGAAGCGCGGGGTGCGGACCTGGTGGAAGTCGAAGATCTTCTTCATCACCGTCTTGTCGCCGGCGAGGAAGAGGCCTTGCGGCCCGGCGCCGGTGTAGCGAAGGCCGATCATCTCCAAGAACGCCGCCACGTGCGGCTCGAGCGCGTCGTGGCCTTCGAAGCCTTCGCTCATGTTGAAGACCAGATCGGTCTTCTTGCGCTTGAGCTCGAGCAGCGAATTGACGTCGGTCATCAAATGCAAGAACGGCTCGTGGCCGGCCTTGCGCAGCGCCTGCGCGACTTCCTCTCGATCCGTGAGCTTCCCCTTTTCCTCGGGGGAGCCGGTGTTGTCGAAGTCCTGGTACAAAACCGCGATCTTCAGCCGTCCGGCCATCAGCGCTCCGCGAACTTGCCGCGAGTGAGGTAGTTCATCGCCAGGGCCGTGGCGAAGGCGGTCACTTCAACGAGGTGCTCAGGCTCCCGCGCCTTTGCCACCGACAGCTCGAGCTCCTTCGCGCGAGCGATCATCTTCTCCACCAGCCAGCGCACCGTGCGCCGCTGGACGCCGGTCCAATAGGTGACCTTGTCGATGATCACCTTGCGGTGCTCGCGCAAGAACGTCGAGGCAGGCTTGTCGCCCTTGCGCACGAACAGGTCTTCGAGCTCGGTGTCCAGGCCTTCGAGGGTGGCTTTCTCCTCGACGTGCTGGGACGTGTAGAACTGCTCGAGCGTCGAGCTCATCTCTTCGACCGGCAGCTCCTTGACCGCAACTTCCAGCGCCTTTTTCGGCGGGGTTTCCTTGAGCTCTTTCGCGATGCGCTCGACGTAGCGGAGCTTCTTGAGCGCGGGCCACCCCTTGTAGCGGCGCTCCCAGTCGCTGTCGGGAGTGAGCCAGACCGCGAAGGTTTCGGCGAAGTCTTCGTCGGGGTGCTTCTGCGCGTACCAGCCGGCGATGTGGCGGACGAACCGGCGCGAGAACGGCACCGGCGTGTAGTCGTCGATGTATGGCGCGTCGAAGGGGCCGAAGAGGTCCAGCCATTCGCGCGTCTCGTAGAGCTGGTAGGCGTAGTTGAAGGCGTGGCCGGCCTCGTGGCGCAGGTACATCAGGATTTCGCGCTCGTCCTCGATGTCGTTCACCGCCCGTTCCAGGGCGGCGGTTTGCGGGCTCGCGAGGTAGAACGGAATTCCGATCACCGGCTCGCGGTCGGGGCAGGCCCATTCGTCCGACAGGTAGACGCCGGGGCGGAAGCTTTTCAGGCCCTTGGCCGA
>DASXHM010000400.1:0-23757 GCA_036488495.1 Myxococcales bacterium | reverse complement strand
CCGAGCGCGCTCGCCGCATGCGTTGCGCAGCCGAGATCCTCGAACGCGACAAAGAGAAGTTCGCGAAGTTGATGACCCTCGAAATGGGTAAGCCCTACAAAGCCTCTATCGCTGAGGCCGTCAAATCCGCTAGCGGATGTCGCTACTACGCCGACAACGCCGAAAAATTCCTCGCCGACGAAACCATCGACACCGGAACCCAAAAAAGCTTCGTCCGTTATCTCCCCATCGGCCCCATTCTCGCCGTCATGCCCTGGAACTTCCCCTTCTGGCAGGTGTTTCGCTTCGCCGCCCCGGCTTTGATGGCCGGCAACGTCGGGCTCCTCAAGCACTCGTCGAACGTCCCGCAGTGCGCCATCGCCATCGAGCAGATCTTCCGCGACGCGGGCTTTCCCGAGGGGTGCTTCCAGACGCTGCTCGTGCCCGGCTCGGAAGTGAAGAAGCTCTTGGAGGACGAGCGCATCGCGGCGGCCACCTTGACCGGCAGCGACGCGGCGGGCAGGTCGCTCGCGTCGATCGCGGGCGGCCAGCTGAAGAAGACGGTGCTGGAGCTCGGTGGCAGCGATCCGTTCGTGGTGCTCCCGAGCTGCAACCTCGACAAGGCGGTGGAAACCGCGGTGAACGCGCGGGTGCAGAACGCGGGGCAGAGCTGCATCGCCGCCAAGCGGTTCATCGTGCACGAGAAGATCGCCGCCCAGTTCGAGGAGAAGTTCGTCGCCAAGATGGCCGCGCTCAAAGTGGGAGATCCGGACGACGACGCGACCGAGGTGGGGCCGCTCTCGTCGAAGCAGCAGCTCGACGACATCACTCGGCAGGTCGAACAGGCGGTGAAGGACGGCGCGAGGGTCGGCTGCGGTGGAAAGCGCGTCGGAAACGAGGGGTTTTTCTACGCGCCGACCGTGCTCCTGGAAGCGCAGGGGACCACCGCCTGGCGGGAGGAGATCTTCGGGCCGGTGGCGGCCGTCGTCCGCGCCAAGGACATCGACGATGCCATCGCCAAGGCCAACGACACGCCCTTCGGGCTCGGCGCAGCCGCCTTCACCACGGACCCGGCCGAACAGGAGAAGCTCGCACTCGAGCTGGAGGCCGGTTCCGTCTTCATCAACGGCATGGTCAAGAGCGATCCGCGGCTGCCGTTCGGCGGGATCAAGCAGAGCGGCTATGGCCGGGAGCTGTCCCGCGAGGGCATCCGCGAGTTCGTCAACATCAAGACGGTGTGGATCGGCTGACCATCCTCCGCTAAAACTGCCTCCCGATGGCGACGATGATCACCGAGGAGTGCATCAACTGCGGCGCGTGCGAGCCGGAGTGCCCGAATCAGGCCATCAGCCAGGGCGAGGACATCTTCGTCATCGACCCGCTCTTGTGCACCGAGTGCGTCGGCTTCCATGACGAGGAAGCTTGCGCGGCGGTGTGCCCCGTCGACTGCTGCATCCCCGATCCGAACATCCCGGAGTCGGAAGGCGAGTTGCTCGAGCGGGCGCAGAAGATCCACCCGCAGAAGGCCTTCCCGCCGTTGACGCAGCTTCCGGCGCACCTCTCGCGATTCCGCCGTCCGGCGGCCTGAGAACGAGGTTTTCGTGGGCACAGCGACCGGCGCGCAGCTCCTCGTCCGCATGCTCAAGGCCGAAGGGGTGCGGCACATCTTCACCTTGAGCGGCCTGCACATCGCGCCCATCTACGCGGCCTGCGTCGAGGAAGGCATCGCGGTGGTGGACACCCGCCACGAGCAGGCGGCTGCGCACGCCGCCGACGCCACCGCACGGCTGACCCGCGGAATCGGAGTCGCGTGCGTCACCGCCGGGCCCGGGGTGACCGATGCGCTGACCGGCATCGCGAATGCGTGGGCTGCCTCGAGCCCGGTCCTGCTCCTCGGAGGGGCAGCGCCGAGCTTCAACGCCGGCAAGGGATCCCTCCAGGAGATGGAGCAGGTCGACCTGTTCACCCGCATCACCAAGTGGAGCGACCGCATCCCTTCGCCGGATCGGATTCCGACCTTCCTTGCCCGGGCCTTTCGGCTGATGCTGACCGGGCGGCCGGGGCCGGTGTTCCTGGAATTGCCTTGGGACGTCCTCTCGAACGGCGTCGACGAGGACGAGTGCAAGCTTCCGTCCGGGTACCGGACGCATGCGCGGATGCCGGGCGACGCCCGCTTCGTGGAGAAGGCGGCGGAGCTTCTGGCGAAGTCGGAACGGCCGGCCATCGTCGCCGGCAGCTCCATCTGGTGGGACGACGCGCCAGCGCCGCTTGCAGCCCTCGCGGAGCGGCTCTCCGCGCCGGTGTACCTGAACGGGGCCGGCCGTGGATGCCTGCCCGCGGATCATCCGCATTTCTTCTCGCTCACCCGCAAGGACGCGCTGGCGAAGGCGGACGTGGTGCTGATCGCGGGCACGCCGCTCGACTTCCGTCTCGGCTACGGCGCCGGCATCGGCGAGGACGCGAAGATCGTCCAGATCGACTCGGACGCCTCGGAAATCGGCCGCAATCGCGCGGTGGAAGTCGGCATCATCGGCGACTCGCGCAGCGTGCTCACGCAGATCGTCGACGCTACGGCGTCGCACCGGGAAGGCGCGGTCGCGTCGCAGCGCGAAGGCGCCACTGCGTCGCACCGGGAAGGCGCCGGCCGCGCCGATTGGCTGCGCAGCTTGCGCGAGAGCGAAACCCGCAAGGCCTCCCGCCAGGCCGAATACGAGAAGAGCGACCAGCGGCCCATCCACCACTTCCGCCTCGCCCGGGAGCTCGACGCGGTGGCGCGGGCAGCGGGCGACGCCATGTTCGTCGCCGACGGCGGCAACTGGGTGGCCATCGCGGCCAAGGTCATCGGGTTGCGCAAGCCGGGCCGCTGGCTCGATCCGGGGCCGCTCGGATGCCTGGGCGTGGGAGCACCCTTCGCCATCGCCGCGAAGCTCCTCCACCCGAACCGCACCATCTTCGTCATCCAGGGCGACGGTTCCTTCGGCTTGAACGGAATGGACTTCGACACCGCGCTGCGCTTCAAGCTGCCGATGGTCTGCGTGGTGGGAAACGACGCCGCCTGGGGCCAGATCCGGCTGCCACAAGTGCAGCTCTTCGGCGAAGAGAAGAGCCCGGGAACGCTGCTCGCCAAGACCCGCTACGACAAGATCGTCGAGGCGATGGGCGGCCACGGCGAGCACGTGACCGAGCCCGCGCAGATCCGTCCCGCCCTCGAACGCGCGGTGCAAAGCGGCACCGTCGCCTGCGTCAACGTCATGCTCGATCCGGAGGCGCCCGCGTCGAGCGGCGCGCAAGGCTATGCCATCTGAACAAGACCTCGCCCTCGATCGCAAGAACGCGCTCCTCCTGGTCGTCGACGTGCAGGAACGCCTGTTCAAGGCGATGCCGCAGGACGGGCAGGCGCCGCTGCTCAAGAACCTGGACATCCTGGTCAAGGCCGCCCGCACCTTGAAGCTGCCGGTCGTGACCAGCGAGCAATATCCGAAGGGCCTTGGGCCCACCGTGCCGTCCTTGCGCGAGAACCTGCCGGCGGCGCCGCTCGAGAAGCTCGAGTTCTCCTGCGCGGGCAATCCCGCCATCGCGGAGGCCATCCGTTCCAGCGGCAGGCGGCAGATCGTGGTCGCGGGGATGGAGACGCACGTCTGCGTCTACCAGACCGTGCGCGACCTGGTAGGCCGCGGCTTCAGCGTCTTCGTGCCGGCGGATGCCGTCATCTCCCGCACGCCCGACAACAAGGCCTCGGGGCTGGCGCTTTGCCAGCGGGCGGGCGCGGTCCTGACCAGCACGGAAGCGTCGGTGTTCGACCTGCTCGGGGCGGCAGGAACGCCAGAGTTCAAGGAGATATCTCCGCTCCTCAAGTAGGTTGCGCGGGGACGGCGACGCGTGCGAATCGTGGAACCGTGATCGGGGACGAGGGTCAAGATTCGCAAGCGCCGGGGGACGAGGGCGGTGACCCACCGCTCGGCGCGGTGCTCGACTTCATGCGGCTCCTCTGGGCCGTCGACCACGCTCTCCAGTCCGCCTCGAAGCGCATGGAGGCGACCTTCGGGGTGACCGGGCCGCAGCGCCTCGTGGTCCGCATCGTCGGACGCTTTCCCGGCATCGCGGCGGGCCGGGTGGCGGAGATCCTCCACGTTCATCCCTCCACCCTGACGGGCATCTTGAAGCGGCTCGAAGCCCGCGGGATGCTGCAGCGGCGAAGCGACCCGCGCGATGCGCGCCGGGCGCTTTTCGGGCTCACCGCGAAGGGAAAAAAGCTCGACACGCTCCGCACCGGAACGGTGGAACAGGCGGTGCGCAAGGTGCTGGCGCGCTCTCCCGAGAAGGTCATCGCCGCGCAGGAGATCCTCGCCTCGCTCTCGGAAGAGCTGGACGGAGATCTGCGCGACTGACCCCGGCGGCCGCAGGCCGCTTAGGGGTTACGCCTGTAGCGCTGCAGCCTTCGCTCATGAAAATGCGTTCAGCCGCGCTGCCCGAAGCCGAGTAACTCCTTGCGGCCGTCGCCCGGGCGCGCGATGCGGATGTCGAGCGGTCCCGGCGCGCGGCCGATGCAGCCGCGGCTGAACCTGCGGACCACCTGGTTCGCGAGCACGAGACAGACGAGGAACGGCAACACCGCGCACACCACCGCCGCCGCGGTCAGGGCGGTATGGTGCGCGCCGCCCAAGAGCGACTTGCGCCAGAGCATCAGCGCCAGGACGAGCCCGAGCAGGATGCCCCAGAACGCGATCAACATGCCGGTGCGCGCGCCGTAATAGCCACGGATGGCCTGGGCCAGCTCCTTGTCGCGCAAGAACGTCTTGCGGCCCTGCTCGCCGGCCACGTCGACCAGCGGATGGCCTTCGCCGCAGTGCGGGCAGTCGCGGCCGCCCGACCAGGTGCGGCGGCAGACGGGGCAGATCTTCAGCACGACGAAGTTATACCGCGGGTTGCCGGGTACTTTTCAGGCGGCTATACGCCGCGCCATGCCGGGCATCGACCAAGGCCGTTTCGCAGGCACGCTCCTCGGGGCGGCGGCGGGCGAGTCGCTGGGTGCGCCGCACGAGTTCAAGACGGCCGACGAAGTCGGGGAGCAGCGCGAAATCGTCTCCGGAGGTGGTTGGGCGGCGGGCGAGCCCACCGACGACATCGCGCTGACGCTGGTGCTGCTGCGGTCGCTGGTGGCGCACGGGCGGCTCGACCTCGAGGATGTGGCGCGCGGGCAGCTCCGGTGGCTCGCGACCGGCCCGAAAGACATCGGCAATCTCACCCGGGCTGCGCTCTCGAAACTGCGCGCCGGCCGTCCACCCACCGAGTCCGGCGCGCTCGCCTGGGAAGAGAGCAACCGGCACTCAGCGGGAAACGGCAGCGTGATGTGCTGCGCGCCGATCGGGCTCCTGCACGCGAAGGACCTTGGCGGCCTGGCCGAGGACGCGGCGGCCTTTTCCCGCATCACTCACTTCGATCCGCGCTGCGTCGCCGGCTGCATTGCCGTCACCACGGCCATCGCCTGCCTGGTCGGCGGCGGTCGAGAGTCGCGCAGTGACGCCGAAGGCGCTGTCGAGGCGTCCTCAGGCGCGGCGGCTGTCGAGGCCGCATCGCGCGCTCTCGCCGCCGCGGCGGCGGTCTCCGACGAGGCGTGCGCTGCCATCGGGCGCGGCGTTTCGCGCCGGCCGTCCGAGTTGCGCGTCGACGGGCAGGATCAAGGATTCGTCCTGCACACGCTCGCGATCGCCTTCAGCGCGCTTTGCAGCGCGAGCTCCTTCGAGGAGGGAGTCGTCTCGGTCGTGGCTCGCGGCGGCGACACCGACACGAACGGCTGCGTCGCCGGCGCGCTCCTGGGCGCGCGCTTCGGCCGGCGCCAGATCCCCGAGCGTTGGCTGACGAAACTGAAGGCCGGTCCGGAGCTGTCCAGCCTGGCCGATGCGCTGTACGGAAGGCTGTGATGCTCTTCGCCCCCGCCTACCACGCGCTGCGCGAGCAGGCGCTGCGGCTCGACGTCAAGACACTCGGCGCTGCCCACGGCGGAGTCTTCGGCGTTCTCGGCGAGTTCGGCTTTCCGCAGGGAGTCGCGACCGTGGTTGCGCTGGGAGACGGCACCGTCAGCGTCTACTTCAGCGGCGGCGGCGGTTCCTTGGGTCTCGGCCAACACGAAGGTCCGCGCAAGTCGGCGGAGGCGCTCCTGGCCGAGGCGCCCTCCGCGCTTCCGCTCGCCGCGAAGGATCCGGCGCTGCCGCTTCCGCAGGCCGGCGAAGTGCGCTTCTGGTTCTTGACCGCTGACGGGCCGGTCACGGCGGCGGCAACCGAGCCCGAGCTCGCCGACGGCACCTCGCCGCTGACGAAGCTGCACGGCCTGTTGCACGATCTGCTCACGCAGATCCGTACAACCGGCCAGGCCCGCCGGAACTAGGCACGACGAGCGCGCGCGACGAACACCAGCACTCGCTCGATGTCCCGCACGAAAACGCGGACCAGCACGAGCACCGCCGGTCCTACCCAGCGCCGTACGTATGCAGCCCCTCGCCGGTGAGGCCGAGGTTCACGCCCATGAACGTGAAGACCACCACCGCGAAGGCGAACACCGCGATGACCGCCGGCCGCTTTCCCGCCCAGCCGAGCGTGATGCGCGTGTGCAGGTAGCCCGCGTAGACGACCCAGGTGATGAGCGCCCAGGTCTCCTTCGGGTCCCAGCCCCAGAACCGGCCCCACGACTCCTTCGCCCACATGCCGCCCATGAAGATGCCGATGGTGAGGAGCGGCCAGCCGGCGATGATCACCCGGTAGGTGATGTCCTCGAGCTTGCGCGGATCGGGCAGGCCTTCGGAGATGCGGTTGCGCACGACGGTGGTGACGAGGAAGCCGAGCGTCGTGCCCCAGATCAGCGCGATCAGCCCGAGCGCGTAGTTCGAGGCGAGCGAGAGACGGAACGGGCCGTGCTCACCGGGCGCGAGCTTGATGCCGGCGGGCAGCAGCACTTCGGGGCTCTGGACGATCCGGTAGACGAGCAGGGCGAGCCCGGCAGTGAGGAGCGCGAAGCCTGCGCCGACGATCTTGTAGCCCAGCGCGGAGACGCCTTCTTCGGTCTTGCGCTGGCGGTAATAGACGACCGCGCCGGCGATGAAGAGGAGGATGGCGCCGAGGAGGAACGGTCCGACCCCGGACACCGGGGTGAAGAACTTCTCCGCCTTCTCCGCGCCGGGAGTCACCACGTGGACCGCGGTGGTGATGTCGAGCAGCTTCCCTTTGTGGAGCTGGCTCTGCACCTGGTGCACCCAGCCCGGCGACATTTCGAAGGTGGCGCCGAACAGGAGCTTGGTCCCGCCGACCAAAGCGAGGAGGAGCGCTGCGCCCGCCGACTGCACCCAGCCCATCATCCCGCTCGGTGTTCCCACCCGGACGAGATAGAGCAGGGCGCAGACCGCGCCGAGCGTGAACAGCGAGTAGCTGACGAAGAGCATGCCGACATGGATGAGGATCCAGTAGCTCTGCAGCGCCGGCACCAGCGGCTCGATCTGCTTGTCGGTGACCAGCGACGCCTCGCCCATGGCGACGAGCGCGAGCGCGACCGCGAGAACGCCGACCACCCGCAGGCCCCACTTCCGCTCGATGATGAGGTAGCAGACCATCATCGCCCAGGCGACGAAGTTGAGCGCGTCGAACAGGTTCGTGTAGGGCGGGTGCGAGACCATGAACCAGAAGCGGTCGGTGCTGGTCAGGATGTCCCCGGTCGACTCGCGGGCGAGGATCTCGATCTGCCCGGCGGCGATCCAGCGGGTGACGAGATACGCGGTGTGCGCGATGACGCCCAGGCCGGCGAGGCCGGTGGCTGCCCGATCCAGCTTGAGCCGCTGGACTGCGAGCCGCGCCGAGTAACCCACGAAGGCCGCCGCGTACGTCCCGATGGCGATGAACCGCAGCACCACACCAAAGTTCAACAGACCTTCTACCGAACCCAAGACGGCCTCCCGGGGCGCGGACCGCGGCGCCCCTTGCGACCCCGTCAAGCCTGCACGGGGTCGCTAGTGTACTGCGAGACGAGGCCCGGCGCTCAGAGCGATTTCAGATATTCGACGAGATCGCTCTGGTCACCCGCGCTGAGGCCCAAGCCCAGGTCCTTGTTGTAGTGGGCGACCACCGCGGCGAGGTCTGCGTAACGGCCGTCATGGTAGAAGCCGCCCTTGGTGTGTGTGAAGAGGCCCTTCAGCGGTGAGGTGCGATACTTCTTGTCCGGAGCGCGGTTCGCCTGGAACGCGTCGATTCCGATGTCGGCCGGGTCGTGCATGTTCCAGCCCGGCTCGGTGAAGAGCGGCGGGATGTGGCAGGTGGCGCACTTAGCGGTGGGGCCGTTGAAGACGGCCTGGCCGCGCGCCGCGGCGGCTGCGTCGAAGCTACCCGCCGGCGGCGTCGGCGCCTTGAGCGCGAGCTGGTAGAACTGCAGGTCGCCGAGCTTCGGAGTCACCCGGTCCTGATCGAGCGGGACGGTGACGTGGCCGAGTTTGTTGGCAGCCGCCACCGGGAACTGCGCCGCGACGTCGAGGCGCGTGTCGTAGAAGTTGCCCTTTCCGTGCATCTCCAGCACGGCGACGAACGCGTTCCAGTAGGTGACCGAGCCCCAGCCGGTCCAGGTGTGCATGTTCACGCCGGTGAGACCGAAGGCGGGCGGAATCAGCGTGGCCGCGCTCGTCGTCCCGTCCGGCTGGAACGGCGTGCGGTCGAGGAACAGCTCGGCGTCGAACTTGCCCGGGCCCCAGGTCGGCAGCACCGCGCGCACCGTCGCCTCGGGGACGCCCAGGAGCGTCGCCACCGCGGAGAGATCCGGCGCGAGGTTGATGATGGTGCCGACGTCGAGGTCGCGGTTCGGCCAGCCGTCGAGCCGATGGCCGACTCCGGCACCGGCCGAGTTGTCGACGACGGAATGGCAGATGGCGCAGGTGACGCCGAAGTTCTGCAGGCCGCCGGTGCCGTTCGGCTGTGCCTCGAGGCCAAGGACAGCACCGGACGTGATCAGCGCGACCGTGTTGGCCGGATCGTCCAGGCCCTGACCGGCCGCGATGGCCGCCTTCAAGTCGGCCGGCAGCGCGTCGACGTCCACCTTCAACCCCACCGCCAGCGCGGTCCGGGGGCTGACGCCCGCGCCGACGCCGCCGCGGGCCGTACCTTCGATGGCTTGGTCGAGATGGATGGTGTCGGACCAGAAGGCTTCGTCGCCGAAGGTGTCGTGGCGGAACGTCTGCCGGCCGTTGTTGATCATGGTGGTCGCGTCGGCGACGACCTGATCGGGCGTGCCGGCGTCGGCATTCGAGGCGGTGCCGGAATCCGGGGGCGTGGTGCCGCCGGTCCCGGAATCCGGGGGCGTGACCGCGGGCGAGCTGTTGCTGCCGCTGCAGGCGGCGAGCGCGGCCGACAACAGGAGCGCTGCGTAGACTTTCATAGGGGCGTCCTCCGAGGGGGAAGTGCGCAATGGAGGTGCGAGGCGGCGATTGGTTCCCTGGTACCGATCTCGGGAACCTTTGGGCGGCCTCGTGACTCTGCTTGAATCGTGCGCCGCGATCCCCTCGGCACAGTTCGTTTGCTTTCAAACTTTCTGGCAGCTCGCGCAGAAGTAGGTGCTGCGGGCCGCTTCGCCCTGACGCCGCATGCGGATGGCGGTCCCGCAGATGAGGCACGGCTTTCCCGAGCGGCCGTAGACCCAGAAGCGACCGCCGTCGAGCGAGGTGCGGGTGGTGCGCGGTCCCTTCTCGCGGTTCTGCACGAGCAGCTTCCGCGCGTCGGCGATGAGCTTCTCGAGCTCGTCGTCGGGAACGTCGGAGACCTTGGCGAACGGATTGGCGCGGCAGCGAAAGAGCGCCTCGCACTTGATCACGTTGCCGACACCCGACAGCGCCGCTTGATCGAGCAGGACCTCGCCGACCGCGCGATCCGGCCGCGCCCGCAGCCGTGAAAAAGCTGCCGCAGCGTCGAACCCGTCGGAAGTCGCATCCGGGCCGAGTCGCGCGAGCGGCGCTTCGCGTGCGTCCAGCCATTCGACAACGGGCGCGTTGAAGAGCACCGCGCAAAAGCCATTGTCGGCGCGCAGCTCGAGCCGCGCCTGCCACGCCGGCCGCTGCCACTTCTCGCCGTCGCGGTAGAGGTGCCAGGAGCCGCTCATCATCATGTGCGTGCGCAGGACGCGGCCGTTCTCGAAGCGGAGCACCAGGTTCTTGCCCCGTGCCTCGACCGAGAGAATGCGCTCGCCCACCGGATAGGGGCCGGCCAGCATCGAGCTGCGCATCTGCAAGACCCGCGCGCCCTGGAGCGCCTTTCGCAGCGCGGTGGCGGCGCGAAAGATGGTGTCGCCTTCAGGCATCGTCGTCTTCGAAGGCGAGCTCGGACGCGCCCGGAGGCTCGGACACGCCGGCCTCGAGCTGCGCCTGGGCCGGGTCGTAACCGAGGGGCGCGCGCTTCAAGAAGCCGCGGATCCCGGGAGTGAAGCCTTGGTCGCGAAGCGCCGGCGCCATGAACGATGCCGCGGTCTCCTGCCCATCGACACGGTCGAGGAGGAGCGCCTTGCGGCGGCCGTCTTCGACCAGCGCGGAAAGCGCCCGGGCGAGGGCGCGCGCATCGTGCGAGCGGCGCGGCTCGTCGGGCGAGAGGAAGGTGTGCAGGTGGTGCTCGCCGCGGCCGAACCACGCGAGCAGCCGTCCCTCGTGCAGCACCACCTGTGCGCCGGCTGCGCGCTGCGCGCGGGCTTCAGCGTCGCCGTCCGCATCCTTGCGCGGCCAGGGGAGGGTGGACCCGTACGGGTTCGCGGGGTCGGTGGCGGCGAGCACCAGCGCGGAAGGGCTCTCGTCCTCGGCCGCGGGCGGCTCCCGAAACGCGCGCAGCCGCTCTTCCGCGCCGGGCACCGCGAACTGCGCGCCGCCCAGGCCGGCGACGAAGTATCCGCGGCGCGCGCGGCCCGCCTCCTCCATCGCCTTCAAGACCGGGTACACCGCCGAGAAGCCGCCCGGGATCGCTTCCGCGTGCGTGGCCTCGCGGGTGAGCACGCCGTGCCGCGCGAGCAGCGTCTGGGCGAGCGCGGCGGCCCGCTCGGTGGCGTTCCCGGACGGAGCGGGCAAGAGCGACCAGCGCCCTTCGCTGCCGGGAGCGAAAGCGCGCCGCGAGCGGAACGCGCGGCCGAGGTGCAGCCTGCGATCCTGCTTCGGCTCTCCGCGCAGGAGGCTGCGCAACGGCGCAAGCGTGTCGTTCGTGACTTCGCCTGCCCAGACCAGGTCCCAGAGCGCCTGCAGCAGATCGGCCGGAAACGCCCCGAGGGTCGCCTGCAGGTCGGCGAAGAATTGCGCGCCCCGCTTCTTCAACGCCTCGCGGACTTTCTCGCACAACTCGCCGTGCGCCGGAGCAGCGGCGGGTGCGAGCAACCGGTAATGGTCGGTCAGGTAGAGGGCGATGCGGCCGTCGCGGCTGCCGATCGGCTCGACTCCGCGCCAGACGATTTCGCCTGCGGAGAAGAGCACGTCGAGATCGCCGGGCCGGAGCGGCTGCACCCGGGCCGCCAGCACTTCGCGCTCGAGCGAAGAGGCGACGAGCGGCGCGCCTTGTAGCTGCTCGACTGCCGCCAGGAGCGCATCGAGTCCACGCCTCGGCCGTGCGACTCCCTGCCACTCCCCGAGAAAGCGCGCGAGCGCCGCCGGCTCGACCGGCTCGACCTGCTTGCGCAGCCGCGCGAGCGCGCGTCGCTTCAGCGCCTTGAGCACCTCCGCGTCGACGAACTCGCGGCCGCGGCCGCCCGGCAAGAACTCGCCTTCGAGGATGCGCTCCGACTTCTCCAATGCATCGCGAATCACCGCCGCGCCTGTGCCCCAGCGCGCGGCCAGCGACTCGGCGCGGAAGGGCCCGTGGGTGCGCGCAAAGCGCGAGAGGAGGTCGCCCAACGGATCGCGCACCGGCTCGAGCAGCGAGCGGGGAAGTCCGGGCGGAGGGGGAACCCCCAGAGCATCGCGGTATCGCGCAGCGTCTTCGGCGGCGACCCAGCGCCGTTCGCCCGCGAGGTTCAGCGGGTACGCGCGCCGTTCGTCGAAGAGGTGCTGCAGGGCCGCGTTGGCTGTCAGCGCACCCGGAGCTGCCGCGCCGTCGGAAGGCTCGGTGCGGGCGCGGATCTCCTCCTCGCTCAAGTCTCCCAACGAGAGGAGCAGATCGTGCAGCGCGTCCGGCGAAGCGCGCACGGGCCGCGTCAGCCGCTGGGCGCCGCGCTCGTGATCTTCGATGGCCGACAAGTCGAGGAGCTCGCGTAGCTCCGCCTCGCCCAAGAGCTCGCGAAGCTGCGCCTGGTCGACGCTCAACGCCTGGGCGCGGCGCTCGGAGAGCGGCGCATCGCCGTCGTAGATGAAGTTCGCGACGTAGCTGAAGAGGATGGAGGCCGCAAACGGCGAAGGGGTACGCGTCTCGACCGACACCACCCGCAACCGGCGATCCTGGATCCGCTTCAGGACGTCCTGAAGGCCCGGCAGGTCGAACACGTCGCGCAAGCATTCCCGGTACGTCTCGAGGAGCAGCGGGAAGGAGCCGTACTTCGACGCGACCTGGAGCAGATCGCGGGCGCGTTTGCGCTGCGCCCAGAGCGGGCTGCGGCGGCCTGGATGGCGGCGCGGCAAGAGCAGGGCGCGGGCCGCGTTCTCGCGGAACCGGGCCGCGAACAAGGAGGTGTTGCCGAGCGCCTGCACCACCAGATCTTCGACCTCGTCGGCCTTCGGAAAGAACAGCTCCGCATCCGGCGCGCTGTCGCTCTCCGGGACGCGAAAGACCATGCCGTCGTCGGTCCACATGGTCTCGATCTCGAGGCCGCGCTCCTCTTCGAGCCGCCGCACCACCGCCGTCGTCCACGGCGCATGGATGCGCGCTCCGAAAGGGGTCAAGACGCAGACCCGCGCGTCGCCCATCTCGTCTTGATAGCGCTCGACGACGATCGCCTCGTCGCTCGGCACTTCGCCGGTCGCGTCCGCCTGGTCGTGGAGGAACTGGAGGAGGTTCTTGGCGGCGCGCTCGTCCAGGCCGTCGCCTGCGAGGCGCGCCATCGCCTTCGCTTTCGGCGCCTTGACCAACTCGCGCGAGAGCTTTCCGACGTGGCGGCCGAACTCGAGCGGACGGCCGGGCCGGTCGCCGTGCCAGAACGGCATCTTCCCCGGCTCGCCCGGCGCCGGCGTCACCATCACCTTGTCCTGGGTGATCTCCTCGATGCGCCAGGAGGAGGCGCCCAAGACGAACACGTCGCCTTCGCGCGATTCGAAGACCATCTCCTCGTCGAGCTCGCCGACGCGCCTCGGTTTTCCGCCAGAGATGCCGCCGCCCGGACCTTCGGAGCCTGCGATGAAGACGCCGTAGAGGCCGCGGTCGGGGATGGTGCCGGCATTGGCCACCGCCAACCTCGCCGCCCCTTCGCGCGCGCGCAGCGTTCCGGCGATCCGGTCCCAGGTGAGGCGCGGCCGCAGCTCGGCGAATTCGTCCGATGGATAGCGCCCGGAGAGCATGTCGAGGACGCCTTCGAACGAGCTCCGCGGCAAGTCAGCGAACGGCGCCGCCCGCCGCACCAGATCGAAGACCTCGTCCACCTTGCGCACGTCAGGGCCGCACAGCGCCACGAGCTGCTGCGCGAGGACATCGAGCGGGTTGCGCGGGTAGAACGTCTCTTCCACCTGCCCGAGCGCCATGCCCGACGCGGCTGCCGCGCTGCAGAGCAGATCGCCGCGGTGCTTGGGAAAGATCACCCCGCGGGAGAGCGCTCCGACCTGGTGCGAGGCGCGACCGATGCGCTGCAGGCCGGAGGCGATCGACGGCGGGGCCTCGATCTGCACCACCAGGTCGACCGCGCCCATGTCGATGCCGAGCTCGAGGCTGGAAGTGGCGACGATGGCGGGGAGCTGGCCGCGCTTCAAGCGGTCTTCCATCTCCTGCCGCTTGTCGCGCGCAACCGAGCCATGGTGGGCGAGCGCCACCTCCGCGCCCGCGAGCTCGTTCAAGGCCGCAGCGAGCCGCTCCGCCAATCTGCGCGAGTTGACGAAGATCATCGTCGACCGGTGAGAGCGGACGAGCTCGAGCAGCCGCGGATGGATGGAGGGCCAGATGCTGCGCCGCCTGGGACCTTGCGAGGCGGGCCCGGACGGCAGCTCTTCCAACTCGCCGAGCTTGGACAGATCCTCGACCGGCACCTCCACCCGCACTTCGAGCTGCTTCTTCGATCCGGCGTCGACGATGGTGACGGGCCGCGGTTTCCACTTCGCTGCTTTTCCCGAAGCCTTTCCTGCGATGCCTCCGCCGAGGAGGCGCGCGACTTCGTCGAGCGGGCGCTGCGTGGCCGACAGCCCGATGCGCTGCAGCGGTTTGTGCGCGAGCTCCTCGAGCCGCTCGAGCGAGAGGAAGAGGTGCGCGCCGCGCTTGGTCGGGACCAGCGAATGGATCTCGTCGACGATGACGGTCTCCACGCTGCGCAAGATCTCCCGCGCCTGCGAAGTCAGGAGAAGGTAGAGCGACTCGGGCGTGGTGATGAGGACGTCGGGCGGCGCGCGCTGCATCTGCGCCCGCTCGCTCGCCGGGGTGTCGCCGGTGCGGACGCCCACCGCCGGAACGTGCAGGACACCGGGCAGGGCCGAGATGCCGGCGAGCGGCGCGCGGAGGTTCCGCTCGACGTCCACCGCCAGCGCCTTGAGCGGCGAAACGTACAGCACTCGACAGCGGGCTTTCTTGTCCGGCGGCGGCGTGAACAAGAGTCGGTCGAGCGCCGTCAGGAAGGCAGCGAGCGTCTTCCCGGAGCCGGTGGGTGCGAGAAGCAGCGTCGATTCGCCGCGGAGGATCGGCGGCCAGCCAAGGGCCTGGGCCCGCGTGGGAGCGGCGAACGAGGCCTCGAACCAGCGCTTTACCGGCTCATGGAAATCGAACGCTTTTTGCACCGAATTCGCGCCCGATGCGTCTGATGTGGGCAGCCTTCGCCAAAGGACGTCTCGAGGGGCCGTGGGCTTTTAACCTCGCCCCCGGAAATGCGCAACAGAAGCGCCCGTATGGCATCGAAGGAATGCGTGAACGTTTTCGCGGTTGAAGAGTCAGATCGGAAGAGAGCGTCAGGGCGTTTTACGAGCACGAGCAGCCAAAGGAAGGAAGAACGATGCGCGACCGCAGTGAGTTCGACGATCTCGCGCCGCTGATCAAGCTGATCCGCGCGCACCCGCCGTTCGATCGCGAGACCGAGCTGGTGGTGACGCGGAAGGCCCGCAAGGGCCAGAAGCGCGCGCAAGAACAGCTGGTGGTGCACAACCTCAGCCTCGTCATTTCCGTCGCGCGCAAGTTCATGGGGCGCGGCGTTCGACTCGAGGACCTGGTGCAGGAGGGCAACTACGGCCTCCTCAAGGCCATCGAGCACTTCGATCCCGAGAAGGGCAACCGCTTCTCCACCTACGCCGTGTGGTGGATCCGCGCGTACATCACCCGCTGCCTCAAGGACGGCCCCTCCGCCGTGCGCAGGACCATGCCGAACGGCGGCCTGCCTCCCCGCGACATCTCCCTCGAAGAGACGCTGGGCACCGACGGCGACAGCGACGCGACCCACCTCGACCGCCTGGCCGACGAAGGCCCGGGCCCGGATGCGGAGCTGCTCCGCGCCGAGCAGAACGCGAACGTCCGCAACGCGCTCGGCCGGGTGAGAAAGCGGATGGGCGAGCTGGCCTGGGACATCTTGAGCGACCGGCTCACCCAGGACGATCCGCGCACGCTCGAAGACCTGGGCAAGGAGTGGGGCCTCTCCCGCGAGCGGGTGCGGCAGGTGGAGAAGAGCACCCGCAACTTCCTCTCGCGCTACCTGTCGGACTTCGACGAAGCGGCGTAAGAGCGAGAGAGCAGGCAACCGCACGGCAGGTTTCCGAAGGGACCGGGCAGCCGGTCCCTTTTCATTTCTGCGAAGCGCCTGGCGTCGGCTAGGTTTTCAACCATGCGACGCCTCGCCCTCTGCCTCCTCGCTCTGAGCTGCGCTCACGCGCCCCCACCGAACGTCGACCAGCAGCAATGGTTCGAGCTGCAGACGGAGCACTTCACCCTTCGCACCAACGTCGCCGAGGCCGACGCGCGGCAGAACATTGCGGACA
Source organism: Myxococcales bacterium (assembly GCA_036488495.1). GTDB lineage: Bacteria > Myxococcota > Myxococcia > Myxococcales > 40CM-4-68-19 > 40CM-4-68-19. The sequence goes on along the minus strand of DASXHM010000400.1, from coordinate 7,699 downwards.
TGGAGCAGGCGCGGCTCGCGCTGCGCGGCGCCGGCTGGCACAGCAATCACGAGGACAAGGGACGGACCATCGTCGTCCAGTTCGCCTCGAGCGACGAGCTGCACGAAGTCGCCAGCAAGTCCCTGGAAGGGTTCGCGGCCTTCGACGTCTTCGGCGAGCCGATCATCGTCATCCACGCAGGCAAGGACGTGCTCGAGCAGGACCTCTTCAAGCACGAGCTCACGCACGTCATCAACAACGGCTTTCTCGTCTCGAAGCCGCGCTGGGTGAACGAGGGCATCGCCTGCTACCTGGAAACGCTGGAGATGAAGCGCGGGCATCTGGATGCGACGATGGGGAAGCCAAGCTCGGAACGGCTCGGTTACCTACAGCAGCATCCCGGCGGCGGGTGGTTCACGGTCATGTCGCAGGGCAGCGACATCCTCACCGAGGACGCGGAGCGCGGTTACGCCTTCGAAACCTCGGCGTGGATCCTCGTCCACTACTTCGTCGACTACAAGCCGGAGTCGTTCGAGAAGTACCTGAACCAGCTCGCGCGCGGAGTCGAGCCGTGGAAGGCATTCGGCGTCGCTTTTCCCGGGCTGACCCAGGAAGAGCTCGCGCAGAACATGCGCGCGTACCTGAAGAGCGGGAACGTCCGGATCGACAAGCTGAAGGTCGAGCCGTGGAAGGGCAGCATCGCGGTGCGCGCGCTCCCGCGCGCAGACGTGCACGCACTGCGGGCCAATCTCTTCCGCCTCTCCGTCGGCTTCCCCGGGCCGCGCAAGGATTTGGAGAGGGCGGAGCTCGCGAGCGCGCTCTCGATCGATCCGGCGAATCCTTACGCGCTGATGATGTCCGCGGACGCCGACCCGTCGGCCGCGACCAAAGCGCACCCTGACGACTGGCGCTCCTGGTTCGTCGCCGCCGACCGCCGCCAGTACGACCTCGCCGACATCAGCCGCGCGGCGAAGCTCGCGCCGGACGTGCCCGGCGTCGTCGAGCGGCTCGCCCTGGCGGAGGCAGGTGCGGGCGATCTGAAGCAGGCGCTCACGCACGCAACCTTGGCGGTGGACCTCGCGCCCGGACGCCCCGACGGCCTGGACGTGCTGGCACAGGTGTACGCAGCCAGCGGACGCTGCGACGACGCCACCAGCGCCGAGCAGCGGGCAATGGACGCGGTCTCCGACAACGCCGGCGCCGGCGCGGCCAGATACTTTCGCAGCCGGATGGACGTGCTCGCGAGCAACTGCTCGGCGCAGCGCGCGCCGGCCGTCCTGGAGACGGTGTCGCGCACCGTCGCAACCGTCCGCGAGGTGAAGCTGCGCGCGTGCTCGAAGCCGGTTCCGCGGGTGTGGTTCAAGGGCAAGCTGCAGGCCGTGTTCACCATCGGCAAGGACGGCAAGGCGCACGACGTCGCCATCAGCGGCAATGCTGCAAAGCCTGTCGTCGCCGTCGTGCGCAAGTACGTCGAGAGCTGCAGCTACGAGCCGCAGTCCATCGACGGCAAGCCCGTCACCGCGCACCGCACCCTGATCTTCTCACCCTCGAGCAAGTGAGAAGGGGACGCCGCCTTCGCCCTGTGCTAGCTGAGGGCAGATGGCGGCGTTCCCGGGAATCCTGCCTGCCGACGACGAGGCCGCGCGGCGGGTCGAAGGGCGCATCCTCGAAGTCGCGGGCGCGTTCGAGCCGCTGCTCCGCGAGCGGGTCACGCGGCTCCTCCTCACCTCCGCCGAAGCGATCCTCAAGCTCTGGGATTTGGACCTGGTCCGTCACGAGAGCGACGAGGAGAGCGGCGGCCACACCCTCGCGCTGTGGGAGGAGCTCGCGCCGGTGATGGGCTCGACGGTGCAGCAGGTGAACGAGCTGATCGAGAGCGCCACCCGCGAGTTTCCCCCGCCGCCCGAGACCGAACTTCCCGACGATCTCGACGACGCCTTCGGCCCTTCGAAGCCCTCGCACCGGCAGGCGCCGGAGGCAGAGCCCCGCTCGACCGACGAGCAGATCGCGCAGCTCGTCGCTGCCGTCTGCTCGGGGATGAAGCACGACGTGAAGAGCCTCGGGGAGCGGCTTCGCAACCCGCAGGTGGTGAGCGACGCCTGGATGCTGATCAGCGATCTGCTCGAGTTTCGCGGGCGGGTGCGCGCGGCCTTGGGGGAGCTCATCTACCAGGTGGCGTGCTTCGTCGCCGAGGTCGATCGCGAGGACGTGGTCCCCGGCTACGTCCATGAAGTGGCGAGCGCGATCGTGGTCCGGCAGGCCACCTCCAACCTGGCGTTCCTCTTCCGCGGGCACGCGAAGCGGATCGCGGCGGCGAGCGACGAGCGGGTGCTGCCGGCGCTGCAGGATGCGCTCAAGGACCTGCACGCGTATTCGCGGACGCGCGCGCTGCCGGCTTTGCGCACGAGCGACAAGCGCATCTTCCTCGAGACCCGCGCCAGCCTCTATCGGCTGGTGAAGGTCTCGCCGCCCAAGGTCCGCGAGATCAAGCAGGCGGTCGAGAACATGGCGCGCTTTCTCGACTCGATGTCGGTGGTCTCGCGCCGCGAGGCCTTGCGCCTGCACGACCGCGCGCAGATCGCCACCGTCGGCAGGCACCTCGAGCTTGCGCAGTCCGGCCTGGCCGACCCGGAGGTCGCGCGCGAAGAGCTGCGCAATGCGCTGCGCGCGGCCATGCGGCTCTACGGCCGCGACGTGCAGTTCGACGCCTACCTGCGCGGGCAGCGACACTTTCCCGCCGAGTGGCTGTCGGACGCGGAGCTGCCGTTCGAGGTGGAGCGGGTGGCGGCGCTCCTGGCCGGGTTCGCGCCGCCCTGAGCGGCGACGGGTTCGCGCCGCCGTGACGAACTCACCTTCTTGACCGCGGGCCCGTTCCGGAGCAAAACCCGCGGCGTCCAACAGGAGAGACCCATATGAAGCGTTTTGCGCTCGCCCTCGTCGCCCTCGCCGCATTGGCCTCGCGCGCCGACGAAGGAATGTGGACCTACGACAATTTCCCCTCGCAGAAGGTGGCGAAGAAGTACGGCTTTTCGCCGAGCAAGGAGTGGCTCGACGAGGCCCGGCTCTCTTCGGTGCGTCTCGCGGGCGGCTGCTCGGGCAGCTTCGTCTCGCCCGACGGCCTGGTGATGACGAACCACCACTGCGCGCACTCCTGCATCGAGCAGCTCTCCACCAAGGACCGCGATTTCGTGGCCCAGGGCTTCTACGCGCAGAGCCTCGACGCGGAGGTGAAGTGCCCGGAGATCGAGCTCAACGAGCTGATCCAGATTTCGGATGTGAGCGCGCGCATCCACGGCGCGACCGAGGGGCTCAAGATCGGCGTCTCCAAGGAGCAGGACAAGCAGTTCACCGACAAGCGCAAGGCGGCGATGGCGGCGGTCGAGCGCGAATGCGCAGCCGGCGACGAGAAGCTGCGCTGCGACGTGGTCGAGCTGTACCACGGCGGTGTCTACAGCCTTTACAAGTACAAGCGGTTCCAGGACGTGCGCCTCGTCTTCGCGCCGGAGTTCCGCATCGCCTTCTTCGGCGGCGACCCGGACAACTTCAACTTCCCGCGCTACGACCTGGACGTCTCCTTCATCCGCGCCTGGGAGGACGGAAAGCCGGCCCACACCGAGCACTCGTTCAAGTGGTCCAACGCGGGCGCGAAAGAGGGCGAATTGACGTTCGTCTCCGGCAATCCGGGCGGCACCGACCGCGAATTGACCATGTCGGAGCTGGCGTACGAGCGCAATATCGCGTTGCCCGAATCCATCGCCGACCTGGCGCAGTACCGCGGCGCGCTCACCATGTTCACCCAGAGCTCGCCCGAGCACGCCCGCATCGGAGAGGCGCAGCTCTTCGGCGTGGAGAACAGCTTCAAGGCGTTGAAGGGCCGCTTCGAGGCGCTCTCGACCGAGACGTTGTGGAACCAGAAGGTCTCGCGCGAGAAGTCGCTCCGGGCCAAGGTCAATGCGAAGTCCGCGCTGAAGAAGAAGTACGCCGGGGCTTGGGATGACGTCTCGAAGGCGATCGCGATGTTCGAGCCGCGGCACCGCGACTACCGCTACATCGAGGGCGGCGCAGGCTTCGCAAGCCCGCTCTACCGCGCCGCGCGAGACCTCGTCCGCGGCACCGCCGAGCTGCAGAAGCCGGACGATCAGCGGCTGCGCGAGTACACCGATTCGAAGCTGCCGCAGCTCAAGCAGCGGCTCTTTTCCAAAGCGCCGCTGTATCCCGACTTCGAGCTGTTCAGGCTCACCTACGGCCTCGTCAAGCTGCGCGAAGTGCTCGGGGCCGATCATCCGTTCGTGAAGAAGGTGCTCGGCAAGAAGAGCCCCGCCGAGCTGGCGGCAGAGCTGACCAAGACCAAGCTGTACGATCCGGCCTTCCGCCAGCAGCTCTGGCAGGCCGGTCACGATGCGGTGATGGCGTCGGACGACCCGATGATCCAGCTCGCGAAGCTCGTCGATCCCGATGCGCGCACGCTCCGCCGCTGGCACGACGAGGAGTACGAGCCTCTGCGCCAGCACGGCGACGAGCTGGTGGCCGCCGCCAAGTTCGACCTGGAAGGGAAGAGCAACTATCCGGATGCCACCTTCACCCTGCGGCTCAGCTACGGTTCGGTGAAGGGCTACGAGGAGAACGGCCACCACGTGAACCCGGTCACCAACTTCGCCGGCGCGTTCGACCGCGCGACCGGGCGCGATCCGTTCAAGCTGCCGGATAGCTGGATTGCGGCGGAGAACCAGAAGCGCATCGCGATGGCGACCCCGTTCGACTTCTGCTCGACGAACGACATCATCGGCGGCAACTCCGGGTCGCCGGTCTTCGACAAGGACCTGCACATCGTCGGGCTCATCTTCGACGGCAACATCCAGTCGCTCGGCGGCGAGTACGGCTTCGACGAGACGGTCAACCGCGCGGTGGCGGTGGACAGCGCTGCCTTGACCGAGGCGCTCGACCACATCTACGGCGCAAAGCGCCTCGTGCAGGAGCTGAAGGGCTCCGCTGCCTCCGGGGCTGCGGCGACGGGCACCAAGTAGCTTTCAAGGCACCTCGAAGCGCACCGGCTGCGGACCGCGCGCAAGTTTGCGCCCGAGGACGACGCCGCCGAAGCAGGCCAGCGCCGGATCGGCGCAGGGAGCGACGGCCCCGACCGGGGAGAGGCGCCGCAGCACGAGCGGCCACTCCCCGATCCGGGCGAGCAGGTGGTGCGTGGCGGTGCTCTTGGGAAGCACGACGATGAGGGGGGAAACCCCCGGGATGGCCTCGCGGTCGATCTGCAGGGGAAGCCGGCGCTGTGCTCCGGCGAGGAGAATGCGCGCGCGCGGATCGAGAGGCTTCGCGCCCTTCGCGCTGTTCGCGCCTTTCGCAGCCAGGCCGTCGCGGAAGACGGCATTCTGCTCGGCGGAGAGGAAGAGGATGAGCTCGGTGTCGAGCGACTCTCCCACCGGGTACGGCGGCAAGAGCTGCGGATGTTCGAGCCGGTCGTGGGCATAGCGCCCGACGGCGCGTGCGTACGCCCCGTAGGCCGGGCCTTCGCGCGTCGCGCCGGTGAAGGCGCCGGACAGCGACGCGCCGACGACTGCGCAGAGCAAGCCGAAGACCGACACCGACGCTGGCGACGGATGCCTGCGCCAGAGAACGTATGCCGTAGCATAGGCGCCAGAGAGCGCGACGGCCGCGTAATGCAGGTGGTAGTTCGCGAGGTAATCGCGGGCCAGCGCGATGGGGACGAGCGAGAGGAGCCCGAACAACGCCACCGCGAGCGGCGCGGCAATCTCCGAGAGCGCGCGCCGCCGGACCGCGATGGCGACCGCCGCGACAAGCGCGAGCAGCGCGATGCCACCGAGAGCGCTGCGGGCGTCGAAGCCGAAACGCAACAGCCCGAGCGGCGAGCTCAACACCGCAGCGCCCAGAGCGGTGAGCACGAACCAGACGTCGCGCATTCCGGCAAGCCGGTGGATGGCCTCATGGTGGGTCAAGAGCGCGAACGCGACGACGCCGGTGACGATCAGCGCGGCCGCCACCCGCAGCTTCGCAGGTCTTGGAAGCGGCTGAAGGAGCACGCAGGCGACTGCCGCCGGAAAGGCGAAGAAGGCGCCGGCGCTGCAGAGGAGGCCTGCCAGGATCAGCGCGATGGCGAGCACGCAGCGCCGCAAATGTCCCTTCGCGAGCCCGGGCAGTGTGGACAGCGCGCAGAGGCCGGCGAGCGGGAGCGCAAGCGAAAGCACGACCGTGTACATCCAGCCCCAAATCCATTCGACGTAGCGCGCCGGGTTCAGGAGCAGGAGCGCGAGGGGGAAGGTCCACAGCCACGAGCGGATCATGAAGCGGCGGAGCAACAGCACCTCGGCGAGCACCAAGACGATGCTGGCGCCGACGAAGAACCGCGCGTCGAACCCGATGCACTCGCCGAACGGCCAGTAGATGAGGAACGGCAAGGAGACGATGTGGTCGTAGTGCCAGGTGGGAAAGGCGGAGACCGCGTCCGTCAGGCCTCCGGGCGCGAGGAAGTCGATGGCATCCATCGCCATCGCGGCGCGGGTGTAGAACCACTCGTCGGTCAAGGGCAGGGCCGTCGCGAAGCGCGCGGCGAAGAGCACCACCGCGGCGAGCGGCACTCCGAAGAGAAGCCCGTAGGCGCGGCGCTCGCGCAGGTTCAATCGCGCGGATCGTACTCCATCCGGGAAAGCGCCGGTGCGAACCCCGCGTTGACGGGGTCGTGACCGCTCATTAGTGTCCCGGCCCTCGGAGGCATCATGCGCGCAGCGTGGGTCGAGAAGCGGCGGGGACTTGGGAACGTGTCGCAGATGCACTTCGCGAAGGCGGGCGTCGTCACCGAGGAGATGGCGTTCGTCGCCAAAGCGGAGCGGCTGCCGGCGGAATTGGTCCGCAGCGAAGTGGCGCGGGGCCGGATGATCATTCCCGCCAACGTCAATCACCCGGAGCTTGCGCCGATGGCCATCGGCATCGCGGCGAAGTGCAAGATCAACGCGAACATCGGCAACAGCCAGATCGACGGCGACGCGTCGTCGGAATTGCGCAAGCTCGACTCCTGCCTGAAGTACGGCGCCGACACGATCATGGACCTGTCGACCGGCGGCGACATCCCGCAGATCCGCAACCAGCTTTTGCGCAAGTCGACGGTGCCGCTTGGGACGGTCCCCATCTACGAGGCGGTCGAGCGGGTGAAGCGCATCGAGAGCCTCACCGCCCAGGATCTGCTCGACGTCGTCGAGGAGCAGGCGCAGCAGGGCGTGGATTACATGACCATCCACGCCGGCATCCTGCGCGATTTCTTGCCGCTCGCGCAGCACCGCATCACCGGCATCGTCTCGCGGGGCGGCGCCTTGATGGCGCAGTGGATGATGGCGACCGGGAAGGAAAATCCCTGGTTCACCCACTACGAACAGCTCTGCGAGATCTTCAAGAAGTACGACGTCAGCTTCTCGCTCGGCGACTCGCTGCGGCCGGGTTGCCTCGCCGACGCCTCCGACGAAGCGCAGTTCGCCGAGCTGAAGGTGCTCGGCCACCTCACGCAGGCAGCCTGGAAGCACGACGTGCAGGTGATGATCGAAGGCCCGGGCCACGTGCCGATGGACCAGATCGAGATGAACATGAAGGTCGAGCGCGAGGCGTGTTTCGAGGCGCCGTTCTACGTCTTGGGGCCGCTCACCACGGACGTCGCGCCGGGGTACGACCACATCACGAGCGCCATCGGGGCGGCGCTGGCCGG
>DASXHM010000395.1:0-9520 GCA_036488495.1 Myxococcales bacterium | reverse complement strand
GACGATGATGGCGAGCGCCTGCGTCTTCCACCAGGGACGCGATTCCTTCACGTCATAAGAAAGGTTCAGCGAGGTGCGCACCGCGTCCACCCCGCGCGAAGAGCTCCACAGCGCAAGCGCGAGCCCGAACCAGAGGAAGTGCGGCCGCTGCTGCGTCACCAAGGCGTCGAGCTGCGTTTGGACGATCTGCATCGCCTCGTGCGGCACCACCCCCTGGAGCCTGTGCACCAACTGGTCGAGGGAGCCCTTGATGGGCAGGTACGCCGCGAGGGTGACGATGAAGAACAGCGCGGGAAACAGCGCGAAGAGGAAGTAGTAGGCGAGGTGAGCCGCGCGATCGCCCACCGCGTTGTCGACGTAACGGCGGAACAGCTTCTTGAGAAACTGTCCGGCGGGCATCTTCCGATAGGCCATCGCCCTCGAACCTAAGTCGTGATTGCTCGCGCGACGACCGGCCGGGTGGGGCTTCCAGGTGAAAGGTCGGAAATGGAATCGTTGTCTCATCAACGATCCGCCCGGTGTCTCCCTCCAGCAAGCGGACGCACGCACGGCCGTACGCGCCTTCCCCCCACCGCAGCCCGCGTCCGCGACAGGAGAAGCACATCATGCTCGTTTCCCTCTGGTGCCGGCGCGGGCTCGTGCCCGCCCTGGCAACGCTTCTGTTTTGCCTTTCGCCGCGCGCCGCGTCTGCGCAGTCGGTCGTGGTCAGCGGTTATCTCAGCAACTTCGACGCCGGCAACTTCGAAGGGAAGGACACGCACGGGTTCGAGATCCAGATCGACGGCATCACCTCCGCCGACATCGCCTCCTATTGGAGCGGGAACAAGTACGGAATGCCGGTCGCCGTGGACATCACAGGCGCGGTGCTGGTCCGCTATTTGAGCACGTACGATCCCGCCACGGCCACCTGGTCCGGCAGCACCATTCCCGTCCAACCCGGCAGCAGCTTCTTCGCCGGCAACTGCTACATGGTGACCGCGGCCTACTACCAGGCCGGCTGCGATCACTTCGGCGTCCACCTCGCCGCGAGCGCGCATCCCCGCGGAGAGACCTTCCACTGGCTGATCGAGGATGCCGCGAACCCGGGCACGCTGATCCACGGAGCCGACGGGCTCTTCGTTCCTTCTCCGATCAGCTTGATCACGCCGGGCGCGACCGCGAACGATCCGCCGGTGCTGACGCAGGAGATCGACCTGCCGGTCCCGGCGAACTTCCAATATGGCGACGCGTTCTGGGTCAAGGTGTTCAAGACCGAGATCAACCGCGCGGTGACGCTCGACGAACTGCGCTCGGACAGCACGCTGGTTCCGCAGGATGCAGCCGAAGTGGAATCGGAGCTGACGCTGGTCCAGGCGAGCCCGCCGACCAACAGCAAGCAGCGCGGCAAGCTCGTCAACGGCGGCCCCATCGGCCTCACCTCGCACTCGGTGCTCCGCCGCTACGAGACGTACGCCTTCACCGGCACCTATGACCCGGCCACCCACGAAGCGCTTTGCGCGGACGGCACCTGCTCTTTGCCGTCGGCCGGCGAAGTGGGCGTCCTCCTCAACGCGCAGAACGAAGCCACCAACGTGGCGGTGCCGTCGGTGAGCATCGTCAAGGTCGGTACCGGGACGATCTCCGGATCGGTGAAGGGCCTGACCTGCGGCAGCACCTGCGCCACCGCAGTCGCGGCCGGCACGGTCGTGACCCTCACCGAGAAGCCGGCCAGCAACTGGGTCTTCACCGGCTGGACGGGCGCGTGCAGCGGCACGGCCGCGACTTGCACGCTGACCGTCAACGACGCGCTGCAGACGACCGCAACGTTCACGGCTGCGGCCGGCGGCGGCGGTGGCACTGCGACGGGCGGTGGCGGCGGCGGGGCGGCCGGCGGCGGTGGTGGCGGAACCGGTGGCGGCGGAACGGGCGGTGGCGGTGGCGGAACCGGTGGCGGCGGAACGGGCGGCGGCGGCAAGACGCTGTAAGGCCGCTCCAAGCCGCAAACGAAGTGGTGACGGGGCGGAGCGGCGAAAGCCTTCCGCCCCGTCGCTCGTTTGGACCGCGCGGCGCGGCGCTCGACGCCCCTCGCGCGACGGCGTACAGAACGGCGCCATGACCTTCGAGAATTCGCTTTCCTTTGCCCGCTCGCAGGACGCCGCCGACGAGCTTCGCTGGCTCCGCGAGGAGTACCTCTTTCCCGAGTCGGGCACGCTCTACTTCGCCGGTCATTCGCTCGGGTTACAGCCGCGGCGCGCGCGCGAGTATGTCGAAGCCGAGCTCGACGAGTGGAAGCGGCTCGCGGTCGAGGGGCACTTTGCCTCGAGAAACCCCTGGGTCCGCTACCACGAGCTGTTCACCGCGCCGATGGCGCGCCTCGCCGGCGCATTGCCGCACGAAGTGGTGGTGATGAACTCGCTCTCGGTGAACCTGCACCTCTTGATGGTGTCGTTCTACCGGCCGTCGGGAAGGCGCAAATACCTGCTCATCGAGAAGGGCGCGTTTCCCTCCGATCAATACGCGGTGTCGTCGCAAGCGCGGTTCCACGGGTATCCGGACGCGGTGCTGGAGACGGAAGAACCGCTGCAAACGCTGCGCGAGCGGGGCGAGGAGATCGCGCTCGCGCTGATCGGCACTCCGAATTACCTGACCGGCCGGGCATACGAAATCAAGCCGCTGATTGCAGCCGCGAAGGCGAGCGGCTGCGCCATCGGCCTCGACCTCGCGCACGGCATCGGCAACCTCGAATTGTCGCTCCACGACGACGGCCCCGACTTCGCCGCCTGGTGCTCGTACAAGTATTTGAACGCCGGACCGGGTGGTCCGGGCGGCATCTTCGTCCACGAGCGCCACGCCAACGCCGCCCTGCCGCGCTTCGAAGGCTGGTGGGGCCACGACAAGGTCCGCCGCTTCGAGATGGCGCGCGAGTTTTCCCCGAACCACGGCGCGGAAGCCTGGCAGCTCTCCAATCCGCCGGTGCTGCAGATGGCGGCGCTCCGCGCTTCGATGGAGCTGTTCGAGAAAGCAGGAATGAAGGCGCTCTCGCAGAAGCGCGACAAGCTGACCGGCTATCTGGAATTCGTCCTGCACGAGCTGGGCTTCGAAGTGACGACGCCGAAAGAGCGCGGCGCGATGCTCGCCTTGCGAGGCAGCAAGGCGATGGTGACGAAGCTGCACGACCGCGGCGTGATCGTCGACTACCGGCCGCCGGACGTGGTGCGGATTACGCCGGTGCCCTCGTACAACTCGTTTGAGGACGTCTACCGGCTGGGAGAAGAGCTGCGGCGCGCTGGACGAGCGTAGGGCAGCCCGAACGGCTGCCCTTCAGGCGTGCGCGAATTTCCGAAGAACGGGTGCGTCGAGCCGGCCCCTTCGCCTATGGTTGCCCCTCACCCGGAGAAACCCATGCCCGACTGCGCGGTGCTCGTCGTCGAAGACGACCAGGATTCTCGCGAAGCGATGATCGAGGTCTTGGTCTTCGAGGGCTACGACGCCCGAGGGGCGGCAAACGGCCAGGAGGCGCTCGACTTGCTCCGGAGCGGCGGCTTCGCCGCGGACGTGATCCTCGTCGACCTGTTCATGCCGACCATGGACGGGCGCGACTTCGAGCGCATGCTCCGCGAAGATGCGCGCTTCGCGGACGTCCCGGTCATCGTCTGCACCGGCGATTCGACCACCCGCATCCCCGGCGCCTTCGCGGCGCTGCAGAAGCCGTTCGACATCGAGTCGCTGGTGTCGATCGTCCGGCGCGGTTGCAGCATGCGGCGCATCTCGGCGTAGCCGAGAACAGCCGCCGGCTAGAGCGGCTTCTCGAAGAAGTGGCTGGTCTTCACAATCGTATAGCCGAGCTTGAGATACAGCCGATGCGCATCCGGTCGCGTCGCCCGGGAGGCGAGCTTCATCTTCCGGACGCCGCGCTCCCGCGCCCAGTCTTCCGCAAGGAGCAACAGCGTCCGCCCGATTCCCCGGCCGCGCATCGCCTCTTCCACAACCACCTGCGCGATCTCCACCCGTGGCGCTCCGCTGATTCCGCGGCGAAGGAGAAAGTGGATGTAGCCGATGGCGCGGCCGTCGTGGCGCGCAACCCGAAGCTGCTCGTCGGCCAAGGCGGAAATGGCCTCGATGCGCGGCCGGACCTCTTCCGCCGTGCAGGGATACCCGAGCTGCGTCGCGAGCTGCGCCACCATCGCCGCGTCGTCCGCCCGCATCTTCTCGTAGTTCATCCTTTCAGCTCCGTCCGCACGTCCCACAAGTCCGGAAACAGCAGCACGTCGGTGAGCTTCTTCAAGTAGTCCACCCCGCTCGTCCCGCCGGTGCCGCGCTTCCAGCCGATGATCCGCTGGACCACCTTGACGTGGCGGAAGCGCCACAGCGAGAGCGCCTCGTCGACGTCGATGAGCTTCTCGCACATCTCGTACGCGTCCCAGTTGCGCTGCGGGTGCTCGTAGATGTCGCGGATGACCGCGCGCACCCCATCGTCGCTTCGGTGCTGCAGGGTCACGTCGCGCTCGAGGACGCCGCGGGGAATGGGTTTCCCGCGCCGCGCCAGGTGACGAAGGAATTCGTCGTAGAGGGTCGGCGCCTCCAAGGCGGCCTTCAGCTCCGCGTGCGCCGCCGGATCCTGCGAGTGCACCGCCAGCATCCGGCCGTCCTTGTTGCCGAGCATGAACTCGATCAGCCGGTGCTGCAGCGACTGAAAGCCGCTCGCCGGTCCGAGCACGTGCCGGAACTCGCCGTATTCGGTCGGCGTCAGGGTCTCGAGCACCGCCCACTGCGACGAGAGCTGCGCCTGGATGTGCTTCACCCGCGAGAGGATCTTGAAGGTCGGCGACAGATTGTCGTTGCGGACGTAGCCGACGGCGGCGCGGAGCTCGTGGAGGATGAGCTTGAACCACAATTCGCTCGTCTGGTGCTGGATGATGAAGAGCAATTCGTCGTGGTGGGGCGGCTCGCTCAAGGGAAGCTGGGCGGCGAGCAGCTTGTGAAGCTGCAGGTAGCCGCCGTAGGTCATGCGGTGTTCGAAGTCGGTGACGACACCATCCGTCCCGGTGGGCATGGCGAACGTTCTAGCACCCGCGGTACGCTCGTGAGATGCGGCAAAGCTGCCTTCTGCTCGCGCTCGCCGTCGCCTGCGGCGATTCGGGGCCGCCCCGGTTCGATCAGCCCGGCCTCGTCTTCGTGACCGACGCGACCGAGCTCCCGGCCGGGTGCGTTCCGGGTCCGGTGCAATTCAATGTCGAAGTTCCGATCTTCCCGGGAACGGCCGTCGAACCGGCCATTGCAGCCGACCCGCGCGACCCGCAGCACTTCTGCGCCGCGTTCCAGCAGGACCGGATCGCGAACGGCGGCGCGGCGGCGGTGATCGCGTCCTGCAGCTTCGACGGCGGCCACACCTGGAAGCGGACGACGCTGCCGTTCAGCGCCTGCACCGGCGGCAGCCTGGCCCGCGCGACCGACCCTTGGGTCAGTATCGGGCCGGACGGGACGGTGCACATCATCGCGCTCGGCCTCGACGGGTTCGGCCCCGCGAAGAGCATGCTCGCCGCGCGCTCCACCGACGGCGGACGAACCTGGAGCACGCCGATCGCGCTGCAGGCGGACACTTCGGAGCAGTTCTTCATGGACAAGGAAACCATCACCGCCGACCCGAACGACGCGCGTTTCGTCTACGCCGTGTGGGACCGGTTCAACGGCGACACCAACGACCCGACCACGCCCGCGCCGAACTGGTTCACGCGATCGATCGACGGAGGACTGAGTTGGGAGCCGCCGCGGATCATCGCCCAGACCGGTCCCTCGTTCCAGGGCATCGGCAACCAGATCGCGGTCCTGCCCGGAGGGCGGCTCGTCAACGTCTTCACCTTCGTCGACAGCGTCGCCGTCACCTTCTCGCTGCAGGCGCAGGTCTCGGACGATCACGGCGGCACCTGGAGCGACCCCATCGCCATCACCGCCGAACGACCGACCGAGGTCGAGGATCTGAAGACGCAGAAGTTCGCCCGGACCGGCGACATCGTGCCCGCGGTCGCAGTCGATCCGGCGACCGGGGCGCTGTGGGTCGCGTGGGGCGACACGAGCAGCGAGCAGCTTGCGGCGGTGGCGTTGGTGCGCTCCGACGATGGCGGCGTCACCTGGACGCAGCCGTTGCAACTGCCCGAACCGGCCGGCGTGCAGGCCTTCACTCCGGCGGTGAGCGCGGAAGGCGGCGTGGTCGGAGTCAGCTATTACGACACCCGCGACGACATCGGCGTGCCCACCGGCTTGCGCGTTGCGCGCTGGCTCGCGACCTCCGACGATCTCGGCCAGACCTTCACCGAGGCGCGGCTCAGCGAAGGGTTCGACATCGAAACGGCGCCCAACGACGAAGGCTTCTTCCTCGGCGATTACATGGGCCTCGTCCACGCGGGCAACGTGTTCACACCAATCTTCGTGGTTACGAGCCCGGACCACCGCACCGACGTCGTCTTCCGTCCCGCCGATTCGCCGCCGGACAAAGCCCTGCGGGCAACCCCGGCTCGCGAGCGCGCACCGGCGCAGGTGGCGCGGATCTTCCGCTCTGCGGCGTGGCCGGTGCTCGGCCGCTGACGGCGCGCCCCGCGGCGGCCGAATGCTTGCCGAACCGCTGTGCATTCCCGATACTGCGCGCCCTATGAAAAGTGCCTTGCCCCTCGCCTTCATCGCGCTCTGCGCGTGCCAGCATCCGTCCGCCTCCGCGCCGCCTCCTGCCGCCGCCGAAAAGTCCGCGCAGGAGCCGACGGAGGACGACGCCCGCGCGTTCGTCGCCAGGATCAACCGCGATCTGCTCAAGACGGGCGTGGAGGCCTCGACGGCGGAGTGGATCAAGAGCACCTTCATCACCGACGACACCGAGCGGAACGCGGCCGCCGCCGAAGATCGCAACTTCGCCGCGCTGAGCGATGCGGCGAAGGCCGCCCGCAAGTTCAAGGATCTCAAGCTCGATCCCGAGACGGAGCGGATGCTGTACCTCCTGCGCGTCGGAAGCCCGATCATCGACGACCCGAAGGATCGACTGGAGATGACCACCATCGCGTCCAAGATGGAGGGGTTTTACGGCCGCGCCAAAGACAGCAAGGGGCGCGATCTGGAAGAGCTGGAGAAGGTCGTCGACCAGAGCCGCGACTACGATGCGCTGCTCGACGCCTGGACTTCCTGGCACGACACCGCGAAGCCGCAGCGCAAGTCCTATCCGCGCTTCGTCGAATTGCAGAACGAGGGTGCCCGGGGCGCGGGCTTCGCCAACATGGGCGACATGTGGCGCGCCAACTACGACATGCCGCCCGAGGCGTTCGAGAAGGAGACCGACCGGCTGTGGCAGCAGGTGAAGCCGCTCTACGACGACCTCCACTGCTACGTCCGCGCGCAACTGCAGAAGCACTACGGCAAGGACAAGGTCCCGGATGGAAAGCCCATCCCCGCGCACCTCCTTGGCAACATGTGGGCGCAGGAATGGAACAACATCTATCCCTTGGTCGAGCCGTACAAGAACGCCGCCAACCTCGACGTGCAGGGCGCGCTCGCGGCACAGAAGTGGGACGCCCGGCGGGTCGTCCGCACCGCTGAGGCGTTCTTCACCTCGCTCGGCCTCGACAAGCTGCCCGACACGTTCTGGGAGCGCTCGCAATTTACGAAGCCCCGCGACCGCGAGGTGGTCTGCCACGCCAGCGCCTGGGACGTGCAGTACGACGATGATTTGCGGGTGAAGGTCTGCATTCCCACGCCGGCCCGCGAGGAAGATCTGGAGACGCTCCACCACGAGCTCGGCCACGACTATTACTTCCACGCCTATTACAAGCTGCCCTACCTCTTCCAGAACGGCGCCAACGACGGCTTCCACGAGGCCATCGGCGACTCGCTCGTGCTCTCGATGACGCCCGCCTACCTCAAGCAGTTGGGTCTCGTCCCTTCGGTCCCGCACGACCAGAAGGCGCTCATCGACGTGCAGCTCAAGGACGCCTTGAGCAAGGTCGCGTTCTTGCCTTTCGGCAAGGTCATCGACCAATGGCGTTGGGACGTTTTTTCGGGAAAGATCGCGCCCGCCGATTACAACAAATCGTGGTGGTCCTTGCGGCAGAAGTATCAGGGTATCGCCCCGCCCATGAACCGCGACGAGAGCGAATTCGACCCGGCTGCGAAGTACCACATCGCGAGCAACACGCCATACATGCGCTACTTCCTCGCCCGCATCCTCCAATTCCAATTCTATCGTTCGATGTGCGAGGCGGCCGGGCACAAAGGCCCGCTCCATGAATGCAACTTCTACGGCAGCAAGGAGGCGGGAGCGCGCCTCTGGAAGATGCTGTCGCTCGGCGCTTCCAAGCCCTGGCCCGACGCATTGGAAGCGATGACCGGCAAGAGGCAGATGGATGCCTCGGCCTTGGTCGAATACTTCCAACCGTTGCAAGCGTGGCTCAAGGAAGAGAACAAGGGGCAGCAGTGTGGCTGGTGAGCGCGTAGCGGCTCAGGACCCCGGCCCTGCGCGCGAGCGCTTTCCCAGGTCCGTCAAATACATCGTCGGCAACGAGGCCTGCGAGCGGTTCAGCTTCTACGGGATGAGCACCATCCTCGTCCCCTACATGCAGTCGAACCTGGGCTTTTCCGAGCCGCGCGCGGAGGCGCTGTTCCACTGGTTCGTCGCCGCCGCCTACGCCGCGACCGTCGTCGGCGGCTGGGTCAGCGATCGCTTCTGGGGCAGATACAAGACCATCCTCTGGCTGTCCTACGGGTACGTGCTCGGCCACGCCATCCTCGCCGGCGCGGATCTGGCTCCGGGCCTCGCCTTGGTTGCGCTGTATCTCGGGCTCACCTTCATCGTCATCGGACAAGCGGGCATCAAACCCAACCTGTCGGCCTTCGTCGGCGATCAATTCAAGGAAGGCCAGACGCACCTGCTCGACCGCGTCTATTCCTTGTTCTACATCGCCATCAACATCGGCTCGGCGTTCTCGCAGGTGATTACCCCGTGGCTTCTGGCCGGCTGCGGCGGCCTCTGCGCGAGCTCCGCCGTCGCCTGGGGATTCGGCGTTCCCGGCATCCTGATGGCGCTGTCGCTCGTCATCTTCCTCGCCGGCCGCAAGACCTACGTGCGACACCCGCCCGTCGGGCGCGATCCCAACACTTTCGGCGCGGTGCTTGCCACGCGGCTCAGCGCCGGCCCCGCAGCGGCGCGGGAAAAGCACGGCGAAGAAGCCTTCGAAGGCATGCGCGCGGTCTTCCGCATCGCCCTCGTCTACCTGCCCATCGTCGCCTTCTGGGCGCTTTATTTCCAATACGGCTCGTCCTGGTTCAACCAGGCGGAGGCGATGAACCGCAACGTCTTTGGCTGGGAGATGAAGTCGGCGCAGATGGAGGCGTTGAACGCCATCCTGATCCTCATCCTGGTGCCCCTCTTTTCCTATGTCGTCTATCCGGCGCTGGAGCGGATGGGAATGAAGGTCAGCATGCTCGGTCGCATGCGCGCGGGGCTCTTCATCGCCGTTCCCGCCTTCCTTTCCGCCGCGATGATCCAGCATTGGATCGAAGGAGG
>DASXHM010000367.1:0-7383 GCA_036488495.1 Myxococcales bacterium | reverse complement strand
ATCGCACCTACGAAGAGGTGAAGGCCGTCGACGAGGTGAGTTTCTCCATCGAGCCGGGCGAGCGGGTCGGCTTTTTGGGCCCGAACGGCGCCGGCAAGACCACCACGCTCAAGGTGCTGTCCGGCCTCTTGCACCCGACCGGCGGCGAAGTCTCGGTTCTTGGCCACGAGCCGCGCGTCCGCACCCGCGCCTTTCTGCAGCAGATCACGCTGGTGATGGGACAGAAGCAGCAGCTCCTCTGGGACCTGCCGCCGTCCGAGACGTTCCTGCTCAACCGCGCCATCTACGACATTCCCAAAGGCCAGTACGACGAAACGGTGGCCGAGCTGACCCAGCTCCTCGATCTCGCTCCGCTCTTGAACAAGCCGACCCGCCAGCTCTCGCTCGGAGAGCGGATGAAGTGCGAGCTCGCGGTTGCGCTGCTCCACCGGCCGAAGGTGCTGTTCTTGGACGAGCCCACCATCGGCCTCGACGTCTCGATGCAGGTGACGGTGCGCGACTTCGTCCGGGCCTACAACCAGCGCTTCGGGGCGACAGTGCTGTTGACCAGCCATTACATGGAAGACGTGGCCGCGCTCTGCCCGCGGGTGATGGTCATCGACAAAGGCAAGCTCATCTACGACGGCGGGCTCCCCGAATTGGTGCAGCGGGTGCGGCCGGACAAGCGGCTCGTCTTGCGGCTCTTGAAGCCCGTGGAGAAGCGCGATCTGGACGCGCTCGGCGGAACGCTCATCGACCACCGCGACGCCGAGGCGGTGGTGCAGGTGTCGCAAGCAGCGCTGCAGTCGGCGGTGTCGCGGGCGCTGGCGACGTTGCCGCTGCGGGATTTGTCCGTCGAGGACCCGCCCCTCGAAGAAGTGATGCGCGATTTGTTTGCCCAGGGGCGCGCCGCGTGAGCGACGAACTGGCGGCCGGGCGCGAACGCGTGACCCGCGGCGTCCGGCACGTCCTGCGCGCCTATCCGCAGCTCCTCAAGACCGGTTTCGCCGGCGCGGTCGCCTATCGCGCCGAGATGCTGATCTGGATGTTCGCCACCAACATGCCGCTCGTGATGCTGGCGCTGTGGACGGCGGTCGCGCGCTCGGGCCCGGTCGGCCCGTACAGCCAGAAAGGCTTTGCCGCTTATTACCTGAGCGCGCTCCTCGTGCGGCTCCTCACCGGCTCGTGGGTGGTGTGGGAGATGACGATGGAAATTCGCCAGGGCACCCTCGCCTTGCGGCTCTTGCGCCCCATCAATCCGCTGATTGCCTACAGCGCCGAGAACCTGGCGGCGGTGCCGCTGCGCGGGATCATCGCCATTCCGGTGGTTTCAATCCTTTTGTATGGAATGCGCGGCCAGCTCTCGCACGACCCGCTGTCCTGGCTGTTGTTCGCGGCCGCGCTGTTCGGATCCTGGCTGCTGACGTTTCTGGTCATGTCGTTGATTGGCACGCTGGGGCTCTGGTTCGAGAGCGCGTCGAGCCTTTTCGACGCCTGGCTCGGTATCTCGGCCGTCCTTTCCGGTTATCTCATTCCCTTGGATTTGTTTCCCGAGGCAGTGCGCAACGTCGCGTTCGTCCTGCCGTTCCGTTTTCAGCTCTCCTTTCCCGTCGAGCTGGCGTTGGGAAAGACGCACGGCGCCCAGGCGCTCTTCTTGCTCTGCGCGCAATGGGCGTACTGCGGCTTTGCCTTGCTCGCCACTCGACTGGTCTGGCGCGCTGGCCTGCGGCGTTACGCGGCGTACGGCGGATGAAGCGGCTCCTGGCAGTGGTTCGCGCGCAGCTTCACGCGTCGGTCGCGCTGGCGCTGCAGTACCGGCTCGACTTCATCGTCGACGGCCTTCTGGCCATTCTGTGGATGGGTGTCACGCTGGTGCCGATCCTGGTGGTGTTTGGCGCGCGGCCCGAGGTTGCCGGCTGGACCTTCCCCGAGATGCTCCTCGTCCTCGGGTGGTTCGTCGGCTTGAAAGGGTTTCTCGAAGGAGCGATCAGCCCGTCGCTCATCAACGTCGTCGAGCACGTCCGCAAGGGCACGCTCGATTTCGTCTTGTTGAAACCGGTCGACGCGCAATTGCTCGTCTCGCTGGCCAAGATCGAGCCCGCGCGCATCATCGACGTCTTCGGCGCGTTCGTCATCTTCGGCTACGCGTTCCGCAAGATCGGGCATCATCCGTCGCTGTCGCAGGTGGCGCTCGCCCTGGCGCTCTTGCTCGCAGCGCTCCTGGTCCTCTATTCGATTGCCATCATCGTGGTTTCGATCGCGTTCATCGCCGTACGCGTCGACAACTTGCTCTATCTGTTTCAATCGATCTTCGACGTGGCGCGCTGGCCGGTGAGCGTCTTTCGCGGAGCGCTGGCGATCATCTTCACCTACTTCCTGCCGCTCGCGCTGATGACCACTTATCCCGCGCTCGCGCTCCTCGGGAAGCTGTCGTCCGGGGTGGCGTTGGGCGCGCTCGCGAGCACGCTTGGGTTCGCGGCTTTTGCGCGCCTCGTCTGGCGTTTGTCGATCGGCAAATACACTTCAGCTAGCTCGTGAGAAGGCGGGGTGCCCTTCCTTCACCGCCACGAACTTGCCGCGGCAGGTCGCGCACACTTTTCCGCCCGCTTCAAGAGTCGCCTCGACGATTGCCCAATCCTGCCCCTGCTCCGCAACCTTCGCGCGCAGCGTGACCGGCTCGCGCGAGGGAGTCGGCCTGCGCAGGGTGACGTGAAAGTCCGCGGTGACGACCGCCGGCAGCGGCTTGCCGGGCGCGGCGCGATGAAGCACCCAGGTGGCGGTCCAGGCGCTGTGGCAGTCGAAGAGGGTGCCGATGATGCCGCCGTTCAACACGCCAGGGAATGCTTCGTGGTGCGGCTCGCCGCGGAATTCGGCCACGCAGCCATCGCCTTCCGGAAAGCTGCGCAGCTTGAGGCCCTTCTCATTCGCAGGGCCGCAGCCGAAGCAGCGCGAGTCCGGCTTGTACGTCTCTGCCAAGCTTTTCATGCGCCCGTTATAGAACGACGCGCGTGAAGGAAGCGTTGCCCATCGACGAAGTGCTGCCGCGGCTTCTCGAAGTCCTGCGGAGCGACCCCGCCGTCGTCCTGGAAGCGCCACCCGGCGCCGGCAAGACAACGCGGGTTCCGCCGGCCTTGCTCGCGCTCGTTCCGGGCGAAGTGATCGTGCTCGAGCCGAGGCGCATCGCGGCCCGCGCGGCAGCGATGCGGGTGGCCTTCGAGCTGGGCGAACGGGTCGGCGAGACGGTCGGCTACCAGGTGCGCTTCGACGAAGTTGCTTCCGCCCGGACTCGGCTCCGCTTCGTGACCGAAGGGATTCTCGCGCGCAGGCTGCTCGCCGATCCGAAGCTTGCGGGAGTCTCGGCGCTGGTGCTCGACGAATTCCACGAGCGGCATCTGCCGGGCGATCTGACGTTCGCGCTCGCGCAGCGGCTGTTGCCGCGGGTGAAGCTCGTGGTGATGTCCGCGACGCTCGATGCCGCGCCGCTCGCGGAACACCTGGGCGCGGTCACGCTGCGCAGCGAAGGCCGGCGCTTTCCGGTCGAGATCGAGCATCTTGACAAGCCCGACGACCGCCGGCTGGGCGATCAGGTGTCGGCCGCCGTGCGCAAGCTGACCGTGCCCGGGACGGAAGGCGATGTGCTGGTGTTCCTGCCCGGCGCCGCCGAAATCCGCCATGCGACGCAGGCCTGCGCCGAGATCGCGGCCGCGCGGGATCTGTTGCTCTTGCCGTTGCACGGCGACTTGCCTGCCGACGAGCAGGACCGCGCGCTGACTCCCGCGCGCCGCCGCAAGGTCATCCTCAGCACCAACGTCGCCGAAACCAGCGTGACGGTGCCGGGAGTCACGGCAGTGGTCGACTCGGGCCTCGCGCGCATCGCCGGGCATTCCGCATGGTCGGGGCTGCCGTCGTTGCAGGTGGCGAAGATCAGCCGGGCGTCTGCCACGCAGCGGGCCGGACGCGCCGGGCGCACCGCTCCGGGCCGCGCGCTGCGGCTGTACACGAAGCACGACTTCGACTCGCGCCCCGAGCATCACGCGCCGGAGATCGAGCGGCTGGATCTGGCGGGGACGGTTTTGGAGCTGCGCGCTGCTGGCATCGATCCGGAGCGGCTGTCGTGGCTGGATCCGCCGCCGCCAGCCTCGATGCAGACCGCGCAGGAGCTGCTCTCGCGGCTGGGGCTCGTCGAGCCGGGTGGCGCTGCCACCGTGCTTGGCCGCGAGTGCGCGCGCTTTCCGCTGCATCCGCGCCTCTCGCGGCTGTTGATGGAAGCTGCGCGGCGCGGGTTTGCCGCCGAAGGCTGTGCGGTGGCTGCGCTGTTGAACGAGCGCGATCTGCGCCGTGATCGGGAAGCGCCCACCGGCCCGTCGGACGTGCTCGAGCTCTTCGATGCGCTGCGCTCGCGGCGCGGAGTCGATGCGCAGACAGCGCGGCGGGTGGAGCAGGCGCGCGACCAGCTCCTGCGCATCTTCGGCAGCGGAAAGGCTGCGCCGGCATCGGCCGAGCGCGGCGGCTTTCAGGGCCCGAGCGGAAAACCGACGACTGGCAACGGCGCAGCCAGCCGCGATGAAGCGTTGCTGGTCTCCGTGCTGGCCGGCTTCCCGGATCGGGTGGCGAAGCGGCGCGGTGCTTCCGAAGTGCTGCTCGCCGCCGGCGGTGCCGCCCAGCTCGCGCGAGAGAGCGCGGTGCGCGAGGCCGAGCTGATGGTGGCGGTCGATGCCGAAGAGCGCCGTGAGGCGGGACGAACCCGCGCCATCGTCCGGCTGGCCAGCGCCATCGAGGTGGATTGGCTGCTCGACCTGCAGCCGGATTTCTTGCGCGAAGAGACGCAGCTCGTCTGGGAGCCGTCGCGCGAGCGGGTGGAGACCACCAGCCGGCTCTTGTACGAGAAGCTCGTCCTGGAAGAATCGCGCAAGCCGGCGCAACCTTCGCCGGAAGCCGCGCAGCTCTTGCTCGAGCATGCGCAGGGGATTCCGGATGCCGATGACGTCGCGCGCCTGCAAGCGCGTCTCGCGCTGGCGCGGCCGTACGCGCCGGACCTGCCCGAGCTGGACGTGCAGCGGGCGCTGAGGGAAGCGGCGGCGGGGTTCGTGTCGCTCGCGGATTTGCGCGCGGCAGATCTCCAGCTCCTCGACGGCCGCACCCGCGCAGTCCTGGACCGGCTTGTCCCCGAGCAGGTGGCGCTCGCGAACAGCCGCAAGGTCCGTGTCGAGTACATCCTCGGCCAGCCGCCGGCCATCCACTCGCGCCTGCAGGACTTCTTCGGCGCCGCCCGCGGCCCTTCCATCTGCGACGGCCGCGTCCCCCTGACGCTGCATCTCTTGGCCCCGAACGGCCGCGCCCAACAGATCACCCAGGACCTCGCCGGCTTCTGGCAGCGCCACTACCCGGCAGTGCGCCGCGAGCTGATGCGCAAGTATCCGCGCCATTCGTGGCCGGAAAACGGCGCCACCGCCACTCCGCCGCCGTGGGGCAAAAGGCAGCGACCTTGAGTACCTCGACATCGTGCTGACTTCGAGAGCGGACCGTCATAGAATGCACCCGATGCGACTTTTTGCGCGAGGCCGCTTATGACCGGTCAGGATCGACGTCACAAATTTCGCCAGTACATGGCGCGGCTCTCCGCGTCCGCACCGCCTGGAGGGTCAATCGAGCAGGGCTTATACGTGGAGCCCCCTAACGCCTTGGCCTCAACGATCGCGTCGAGCCTTGAACTCGACGCCTCCACGCGACATCTAATTGTCGGGTCAGTCGGCGCGGGTAAGACGACACAACTATTGATGATCGCGCACAGACTTCGTGAGATCCCCGACATAATCCCGATGTATGTCGATGCTAGCGAGCATCAGGATTTAGGAAAAGTGGAAGCTGGAAGCCTGTTAGCGCTTGTCGGACTAGAATTGATGAGTTCGGTCGATTTTTCCTCCATCCCGACAATTGCGCCCGCCGCCGAGCATTTTCGGAAGTGGGCGCGGGGATACGAGAGGCACATCGCCGAATTCGAGTCACCTCCTGACGACGGTTACGTCCGCATACCCGGTGTCTTGTCGCCACCTCAACCGGAATGGACGGATATTCCGAGCTATACCGTGGACAGATTCGCGTCCTTGGTCAAAGCCTTAGGAGGTACACGTCGCATTGTGTTTCTCGTCGACTCTCTGGATCGTGTTTCGCATTTTGCCTCCTTCAGCACGCTCGTCGAGCAGGACATGGCTGTTCTGATGGCGTTGAAAGTAGGTTTAGTGATGGTCGGTCCGCTCCGTTCCCTTGGTGGCTTCGGCAGGATGTACGCGGATAGGTTCGAGCGTGTTCACGTCCAGTCACCTGTCGACGTTGTGCGCGACGAGAAAGGGCGGTCGTTCCTTGTTCAGGTCGTACGGCGAAGGATAGCGTCTGATGTTCTTCCGGACGATGCGCTCAACACATTGGTCACCGTGAGCGGCGGCGTTCTGCGAGATCTCATCTCATTGTCGCGCTTTGCTGTTGAAGAAGCTTACGCAGGGGGGGCGAACACCATAGACGCCGCACACGTCGAGCGGGCCGCAGACGCTTTCGGCCGATCCATGGTGGTTGGGCTTTCCTCAAGAGAACTGAACGCGCTTAAAGGTGTGAAAGCGACCGATTCGTTCGTACCTTCTGTCGAGAGTGACTTTGCGTTGATAGCGACACGCCGCATCCTACAATACTCCGGCCCACGGCCGCGATTCAGCGTGCATCCGTGTATTTCGCCGCTCCTCGACAAGATAGCCGCATAGCGATGGATCTCGCTGCTCAGGCGCTGCCCGATTTTGCGTACCGGTTTGCGGACTACGCCGGTGAGAATGAATGGCGCGCATACGTCGTCGTGTCTCC
This sequence comes from Myxococcales bacterium, assembly GCA_036488495.1. Lineage (GTDB taxonomy): Bacteria > Myxococcota > Myxococcia > Myxococcales > 40CM-4-68-19 > 40CM-4-68-19. Next base: position 555 of record DASXHM010000367.1, on the reverse strand, counting down.
ACATGAGGCATCGCAGCAACTGCTCTCGTACGTGCGTGAGATCGGCGAAGCGTGCGTCGCGTTTGAAGTCCCGTCCGCGGCCTCTTTGGTTACGTGCGTAACAACGGACGAGCTGTTAATAATGTGGGGCTTCGAGTCCTGGTCCAATGAGGATTTCTTGCAATGGGATTTAGATCGGTCGGTATTCTCTAGGCGCCGAGCGACTGCGCTGGTGCTGACATTGCAATCGTGGGAGCGATTATTTGCACTTTCGCCGAACATTGCGAGTTGGATCGGAGCTAGTGTTTGGCGTAAAAAGCCGGATTCGATGAGACTCGCTATAGCCGAGCGCGAGCAGCGGCTTGAGGCTCTGCGGCGCTTCCATAACCTGACAGACGAAGCGGTGGTAACACAGGCGCGTACCGGTCAATTGCCGCGCGACCCGGACTTTGCTGAGTGGCTGATCTTGCTATCGCGGAGCGACCTGATTGGCTGACAGCATCTCGCAGCGTGAACGAGCTCGTGCGCTGAACGAGTTTCGCGTGACTCAGGAGAGGTTGCAGGCGCACGCACCAG
>DASXHM010000300.1:0-7272 GCA_036488495.1 Myxococcales bacterium | reverse complement strand
GGGCCCCGGGCGGCGACCGTGTCTGAAGCCGCGCGCGAGCATGTGCCCCCGGCCGGCGACCCGTTGCAGCGGGTTGAGCGTCGCCCGGCGGCCCGCGCCGCGTCGTGCCCTCGCCTGTGCTATCTCCGCCGAATGGAACTCGCCGACGTGGTGGTGCAGGACATCGAAGGGCGCCCGGCGAAGCTTGCCGACGCGTGGAAGGACCGGCCCGCGGTGCTCGTCTTCCTGCGGCACTTTGGGTGAATCATGTGCCGTGAGGAAGCCGCCGAGGTTCGGGGGCACGTAGACGAGATCGAAAAGAAGGGCGCGAAGCTGTCGTTCGTCGGCAGCGGGTCGCCCGCGCACGCAAAGAACTTCGCCGAGCACCTGAAGGCGCCCGCCTCGGTGTCGCTGTTCACCGATCCGACCCTCGAGTCATTCCGCGCCGCAGGGTTGCGGCGATCGGTGTTTCGCACGCTCGGGCTGCAGAGCCTGAAGAACTTCTTCCGCGCGCGGAAGAAGGGGTTCAAGCAGGGGCGCACGCAGGGCGACCCCTGGCAGCAAGGCGGCTCGCTGGTCGTGGATACGAGCGGGCGCGTGCTCTACCGCTTCGTCAGCGACGCTCCAGGCGACCACCCGCCGCCCGCGACCCTGCTCCAGCACCTGTAGAACCGCAAAGCCGAGCGCCGGCTGGGCGCAGTCGCTCCAACGACTGCGTCCAGCCTGCCTGCATCCGAACGGCCGCCGCGCGCGGCGCACCTCATGAACCTTGATCGCCGCGGAAGCATCTGTTAGAGCGGTGAGTCAGAACATGAATCGGAATTCAACATCTGAAGCTCGCGTCCGGCCACTGAGAGAACGGCTCAGGGCGGAGACGGTCCGCGCCATCCTGGCGGCTGCCGAAGAGGTCTTCGCCAGTCGCGGCATCCGCGGCGCCAAGGTCGAGGAGATCGCGCAGCGCGCCGGTGTCGCCGTCGGCACCGTCTACAATCACTTCGAAGATCGCGATGCCGTCCTCTCCGCCCTGATCGAGCTGCGCAGGGCCGAGCTCGCCAAGAAGCTCGATCTCGCCGACGCCGGCGCACCGTTCGAGGCGCAGCTCCGCCAGTTCGTCGGTACGGTGTTCGAGCACTTCGAAGAGAAGCGCGAGTTCCTCGCCATCCTCTTGGAAGGCGACGCTGCCAACATCGCGCGGCCGAGCGAAGGCCTGACGGTCCTGCGCAAGCACGCGGAAACGCTGGTGCGGCGCGGCCTCACGCAGAAGGCGCTACGCGCAGCCCATGCGGACCTGTTCCCCTCGATGCTCTTCGGCGCGGTCCGGGCCTCGCTCGTGCACGAGCTGCACCACCCGGGCGCGTTCAAGTTCGGAGAGCGCGCGGACGCCGTGGTCGACTTCTTCCTGCGCGGCGCCGGCGCGGAAAGCGGCGGGGGAGCCTCGGCCGGCGCGGGAGCTGCGAGTCGCCCGGGAGCCTCGAAATGAGCACGCTCGCGCTGCCGATGCCGTTCGCGCGCGCGTCCGCCGAACGAAAGCCGGTCAACAAGTGGCTGGTCACCGTCTCGGTCAGCTTCGGCACCCTGATGGGCGCGATCGACGCGTCCATCGTCAACGTCGCCCTCACCCACATCCGCGGCGCGGTCGGCGCGACCCTGGAAGAGATCACCTGGATCTCGACCGGCTTCGTGGTCGCGACCGTCCTGGTGATGCCGCTGACCGCCTTCCTCGGCCGCCTGGTCGGGCAAAAGCGGCTCTACATGGCGAGCCTCGTCTTGTTCCTGGTCGGCTCCGCCCTGTGCGGAATGGCGCGCTCGCTCTGGGCGCTGGTCTTCTTCCGCGTCATCCAGGGATTCGGCGCCGGCGCCTTGCAGCCCACCGAACAAGCCATCTTGCGGCAGACGTTCCCGCCCAAGGAGCAGGGCATGGCCATGGCGCTGTTCGCGATGGCGGTCATGCTCGGCCCCGCCTTCGGCCCGACGCTCGGCGGCCTCATCGTCGACAACGCGAGCTGGCCGTGGATTTTCTACATCAACCTTCCGGTCGGCGCGCTCGGCCTCTTCATGGTCTGGCGCTTCGTCCACGAGCCGGAGGACATCCGCGCCGCCAACGCCGCCGGCGCTGCCGAGCAGAAGAAGAACATCGACTGGCAGGGCATCGCGCTCCTCAGCATCGGCCTCTCCGCCTTGCAGTACTTCCTCGAGGAAGGCGACCGCGACTCCTGGTTCGACTCCCGCGTCATCACCGCCTGCGCCATCGTCGCGGTGCTCGCGCTGGTCGCCTTCACCATCCGCGAGCTGTCGGCCAAGGTCCCCGCCGTCAACCTGTCCTTGTTCAAGGATTCGGTATTCGCGAGCGGCACCTTCATCGGCTCGATCATGTTCGCGATGCTGATGGCGAACATGTTCCTCCTGCCGGTCTTCATGCAGGAGATGCTCGGCTTCACGGCCACCCAGTCGGGCTTGAACCTGATGCCCCGGACGCTGGTGATGATGCTGATCACCCCGCTGGTGGGAAAGCTCTACAACGTCGTGTCGCCGCGCATCCTGGTCGGCGCCGGCGTGATCGCGTTCAGCATCGGCGCCTGGCAGATGAGCCACTTCACCCTCGACACGGGCCCCTGGCAGATCTTCGGGTCCTTGGTGTGGCAGGGGTTCGGGTTCTCGCTCCTCTTCGTGCCGCTCACCACCGTCGCGCTGTCGCGAATCCCCCGCGCGAAGATGACCGATGCGACCGGCCTCAATTCGCTGCTCCGCCAGATCGGCGGTTCGGTCGGCCTCGCCATCTTCGCCACCCTGCTCGGCCGCTCCGCGACGCAGGCGCGCGCTTCGATTGGCGCCCACCTCGGCATCACCGACCCGATGGCGATGATGCGCTTGCAGCAGCTCGAGCATGGCCTGGCTGCTCGCGGCATGGATGCGGCTTCGGCCCACGCGGCGGCGCCTGCGGCCCTGGCGCAGCAGGTGGCCGCGCAAGCGATGGTGCTTTCATTCGAGAAGATGTTCCTCCTCGCCGGCATTTGTTTCATGGCGATTCTGCCTCTGCTCGCGTTCCTCAAAGTCGATCGCGCGGCCGAGGCAGGCGACCACAAGCCCGAAGTTCATTTGGAGATGTGAGATGGAAAGCGCATTGGAGAGTCGGTCGGTCGGTGGAGTCCCGGTCAGGGCAGTCGAAGACGCTGCGCCCGCGAAGCGCTCGGCGTCCAAGCGCTACCTCATCCTGGGCGGCGTGACCGCCCTGGTGGTGGCCGGCGTCGCGGGCTACGCGGTGTTGACCCACGGCAAGGAGAGCACCGACGACGCCCAGATCGAAGCCGACGTCGTCACGCTCTCGCCGCGCGTGAGCGGCATGGTCAAGCACCTCGCGGTGCAGGACAACCAGCACGTGAAGAAGGGCGACCTCTTGCTCGAGCTCGACGACGCCGACTACGCGGCGCGCGCGGAGCAGGCGCAGGCCGAGCTCGAAACGGCGAACGCGCAGGCAGCCGCTGCCGACGCCACCGTGCAGGTGCAAATCGCGGGCGCCCGCGGCGGCTTCACCAGCGCCCAGGCGGGCGTCTCGGGCAGCTCGGCGATGGTGCAGACGGCGCAAGCCGGGCTCGCGCGGGCGCAGGCCGAAGAGCGGAAAGCGCAGCTCGAGCTGCAGCGCAGCAAGGAACTGTTCGCGGCCAAGGTCGTTCCGCAGTCGAAGCTCGACGACGATCAGGCGGCTTACGACGTGGCCCATGCGGCGCTCCTGCAGGCGCAGGCGAACGTGGTTGCCGCGAAGAGCCGCATCGGCGAGGCGCAGGGTCGTCTCAGCCAGAGCTCGCCGGTCGCAGCCGCGGTCGCTTCGGCGCAGGCCAACGCCAAGCTCGCGCACGCCCGCGTGAAGAGCGCCGAGGCGGCGCTGCAGCTCGCGCAACTTCAGCTCTCGTACACCAAGATCTACGCGCCGGACGACGGCCAGGTGACGCGGCTGACGGCCCGCGAAGGCCAGCTTCTGCAGCAGGGCCAGCCGGTGGCCGCGCTCGTCCCGGACCGCACGTACTTGGTGGCGAACTTCAAGGAGACCCAGGTCGGCGAGATGAAGGCGGGAAATCCGGTCGAGGTCGAGATCGACGCGTACCCGGGCAAGAAGCTCGAGGGCAAGGTGGAGAGCCTCGCCGGCGGCACGGGCGCGCGCTTCTCGCTCTTGCCGCCCGACAACGCCTCGGGCAACTTCGTCAAGGTGGTGCAGCGCGTGCCGGTGCGGATTGCCTGGGTCAACCCGCCGGCAGATCTGGCGCTGCGCCCCGGCCTCTCGGCCGACGTGACGGTTCGGGTGAAATAGCCCACACCCGGCCGGGTCGACCTGCGGCGCGCATTCGAGCTAGACTTCGGGCCGTGAAACCGTTGGCCTGGTTCGTTGCCGCCGCCGTCGCATGCGGCGCCCAATCCACGCCCGCGACGCCCGAAGTGAAGGCGACCACGTCCGCTGCGCTGGGCTCGATGCAGGCCGCTAGCACCGCGCTCAGCGCGATCGACTCCCTGGTGGGGACTGCCCACGACGCCTCCATCGGCAGCCCGTCCGCCGGATTTCCCGCCATGCCGGCCAATGCAGACGTGAACGGCGAGACGAGCCTCGATCTCATGTTCGATCGAAGCATCTTTCCCGCGGTCGAGCTCGACCAAACCGTCGGATGCCTCGACGCTGCAACGCGCACTCTCGTGCCACCCGACGGCTCGACCTGCACCGCGAGCGATCATCTGGAGATCACCTTCGGCTCCGGCGACGTCGCCCACTACAAGAGCGATGCCGCGGCGTCGTCCAACACCGTCTGGATCACGGCGGGCGCCTGGGAAGGCACGTCGTTCGTGCTCACCGAACCGGGCCCAACCGAGGGCACGGTGAAGGGAGTCTTTCGCTATCAATCGCGCACTGGGGAGCTGGACGTCGACGTCGACGCGACCTTCGCCGGCATCGGCACCGTGAGCGGCGCCACCGGCAGCATCGAGCACTTCACGTTGACCGCCGTCGATCACCTGGCGAACGTCGCGGTCGACGCGCACTGGAGCCAGCTGCGCACAGACGCCGCGATCAGCGTCAGCGGAGGCGAAACCTTCGCCACGAGCGTGGCGCCGAAACACTCGATCGCAATCAACTTCCAGCTCGAAGGAGCGGTGAAACGCGATCCGTCCTCGGGATTCATCACGTCCGCGACGGCGCAGGCGTCTGGCGACGTGCTCTGGGATCAGAAGGAGGCCGGAGTCGTCGCCGCCCTAGGCATCGCGTACCTCATCGGTTGGAACGATGGCACCACAGCCCCGCTGGGACTGCCCCGCATCGCCGTCTGGCAGTAGCCACCGCCGTCGTGCCCTGCTGGTGTCGTCGAGGCCGTCAGTGGCCTTCGCGCAGTGCCTTGAGGAAGCCTTCGAAGCTGTCGGCGAGCCCTTCGAACTCGTGGACGCCCGCCGCGATCAAGGAGATACGCCCGTAGCGGTTCTTGGCGAGGGTCCGCAGGTAGCCGTAGCCCTCGGCGCCGCCGTCCGAGCCGAAGAGCAAGAGGCCGGGGATGGCGAGCGCCACGTCCTGCGACTCGGCTTCCTGGGCAATCTGCTTCGCGGTCCAGAGATCGAGCGGGTGATTGCCGACGTTGCCGAGCCCCCCGTTGTGCTGCTCGAGAAACGCGCGCAAATCGGCCGGCAGCTCGAGCGCATCGAGCTCTACGGCGCGGGCCGGCTGCGGAGAAAGCTGCATGCCTTCGAGCTCCATGGGACGCCCCTATAGCTTGCGGAGAAAATCCTCGCCTAGCTCGCGCGACCTCCGTGTTGCCGCCTCGACTGCGTTCATCAAGACGTTGCGCAAGCCACCCGCTTCCAGCGTGTGCAGGCCGGCGATGGCGGTGCCGCCCGGACTGGTGACGCCGTCCTTGAGGAGACCCGGGTGCTGGCCGCTTTCGATCAGGAGCTTCGCACTTCCGAGAACCGTCTGGGAAGCGAGCTGCATCGAGGCGCGGCGCGAAAGGCCGACCTTCACGCCGGCGTCAGCCAAGGCCTCGATGATGAGGAAGAGGTAGGCGGGGCCGCTGCCCGAGAGCCCGGTCACCGCGTCGAGCTGTGACTCCTCCAAGACCACCGTCACCCCGACGCTGTCGAAGACCATCTTGGCGGTGACGAGGTCCGCGTCGGTCGCGTGCTCGCTGAGCGCGATGCCGGTCGCGCCCGCGCCGACGGTGGCCGGCGTGTTGGGCATCGCCCGCACGACGCGGGGCGGGACCGGCGTCCCGGCGCGGTGCAGCCGCCGCTCGATGGCGGCGATGGGCACTCCCGCGGCCACGCTGATGACGAGCTTGTCCGGCGAGACCTCGAGGCCGCGCAGCACCTGGTCGAGAATCTGCGGCTTGACGCAGAGGAGCAACACATCGCTGTCGCGGGCCACCTCGGCGTTCGAACCGCCGCGGACGCCGTACGTTTCTTCCAGCTCCTTGACTCTCTCCGGCCGCCGCGCGCTGACGCGGATCTGCTGCGGCGGGTGCGTCTTGAGGAGCCCTTTCAAGAGCGCCTCGCCCATGTTGCCGGCGCCGATGAACCCGAGTGTCATGGCCATGGCGGGACATTTAGCGGAAAAGGCGGCTCTGGACGAACCCTGGTCGCACGCGGCGTGGACAAACCCCGTTGCACTCCCGTCGCGGACAAGGCATGGAGAGCCCGCCAAGGAGCCCTTCGTGAAAAACCTGCGCCCCCTCGCCCTCCTCGTACTCGCCGCGGCCTGCGCCCACAGCGATGCGCCCGCGAAACCGCCCACCCCGTCGACCGAGGCCGCCGAGTCCGGCTCTCCGCAGCGCGCCGCAGCACAGGGAGCTGCCCAGGGAGCAACGCAAGCAGCAGGCGCGGTGCAGGCTTCGGGCGCGGCACAGGCAGGCGTGGCGCAAGCGGCGGGTGCCGCGCAAGGAGGAGGCAGCGCGTTGCCGTCGAACAATCCTTTCGCCGATCCGAGCACCCTCCCCTTCCACTACCCGCCCTTCGACCGCATCCACGATGCCGACTACCTGCCGGCCTTCGAGGCGGGCATGGCCCAGCACCTGGAAGAGGTGCGCAAGATCGCCGACAACCCGGCCCCTCCGACGTTCGAGAACACCATCATCCCGTTGGAGAAGTCGGGCCGCATCCTCGACCGCGTCTCCAAGGTCTTCTTCAACTTGAACGGGGCCAACACCAATCCGGAGATGCAGAAGGTCGAGCAAGAGATGGCGCCCAAGCTGGCCGCGCACCGCGACGCCGTCTACCTCGACCCGGCGTTGTTCGGGCGCATCGACGCGCTCTACCAGAAGCGCGACAGCC
>DASXHM010000245.1:0-10700 GCA_036488495.1 Myxococcales bacterium | reverse complement strand
TTGGTGCCGTGCGGCTTGCCGAAGGTCGGCTTGTGCTGGCCCTCGTAGAACCAGCCGCGGTTCAAGGCATGCACGAGCTTCGGCAGCGGATCCTGGAAGTCGCCGTAATACCCCTGCGACTCGCCGGTGAGGGCGACGTGGAGCGTGTGGTGGAGGTCGTCCGCCCAGGAGCCGTCGAGTCCGTACTCCTCGATCAACTTGACGTCGTTGAGGTCGCTCTCGGCGATGACCAGCGCGCCCTCTTCGTGAACCGCCTCCGCGATCTCCTGCAGGATGTGCTTCTTCGAATCGTCGACGATGCCGTGGACCGCATCCAGGCGAAGGCCGTCGAAGCCGCCGCCGCTCGATGCCACCCATCGGCGCGCGTTCTCCACGAAATAGCGGCGCACTTGCGGCAGCGAGAAGTCGAGCGCGTCCCCCCACGGCGTCTTGTGCTTGGAGGTGAAGTACGGGCCGAACTCGCCCAGGTAATTCCCTTCCGGGCCGAGGTGGTTGTAGACGACGTCGAGCCAGACCGAGAGGCCGGCTGCGCGGCCGGCGTCGACGAACGCGGCCAGCTCCTTCGGACCGCCATACGCGACGTGCGCGGCAAACGGCGCGACTCCGTCGTAGCCCCAGCCCCGATCGCCGGAAAAGGCCGCGACTGGCATCACCTCCACCGCGGTGTACTGGTTTTCCGCGAGCTCGCGGACGTGCGCCGCCGCGGCCTTGGCGGTGCCCTCCGCGGTGTACGTGCCGAGGTGGATTTCGCAGAAGATCAATTCCTGCAGCGGCACCTGCGCGCGCGCCTTCTTCGGCGCGATGGCTTCCAGGTCCACGACTTCGCTCGGCCCGTGGACACCTTCGGGCTGCAGGAGCGAGGCGGGGTCGGGGCGCTCGCGGCCGTCGGGAAAGCGGTAGCTATAGCGGGCGCCCGGCCGCACGCCTTCGATGCGGGCGGTGAAGTATCCGTCGGCCTCGCGCTGCATGGGAACGACGCGGTCCTGCAGCTTCACCGACAGCGCATCGGTCTTCGGCGCCCAGACGCGAAAGTGGGTCCCGCTTTGGTCCGGCACAGCGCCCAGCCACGGCTTCCAGGTCATGGGGGCAAGCTAGGCCGCGGCGCTCCATCCGCAAGCGAGGAAGTACTGCTCCCGGCCCCAAGACGTGCTCGTGCTGGTCCGGGTTTTCGTGCCGGGGTTTGGTGCGCGTGGTGGTCCGGGTTTTCGTGCACGGCCGTTCGGGCACCAAAACGAGGACGAGGACGCGCACTGCTCTTTCGGGCACGAAAACGCGGACCAGCACCAGCACGGCAGTTACCTGGCGCGGCCGTGGTGCATCGTCGCGCGGTGCCCTCGTCCGCGCCCGAGGCGCTCGCCCAGCGACTCGCTCGTGCTCTCGCCGCTGCGGGCGCGGCGGAGTTGTTCGGCGGCGACGATCAGCGCCATGTGGGTGAAGGTTTGGGGGAAGTTGCCGAGCTGCTGCCGCTTGCGCGGGTCGTACTCCTCGGCGAAGAGGCCGACGTCGTTGGCAAGCGCGAGCAGCTCGCGGAAATGCTTCTCCGCCTCTTCGATCTCGCCGCTCATCACCAGGACGTCCACCAGCCAGAAGCCGGCGATGAGGAAGGTGCCCTCGCCGCCCTTCAACCCTTCCGCGGCCGCCGAGGGACGGTAGCGGCGCACCAGGGCGCCGGTCGCGAGCTGTTTGCGAATCTCTGCCACGGTCGCCTTCATCCGCGGATGGTCCGCTCGCACGAAGCCGACCAGAGGCAGGCGCAAGAGGCTCGCGTCCATCTCCTTCGAGCCGTAGGCTTGCACGAAGCAGTTTCGCCGCTGGTCGACGCCGTTCTTCTCGATGCTGCGGCGGATGCGGTCGCGCACGTCCTTCCAGCGCGCAAGATCGCAGGGCAGCTTCTGCTCCTCGGCCAGCTCGATGCCGCGCGCGACCGCGAGCCAGCACATCACCTTTGAATAGACGAAATGCTGCGGCTTGCCCCGCACCTCCCAGAGGCCGCGGTCGCGCTTCTTCCACATCGTGCAGGCCTCTTCGACGAGGCCGCGCAAGAGGACCCAGCCCTCGTCGCTGACCGGCGTTCCGGTGCGGGTCCAGAGCCGGGCGGCGTCGAGCAACTCGCCGTAGACGTCGAGCTGGAGCTGGGTGGCGGCGCCGTTGCCCGCCCGCACCGGACGAGAGCCGCGGTACCCCTCGAGATGATCGAGCGTCACCTCGGTCAGGCGCCGTTCGCCGTAGCAGCCGTACATAATCTGCAATTCGTCGGCGCGGCCGGCGGTGGCGGTTTCGATGAACTGCTTGAACTCGGTCGCCGCGGCCGGATGTCCGGCAGCGAAAAGCGCGCCGAGCGCCATGGTCGCGTCCCTCACCCACGAGTAGCGATAGTCCCAATTGCGGCTCCCGCCGATGCGCTCCGGCAGAGAGGTGGTGGGCGCGGCGATGATGGCGCCGGTCGGCGCGCAGGTGAGAAGCTTGAGCACCAACGCGGATCGTTTCACTTCCGGCGTCTGGTTTCCCTGCTTGCCTTTCGCGACCCAGCGCTTCCAGAAGGCGATGCTGTCTCGCAGCGCGGAGTCGAACGCGCGCGCGGTCACAGGCCTCGGGTCGAGGTCGTGGGGCAAGGCGCTCGACACCGTCAGCCGCGACTTCTCCCCGGCGCGGACCATGACCTCGCCGCGCAGGCTCGCCTGATCCTGATCGATCTCGAGCGCGCATTGGGCGGTGAGGACGATCGCGTCGTCGCCGCCCACCGCTGAATACGCCTTCTCTCGCGCATGATGGCGCAGCCAGGGATGGACGCCCGCGTAGTCGAAGCGAGGGGAGATCAGCACCTCGAAGGCGACCTTGCCGCGCACGCCTTCGACGAGCCGCAGGATCTGGCCCGGGCGAGCGCTCGTGCGCGTCCGTCGCATCGCGAAGCAATCGATCACCCGCGCGATCCCCGTGCTGGTGACGACCGTCGTCTCGAGCACGTTGGTGTCGGGCAGGTAGCGGCGTTTGGTCTCTTCCAGACCGCGGGCGGTGAGGGCGAAGGTGCCGCCCTTGTCCGCGTCGAGCAGCCTGCAAAAGACGGCGCCGTCGTCGAACCTGCGCAGGCAGGCCCAGTCGATGGCGCAGCTCTTCGACACCAGCGCCGAGCCATGGCAGTCGCCGATCAGCGCGTAGTCTTCGATGGGCGGGTAACGCTGCGCGCCGCGGGTCATGGCCGATCGATCACCGAGCAGGCGTTGGTTCGAGCTTGTACGGATAGGCGACCCGCAACTTGCCTCCCGAGGCGGGCTTCTCGAACTCCCATTTCCGGACCGCGGTGACGATGCACTTGATTAGCTCTTTGTCGGCGATGCCGTCGGCCATGGCGCCGATCACCTTGCCGCTCGGGCCGATGTCGAAGCGCGCCACGATCTTTCCCGACAGCGTCGGGCGATCGCGAAGGCGAGAGGCGTAGCATTCGCGCACGTCCGAGCTGTTGTCGCGGATGTAGTCGCCGATGGCCTTGCGCTCGTCCCCTTGCGGCAGCGGCGTGGGCGCCTCCGCGGTCGCGCCGTCGTCCGGTTCCACCACCATCGAGGCCTTGGGCTTGTCCTCCAATGCTCCGCGCATTCGCGCTCCGCCCGTCGCCGGCAAAGCCGGCGGCTCCTTCGTGCCTGCGGGCGGTGTGCTGGTTGCCTGGGCTGCCGCAAGAAGAAGCGCGAAGAGGGTCATCCACGAATGAGAGTAGGGGGACCCCCGCGGAGCGTCAATTCGTGTCCAGGTTTGGAATCGGGGGGAGTCCCCGTCGGTTCCGAGAGGACAGCATGCGACGCGCGCGTTTCTACATCCTCGTTCTGGCCCTGACGCTGCTCCCGCAGCTCCTCGCGGCGGGCCATCTCGTGACTTGGCTCGCGAGCCACCACCAACTGGCGCTCGGCTTGTCGGTGCCGGGGCTGCTCCTCTTCTTGAACCTGCCGATGCTGGCGGAGGTCTTCCGCCGCAAGAAGAAAGCGCGGCTGCCAAGGTGGGTCGCCGCCGCGGTGCAGACGCCGTGGACCGCCTGGTGGCTGGGCAGCATCTTCTACGCGATCCTGTTGGGCGGATGGACCCTCGCGCACCTGGGCAGCGCGCCGATGCCGGTCTGGGTTGCGCTGTTGCCGTTCGGGCTCGCGCTCTACGGTTCGCTCTTCGGGGCCCGCGCGCTCCGCCGTGAGAAGGTCACCGTTCCGGTCGCCGGGCTGCCCCCGGGCTGGCGCGGCGCGCGCATCGTCCAGCTCTCCGATCTCCACGCCGGCCGCCACGTCACCCGCGAACGCCTGCGCGGCATCGCCCGGCGCGCTGCGCGGCTCAAGCCGGACCTGGTCGTTGTCACCGGCGACATCGTGCACAACTCCCCGGCCTTCGCGCGGCAGGCAGCCGAAGCCATCGCCAGCATTCCGGCGCGGCACGGCGTCTTCGCCTGCCTCGGCAACCACGACTTCTGGGCTGGCCCGGACGCAGTGGACGACGAGCTGCAGCGCGCCGGCGTCCAGGTGCTGCGCAACCGCGGCGTCCTCCTTTCGCGCGGCGGCGACACCCTCTGGCTCTGCGGCGTGGACGATCCCTGGAACGGCCGCTGCGACATCCCGGCGGCGCTGCGCAAGCGGCCAGCGGACACCGCCACCGTCTTGCTCTCGCACCAGCCGAACACCTGGCCTCGGGCGCAGGAGCTGGGCGTGCACCTGCAGCTCTCCGGGCACACCCACGGCGGGCAGGTGGCGCTGCTCTGGCTGCACCGCAGCTTGTCCTTGGCACGCTTCATCACGCCGTTCGTGGCCGGCCTCTACCGCGCCGGCGAATGCTACCTGTACGTCAATCGCGGGGCCGGGTCGGTGATGCCGGTCTTCCGGTTGGGGGCGCGGCCGGAGGTGACGGAGCTTTTGCTGGTCCCGGCCGGCGAGGCGCACGAGGACCTGGCCATCCCCGCGCACGCTGTGTAGGTCCTGTAGTAGTGAAGCGGCTCGATGAAGATCAGCCTCTTCGAGCTCACACCTTCAGCCCGCGCGTTCGACGAGCGCCTCGTCGCGATGAGCGAGCCGGACCGGGACGAGCTCGCCCGCGAAGCGCAGCGTTGCGCGTCCGCGCTCGGTCTGATGCGCGGGCCCACGCCCATTCCGCTCGTGCTCTCGCCCTCCGCGCTGCCGCGTGAGGAGCTGTCGGCGCTCGGGCGCGCGGCGAAGCTCATCACCAGCGCCATCGTCAAAGTGGCCCGGCAGATCATTTCCCGAGAGCCCGCCCGGGCGAAGCTTCTCTTCCACCACCTCTCGCCGCTCGAGCAGGACGCGCTCGCAACCCGCTGGGAGGACGCAGAGGATCTGCTGCACTCGCGGATCGACTGGTTCGCGGCGCGCGATGGAACCGTTCGCGCGCTGGAGGTGAACGCGACCATTCCCGCCATGCAGATCTATTCGGACGCGGCGGCGAAAGGATGGGCGCAGGCGGTCGCTCCGGCGAAGGCACAGGCGACGCAGCGCAACCCGAGCAACGCGGCCTGGCTCATCGACGCCTTGATCAAGGCCGCGCGCGAGCGCAAGCCGCCCTTGCGCATCCAGCTTCTCCACCGCGAAGGCGATCCGCAGGTGACCGAGCTCTTGGCGCTGCGGGCGCTCTTCCGAGAGCGCGGCATCGAAGCGCGGACGGTGACGCCGAACGAGGTGATCCTGGACGGCGATCCGCACCGCGTGCTCTACCGCCACCTCTTCGCGCGCAACGTCGACCGGGGAACGCCGCTCGGGCAGGCCTACCTCAATCCGAAAACCCACGGAATGTGGAACCGGGTGGACGGCTGGCTGGAAACGAAGGGCCTCTACGCCGAGCTCTCGCTGCGCTCGGACGCGGCCTATCTGAGCGACCACGAGCGCAACACGGTGCAGGAGCTCGTCCCCTGGACCCGCATCCTCGACGACGTCAGCGACGAGGAGCTGGGGACCGGCGACACGTTCGTCCTCAAGCGCTCGCACGACTACGGCGGCAAGAGCGTGGTCATCGGCCGCGAGGCGGGGCCGGCCGCATTCCGCCAGGCGCTCTTGCGCGCGCGCACCGACGACCCGGCGAGCTGGGTGGTGCAGGAGCTGGTCGACGCGCCCTCGCAGCCGCGCTTTCTCTGCACCTCGGCAGGGGCGCGCAGGCTCACCTTGCACCTCGACGTCAGCACCTACGCCTCGCTGATCGAGGGGGTGCCGGAGGGCGGGAGCGTCATTCGGGCGGCGCCCGGGCGCATCGTCAACATCGTCGGTGGAGGGGGAGTCGCGCCCTTGTTCGCCGACGACGTCCTGCAGGCGCTCCTCTGAGCGGCGACAGCGCGACTCAAGAGTTGCGTCGGTGGGCGATCTCTTCCAGGAAGCTGACCGCCAGCGCGTGGCGGAGCAGGTCGATGCACGGATAGTCCGGCGGATGGCAGAATTGCTCGTGGAAGCGGCAGAGGGCGCCGTGGCGGTCGCGGCAAAACGCGTCGTAACCGCCCTCGTCGCAGGGGTCGTCGATGTAAGCCGCTACCCTGGCGGTGCGCTCCGCTTGCGTCGTCCCCTGGGAGGTGGCGAGCGGGCCGTCGTCGTTCGCTGGGCCGAGCAACTTTTCCGGCATCGCGGCCTCCAAAGGAGGCGAGGAGTCTAACAGGATGAGCCCGCAGGTCACTTTCAAGAGCAACGAAGACAAGGCTCCCGCGGTCTCCACGGCGCCCGCGCCCCGGCTCCGGGAGGCCGTGCAGCGGCCGTACGTGCCTGGCCACGGGGCCGCGCCGGCCGAGCTTCCGCCCACTCCCGTCGGCCTGGAAGATCTGGGCCCGGCGGCGGCCCTGCGGGTGACTGGCCCCGAGCGCGAGCTGTGGCTGCAGGGAATGCAGACGAACGACCTGACGGCAGCTCCCCTGGGCGGCGCGGTCGAAGGCGCTTTTCTGGGCGGCAAGGGCCGGCTGGTCGCGGATGCGTTGCTGTTCCGGCGCCCGGACGAAGTGCTGATCGCGACCACCGCGGAGCGGCTCCCGAAGCTGCACGCGCACCTGGACAAGCTCCTGATCATGGAGGACGCCGAGCTCTCGGTTGCGGAAGGGCTGCGCCGGCTGCGCTACTTTCCCGGCGGAACGCCCCCGGCCGCCGACGAAGAGGGTTTTGCAGGCCCGCTCGGCTTCGAGTTGCTCGTCAGCGAGGCGCGCGCCAAGGAGCTCTTGGCGGCCGTTGCCGAGCGCCCGCAGGGAGTCGAAGCCTTCCGCATCGGGTTGGGGATTCCGGTGTTCGGCAAAGACCTCGACGAGGAGACCACGCCCATCGAAGCCGGGCTCGATCGGATGATCTCCTTCGGCAAGGGCTGCTACGTGGGCCAGGAGGTGGTGGCGATGGCGACCTTCCGCGGCCGAGTGGCGTGGAACCTCGTGCGCCTGGAAGTGGAGGGCGATGCGCCCGCTCCGGGCACCAGGCTCGACGCGCAGCGCGGAGCGAAAGGCCGGGTGACGTCGTCGACGCGGATCGGGTCGCGTTCGGTCCTGCTCGGCTACGTCCACAAGGAAGCCATCGTCCCGGGCTCGGAAGTGCCGCTCGAGGATGGGCGGGTCGCCCGCGTGCTCGGGTTGCCTTTTGGCTCCAAGCCCGGAGCAGGAGTGTGCGCATGAACGTGCTGGTCGCGATCCACGATCTGATGTTCTCGTCGAAGGTGACCGCTGCGCTGGGCGGGTCGTCGGGAAACGACGCGCAAAAAAGGAAAGTGAATTGGTTGCCGCGCGGGACCAAGGTCGCCGACCACGTCGCGGCCACGAGGCCCGACGTGCTCCTCATCGACCTCGCCTCGCCTGCGCTCGATTCGGTGAACGCCATCCGCGCCATCAAAGGCGGCGAAGAGAAGGGCACCGTCGTCATCGGCTACGTCGATCACACCCGCGCCGACGTGATGGAAGCGGCGCGCGCGGCCGGATGCGATCAGGTCCTGAGCAAGGGCGAGTTCGCGCGCAGGCTGCCCGAGCTGTTGCAGGGGTTGTAGAAGCCCGCGGCGGCTCAGTACTTGTAGAAGCCTTCGCCGGACTTCTTGCCGAGCTTCCCCGCGCGCACGAGCCGGCGCAAGAGTTGAGGCGCCCGGAACCGCTCGCCCAATTCAGAGGTGAGGTGCTCGGCAATGGCGAGGCGCACGTCGAGCCCGACCTGGTCGGTGAGCTTCAGCGGTCCCATCGGGTGGCCATAACCGAGCTCGATGGCGCGGTCGATCTCTTCGGCGGAGGCGACCCCTTCCTCGAGCATGCGGATGGCTTCCATGGCGAGCGCGATGCCGAGCCGGCTGGTGGCAAACCCCGGCGCATCGCGCACCACCACCACTTCCTTCCCGAGCCGCGCTCCCACCGCGCGCGCCGCCGTCACGACCATCGGATCGGTGCGCTCGCCCTGGACGATTTCCAGCAGCTTCATCGCCGGCACCGGATTGAAGAAGTGGAGGCCGATGACGCGCTCCGGCTTCGCCGCCGCGGAGGCGATGGCGGTGATGGGCAAGGAGGAGGTGTTGGTCGCGAGGATGGCTTCCGGCCGGGCTGCCTTGGAGAGCCGCGCGAACAGCTCGCGCTTCAACTGCAAGTCCTCGGGTGCGGCCTCGACCACCAGATCGGCGAAAGACGCGGCAGCGTCGAGGTCGCGTTCGACGGCGAGCCGCGCCAGCGCTTGTTCGCGCTCCTCTGCGCTGCAGCGTCCTTTTTCGACCGCGCGCGCGAGCGAGTCGCCGATGCGGGCCACCGCTTTTTGCGCCGCCCCCTCGGCGACGTCGAAGAGCCGGGTCTCGTAACCTGCCCGCGCAGCGACTTGCGCGATGCCGCTTCCCATGGTGCCCGCGCCGATGACCGAGATGCGTTGGACGTCGAGCGCCGCCATCAGGGCACGCCGCCGTCGAGATCGCCGAGGCGGCAGGAGGACGATCCGCCGCTGCGGACGCGCAGGATTTGCGTCGCCCCGCCCGGCACGAGCAGCGTGTAGTCGCCCTCGGCGAGCGCGGGCAGAGCGCAGGGGATCGACCGCGTCTGGCAGCCGAGCTGCAGGCAGGCGGCAGTGAGCTGCGAGTTGCAGGTGGTCTGGTTGACGTCGAGGATCACCTGGGCGTTGCGGAAGATGGCGGTGCAGCTCGGCAGATCGCTGCAGCCCCGGCCGCACAGCTCGCGAAGCTGGATGGTCGAGGTGATGCCGGGCGCGAGCGGCGACGGCACGCAGATGGCGCCCACGTCGGACGGGCCGTTGTTGCAGACGTCGGTGTTGTCGGAGCACGCGGCGCAGACAAAGGCAGCGAGGACGAGCGGCAGGAGGGCGAGGCGCATCGGTCGTCTCTGCTCTACACCGAGGCGACGAGGCGGGAAAGGTAGAAGAGGACGTCGAGCGCGACCAAGGACAGTGCGGCGCCGGTGAGGGTGCCCAGGTTCGCGTTGCGGGTCAGGCGAAAGCCGAGGGCAAAGGCGAACAGCGCAGCCGCCGTCGCGTAGAGCAGGTCGCCGTAGTAGCGGATCCAGGGCGAGGGGAGAGCGCGCGCGATCGCGAAGCCGCGGCCGAGGGGATCGTAGAAGACGACCGGCAGCCGCAGCGCGCCCGGGAGGAGGTAGAAGACGGCGAAGGCAGCGGCGGCGAAGACGGCCGCAGCGGTGCGTTCGGTGGATCGGCCCGCGGTTGCGGCTGGCTTCATACGGCGTGCCGCGCGGTCACGCAGACGCCGAGGATGGCGACGGTCCAGATCAGGAGTGCCGCACTGGCTGCGACCGCCGCCAGCGGCCAGCGCGCGTCGCGATCGGCGTCGGCGCCGCGGCTGGCGATTGCCAGTGCCACGACCAGCGCGAGCGAAAGCGCCGCGAGGTGTTCCTTGAAGTCGAAGAGCTGGCTGTAGAGGGGCGCGTTGCGGTCGAAGTCGAGGGCGCGAACACGCACGCGGTACGCTGGATAGAGCGCAAGCCCCACCGCGAACTGCGCGACCACGGACGCGGGCCCGAGCCAGCCAAGCCGCCGGAGCGCGCTGGACGCGCCGATGGCGGCGCCCTGTGCTGTGACCACTTCGCCCCGCGAAGCCGACAGCACGGCGAAGATGGCGTCGCGGGTGACTGCGAGAACACTGACGACCCCGAGCACGCCGTGAACGGCGAGCAGCGCATGCGCGGTCACGACAGCACCGGCAGCGCCCGGCCCTTGCGGTACTCGTAAACGCGCGGGCAGCCCGGGTCGGGCGCGGCGAAGGCGCCGTGCGCGGCGGAGACGGCGCGGCAGCCGCCGCGGCACAGGGACAGATATTCGCAGGAGGCGCACGGCTCCGGAGCTGTTGCCGGATAGTCGCGAAACGCTTTGAACCCATCCGGCCACGCGCGTGACATCTCGCCCGCAACTCGCGCATCGGCTTCGGCGCCGCTCGTGAACGAGCAGCCGGTGAGATGGCCTTCCGGCTGCACCGCGGCCAGCACGTCACCCGCGACGCAGCCCTGGACGCCGAAGAAGGACGCGGCCGCTTTGGAGGGCTTGTGCCAGAAGACCATCGGCGCGAACGAGCAGTCGAGCTTGACCCGGATGCGGTGCCGGAAGACCAGCCTTCGCGCGAGCGGAAAGATGCCCTTCGCCTGCTCCGGCGTGAGCTCCTCGTCGATGCGCGCGCCGCGGCCGACCGGCTTGAACCGCAGCAGCTCCAGCTCGTTCAAGCGCAGCTTCTTCACCAGCGCGGCGACTTCCGCGACGTGATCGTAGGAGGTCCGGCTGACGACGCAGTTG
>DASXHM010000222.1:0-8503 GCA_036488495.1 Myxococcales bacterium | reverse complement strand
GCCGGAGACGAGCCCGCCGCCTTCGCCGAGCTTCGTCTGCAGGCCGTCCGGCAGCGCCTCGAGGACGCTCTGCAGATCGGCCGCGTTGAAGACTTCGCCGAGCGAAAGCGGATGCTCGGGTGGAACGCCGTAGCGCAGGTTGTCGAGGCAGCTCTGGTTCCACAGCCGCACCGCGGGGTCTACCCAGGCGGTCTGGTTGCGCAGAAGGACGAGGCGCGCGGGATCGAGCGGCTCGCCGTCCACCAGCACTTCGCCGCTCGCTGGTTGATGCCAGCCGAGGAAGAGCCCGACCAGCGTGGACTTGCCCGCGCCCGAAGATCCGACCACCGCGATGTGCTCGCCCGGCGCGGCGGAGAGGTTGATGTGCTCGAGGATGGTCTGCCCGCCCGCCCGAACCTCGACGTCGCGCAGCTCGATGCGCGCTCCGGCCTGCGCGACGGGTTGGACCTTCGCTTGCGGGTCTGCCGACGGGTCGCGCGCGGCGCCGAGCGGCTCGATCAGGCGCGCGACGCGGTTCTTGATCGAGGGGTAGGTGCGCGCGATCGCCGACAGCCGGAGCCCCAAGCCCTGCTGACGCAGCGCCCAGAACACGACCAAGAGGATGGAGCCGGCCGCGGCGGTCGAGTTCGCGACGTACCGGTGGACGAGCGCCATCACCAGGAGCGTCGAGCTGACGATGACGGCGGTGTCGACCGCGATCACCAGCTTCTGCAAGGAGAGAAAGCTCCTCGCCCACTCGACGAGCTGCCCTTCGTGCTCGCTGCGCAAGAGCCGCTCCGCCCGGTGGACGCGTACCGCCGAGAGCCCGAGCATGGCGTCGAGGTACGATCGGCTGAGCCCGCCGGCGTGGACCTGGATGCGCAGGTCGGCTTCGGCGAGGAGAAAGACGAGGCCGAAGGCGAGGGCGACCGAGAAGAGCCCGGAGAACGCCACCAGCCAGACGCCCGCGGGGTCGAGCCAGATCAGCGCCGCGGTGGTGGCGATCAATTCCAGCATGGCCACCACGAATTGCGCCGCCTGCCGCGGGAGCTGGCGCACGCTGTGGATGGCGTGGGTCCGAAACGCCATGTCCGAGGTGAGGCGGCTCTGGAAGTAGCGGTCGTCGATCAAGGGCAGCTTCAGCATCATCGACCAACGCAAGCGCAGCTCCAGGCGGCGGCCGAGCCGCTGCACGCCGAGCGCGATGGGAAGCTCGATCATCATCAGCGCCAGCGAAAGGACGCCGAGGCCGAGAAGGCCGCCCGCGCGTTGCCGGGTCACCTTCAGCTCACGCGCGAGATCGAAGAGGCCGCGCATGAGCAGCACTTCGGCGATGCTGCCCACGGCCACCATGGCGAGGCCCAGAGTGAGAAGGAGCGGCAGCCGCCACCCGTCCTCGCGCAGTGCGGCGAGGAGCGCGCCGACGGGGTCGATCTTGGACGCCCCGAGCGTCGCCACCACCTCTTTGGGAACCGTTCCTTCGAGCTGCGCGCCTTTCGCGGAGAGCCCGCGAACGCGCAAGAGGACGGCGCCCTTGTAGAGGAGGCGCGGTTCGTCCTTCGGGCTATTCGGATCGGGCCGCACCGTCCAGTAGCCGGCGGGAATGGAGCGCGCGTTGCCGTCCTCGCTGCGCTCGAGAAGGCCCATCAGCACCCGGCCCGCGGCGGGCCCGGGCTCGAGCGCGCCGCCTTCGATCATCGCGCGCACCGCCCGCACTCCTGCCTCGAGCGCGCCGATCTTCTCCCAGCCCGGCGAGGCGAGCGCCTCTTCCAGGAAGGCCTCAGGGGCTTTCTCGGCCTTGAGCTCGCGCAGGTGCCCGAGCAGGACCTTGGTGAACTCGTCGGTCGCTGCCCAGGCGCGGAAATCGGCGGCGGGGACCGGCTGCGTGTGGACGTGCAGCTCGCGCTCGAGCTTCTTCCAGGTGGTGAAGCGCCGGCCGCTCGCCGGGTCCATCGTCTGCAGAAACCGTCCGTAGCGACGCCAGAGCACGACGAAGTGCGTGGCGCCGCCGGGGACCTTCATCACCACGATCGCCGGCAGCGACTGGGCGTCGTCGGAGAAGACGTGATCGACCGGGATGACCACCTGCTCGGCGTCGGCGCCGAGCTGGTTCGCGAGCTGCTCCATGGTGTCGATGGAGGTCCCGTCGAGATCGGTCTGGCAGGCCTCGCGCAGCCGCGGGTAGCTGACCTCGACGCCGATGCCGCCGAGGAGGCTCTTCAACGAGGCCGGTCCGCAGTCGAGCGCGGAGGTCTGCACCACCTCCGGCACGAATCGCTTGAACGCCGTGGAAGGCGCAGCCGTCAAAGCGCCGCTCCGGCCTTCTTCGCGGGCGGGGTCGCCTGCCCGATGGCGCGCAGCACGAGCTGCGCGGGCGAGACCTTGCGCACTTCGACTTCCACCTCGGCGGGAAGCCCGTGCTGCAGCACGATGAACGACTTCGGATCCGCCTTGAGCGAGAGGTCGACGGCGACGTTGCCGCTGAGCGGCTCGGTGCCGACGCTGCGGACGGTGCCGTCGATGGTGCCGTAGATGGGCCAGGGATAGCCGGGGAAGCGCAGCCGCGCGCGCTGGCCTTCCTGGATGACGCCGACCGCAGTCTCCGCGGGGAATTCGGCGTGGACGTGCAGGTCTCCTTCCGACACCACCACCGCCAGCCGGTCGCCCACCTTGACGAACGCGCCGGGCGTCAGCATCGCCACCTGCCCGAGCCGGCCTTTGGCGGGCGAGCGGATCTGGTGGCGGGAGATCTCGTCTTGCAAGCGCGCGATGGTGGCCGCGAGCACCGGCAATTCGCCTTCCAGCCGCACGCTGTCGCGGCGAAGCTCCTGCAGGTGCAGGTCGCGCTTTTCACGCGCGAGCGCCTGCTCCGCGGAGAGCCGCGACAGCGCCCGGCCCTGCACGTCGGCGGCGCGGTGCGCGGATTCGTCCTCGCTCTTGCGTTCGAGCACCTCGAGAGGCGAGATCGATCCGGACGGCGCGGTGCCGGCGAGCCGCCGCTTCTGCTCGGTCAATTCCAGCTTCGGCAGCAGCTCTTCGCGGCGGGCCTCGGCTTCGTGCAGCGCGGCGCGCTCGGCGGTGTCGGCGATGCCTTGCGCTTTTTCCTCCGAGGCGATCTGCCCGCGCAGGAGCGTCAGCTCGGAAGTGCGCGAGGCCTGTTCGGCGCGCGTCTTCTCGAGCTCGATCTGCTGCGGCCGGGCGTCGAGCTCGATCAAGAGATCGTTCGGCTGCACTTCGTCGCCGAGCTGGTGCGCCACCCGCACCACTTCGCCCGCGACCGAGCTGTCCACCTGGTGCACCGCGCTGATCGACTCGACCCGCCCGCTGCTTGCGATCTCGACCACGGCGACGCGCGAGAAGAAGCACCAGGTCAGCCAGGCGGCGAGCACGACCATGGCCGCAACCAAGACGCTGGCGCCAAGGCGGAACGAGTCCGCCTCGAACGACCGCAACGTCCTGTGAAACCCGTTCGCCATTACCTGCTTTCGTCTCGGTCGAGCGGTGCGTCATCGCGTTGCATTGCTTCTCCCGACCGATCGACCGGGCAATCGACTACATTGCAGGTATGCAGCGGCGTATACGCGGAGAGGGACATCTGATCCAGGAAGATCGCCAGCTCCATCGTAACTGGGCGGTGGGCGCGTTGATTCTGGCCGTGCTGGCGCCTGCTGCCGCGGCGGCCAAAAATGAAGCTCCTACGGCTCGACTGCCGGCCGTTGCAGTTCATTATCCAACGCCAGAATTGGGGATTCAGTCCATTGCCGCCGCAAAGATACAGGCGGACAGCGTGCCGCCGGCCGCTCGTTGGTGGGAGAGCTTCGGCTCGCCCACGCTGTCGGCGCTGGTCGACCGCGCGCTCGCCGCGAATCTGGAGATCGAAGCGCGGCGATTGCGGGTGCGCGAGGCGGAGCTGGACCCGTCGGTGCCGCGCGGGTGGCTTTACCCGCTGCGGCTCGACATCACCGGCGAGCTTTCCCGCGCGCGCGACTTCGCCGACTTGGCGCAGACGACCAGCCAATTTTTCTCCCAATCTGGCCTGCTCGCGACCGCGAGCTACGAGCTGGACCTCGCCGGGCGGCGGGCAGCCTTGCGGCGCGCAGGCGACCAGCGCGAGGAAGCGCTGCGCGACGAAGGGGAGGCGGTGACGAGCGCCGTCGCCGCGGAGGTGGCGGACACCTGGTTCGCGCTGCTCGAGGAGCGCTCGCAGCACGCGCTGCTCGCGCGGCAGGTGGAAGAGGGGCTCGGGCTTCTCTCGCTGGTGCAGGCGCGGGTGGACCGGGAGCTTTCGAGCCGCCTCGATCTCTTGCAGCAAAGGCTGCAGGTCGCGAGCACCAAGGCGCTGATCCCGCAGGTCGAGGATCGCCAGCACAAGTTCGAGAACCGGCTGGCCGCGCTGCTCGGCGAAGAGCGCTCCCGTTTGCCCGACGACGCGAGCTTGCCGGCGCTGCCGCAAAAGCCGTCTTCCACCGCCGAACAGATTGCGCGCAGGCCGGACGTGCGTGAGGCGGACGCGCGTATCGCGGAGGCGCAGGCGCGGGAGCGGGCGCAACTCGCCACCTGGGCGCCCACCGTCTCGCTCTTTGCCCGCGGCGGCGAGCGCACCTTCGAGCTGACGCAGTCGCCTTTCCGGCCCATCTGGGGGTTCGGGGCGCAGTTGGTGTGGCCGCTCTTCGACGGCGGGCAGCGGATTGTCGCCACGGCGCAGCTCGAAGCCGAGTCCGAGCGGCTGCGGGCGGAGCGTGCCCAGGTGATGCTGCGCGCCGGCCGCGACGTCGACGACGCCTTCGTCTCCGAGGACAAGACGGCGGAGTTCCTCGCCGAGATCGCCGACGAGCTCTCGACGGGGAGGGCGGCGTTGGAGGAGGCGAAGACGCGCTACCAGCACGGGCTCAACGACTACACGCCGGTGTTGACCTCGCTGCGGATCGTCTTCGAGCTCGAGCGGGCACGGTTGACTGCGCAGGCGCAGCTTCTGGCCGTGCGGGTGCATCTGCATGAAGTGCTGACCGGCGCGGACCGGTCGCACCTCTAATCGGGTGGCCGCGCCATTCGCGCCTGTCGGGGTTCGCGACGGCCCGAGCGCCCCTCACTTGCCGATGGAAAAGAGCACCGCGCTCGACACCGCGTATACCGCGCCGTCTGCGCCGACAGCCGTGGGCGTGTACGCCTCGCCGAGGCCATTCGTGAGCCGGATGCGCTCGGTGAAGGTGTTGCTCGAGAGGCTCCACCGGTAGAGAACGCCGTCCTCGCTGTTGACCAGGATCGACTGCGTCGCCGGATCGACCGCCGCGGTGTTGATGCACCACTCCTTGACCGGGCCTGAGGCGCCGGCCTCGAAGGTCGGGCCGAGCATGGTCGCGACCTCGCGCATGACCTGCAGCCCCGAGATGGGATCGGTCTGCGAAGCCTTGGGATCGAGCACCGCGACGCGGTTCTGGCCGTCCCCCGTGCCGGCGCCCAGGTAGTTGTTGTACTTGGTCATCAAGAGGTAGCTCGAGCTTCCGGCGTACGACGGCAGCATGGACGAAGGCAGCACCGAGGCGGTGTCGTCCCATCCGAAGCTCCCCGGCACGAGCGTCTGCGCCAGCGCGGCGTCGAAATGCAGCAGCCACCCGCGGCCGTTGTGACTGCCGCGCAAGGCCTCCACCACGCCGAAGAAGACATCGCCGTCCGGACCCACGGTGGGCGAGGCGCTGCCGTTGTCGTCGATGAACGCGGGCGACCCGGACCTTGGATCGAGGAGGACCGTGCGCGCCTTGACCGTGAGCGTCGCGCTGTCGAGCGCCACCAGATACCCCTTGCCGCCGGCCGGACCGTCGAAGGCGGCGTACACCGTCGCCCCGTCCCGAGAGAGAGCGGGTGCGCTGTTCATCGCCAGCTTGGACATGGTCGCATCGCCGGTCGCCACCGGCGCCTCGACGAAGCTGCCGTTGCCGGAAGCGTCCACGCGCGCGAGCCCGCCCGTCGAAAGGCCCGCCGCGTTCGTGCCCACGACTTCCACCCCGAAGTACGCGTTGCCGGCGCCGTCCACCGTGACAGGGGTGTCGATGAAGACCGCGCCGTCCAGCGCCGCCTTGTTCGCGGCATAGGTCTGCGCGCCGTAGAAGACGAACGACGAAGTGCCGCCGGTTGCCGAGTCGACGCTGTCGCGCACGATCAGCTTGCCGCCCGATCCCGGCGCATACAGCCGGCTCGTGCCGGTCAGCGAAAGGTTGTAGCTCGGCATCCAGTCGTGCGGCGGGGGAACGTAGTCGCTGTCCAGCGACCAGAGGAGCCCGCCGTTTCCGCCCGCCCGCGCCTCGATGCGAAAGCCGCCGTTGGCAGAGGTCTTGACCGGCAACAGGACGGTGTTGAACGAGCTCACCACCGGCGACCCGTAGTGCGCGAGCAGCGAATTGTTCGCGTCGAGCGCGGCGGCCAGATCGACCGGCGCCGACCAGACCACCCGGCCCAGGCCCTGGGTGGCGATGGCGCTCTCCGCGCTGTGCTGCGCATCGCGGCCGAACAAAGGCCAGGCCGGTCCGCTCACCCCCGGCGCGGGGGCCACACCAGGCGGAGCCGGCACGGCGACCGTGCCGTTGTTCTTCCCGCACGCCGCCAACAGGACGACTGCGACCGCCACCACCGTGCACGACCGCATCATGCCGCCTCCTGCCGGGAGTTCTAACCGCCCGATCGCACCGGCCCTACAGCTTCTGGCCGTCGAAGTGGGAAACTTCGAGCGCCGCCGGATCGACTGCCTCCAGCGAACGCGTGTTGATGGCGACCATGTCCTGTCCGTTCGGCGCCTTGCCGTTCGCAAACGCATGCACGCCGCACACCTTGCAGAAGGTGTGGTGGATGTGGTGCTTGCCGAACTGGTAATCGGTCAACGAATCCTTCCCCTGCAGCAGCTTGAAATCGGTCGCGGGGATGAAGGTGCGCAGCGCGCCCACCCGCGAGCAGATCGAGCAGTTGCAGGCCGTCACCTTGCCGAGCGCCATCTTCGCTTCGAATCGCACCGCGCCGCAGTGGCAGCTTCCTTTGTACTCTTTCGTTTCCGGCATTCGTTTCCCTCGCTTCGAAAGGACGTCCGCTCCATCTTGCCAAACCCCGGCCGAGCGTGCCGCGGTTTTAGAAAATCGCGCGTTTTCTACGGGCGATGATACAAACGCCGCTGCATGCGCCGCAGGGTCTTCATCGTCGCCGGCGAATACAGCGCAAATCCGCGCGATCTCGGTCCCGAGCGCCGGAGCCGCGACTTTTATTTCGGTCCTCATCCGGACGTGGCGCGCGAGCAGATGGCGCGGCTCTTCTTCCGCTATCCCAACCGCGGCGAAGAGGGGCGCATCCGGGTGGAAGACTGGACGCGCGCGTTCGGCTTGTCGAAGCCGCTCGGCCTGCCGGAGCTGTTCGCGTCCGCCGCGCACAAGGCGCTGACCACGCTCTACGAGCTGCGCGGCGGCGACTACCGGCGCACCTGCGAGTCGGTCACCGACATGCTCGTCACCTCGATGCCGGGACTCGATCCGTACGAGCGCCTGAACATCGGCCTCGTCCCGCAGGGGTTGCAGGTGCTCCTCGGGCTTTCGCCGCGGGCGCGCTCGCAGTTCGTGGTGGGCACCTCCGACAGCGGCGCCCAGGCCTTCGCCGAGGCGGTCCGCACCGCGCGCACGGCCGAGCGGCCTTCCACCATCCTGGTCCTCGCCGGCCAGGTCATCCCGGCGGGGTACGCCTCGCAGTATCAAATCCGCACTGTCCTCGGCGAAGACGACCAGGCGCGCGGCCTCGACATGCTCGCGGTCGGCGACCTGTTGATGGATGCGCTCCGGCGATCGTTCGGGCTCTCGCCTTCCGAAATCGAAGCGTTCCTCGCGCGCGTGTCGAGCCGCAAGGCGCAGACCGGAGTCAACTACCCGGCCGGGATCCACGCCGGCCTGCCGCACAAGCGCGATCTGCCGCGCACTCCGTGGTTCGACGCGAGCGACATCGCGGTGCCCTGCTGCGGCGCCGCCGCCACCATCGTCACTTCCGACGAGGAGCTGATCGAAGCCATCGCCGCCTCGAAGCACCCGCGCTTCCGCACCGCGCCCTTGACCGAAGTGCTGGCGGTCGGCGACGGCTCGACCAACCCCGACCTCCTCCACCGCAAGTCGCCGCTCCTCTTCGCGCCCGCCATCTACAGCGCGCTCGCCGCCACCGCCGACGACGCGCGCATGCCGGTCGCAACCTTCACCTCCTCGGCGTTCGGCATCGTCCACGACGCGTTCCCCAGCATCGAGCTGTCGTTCTTGCTCGCGCTCGGCCTCGGCTGGGAGCGCGCGGCGGAGCGCATGGCGGAGGGGTGGTCGAACCCGGTCGGCGGGCTCCTCACCTTCGGCCACGCCTTGGGCGCTTCCGGCCTCGTCCAGGTGAACAAGGCGCACCACGTCTTCTGCGTCGACCAGCGGCATCTCTTGGAAGCGGACGCGCGGCAAGGGTTCCGCGACGACGGCGCGCTGGCCTTCACCACCTCGGTGGGCGGGCCGCTCTCTCACATCGTCGT
>DASXHM010000174.1:0-8862 GCA_036488495.1 Myxococcales bacterium | reverse complement strand
CCGGCCCAACTACCGCAAGGTGAACCCGGCCGACGCGCCCATCCTGATCGTCTCCCTGCGCTCGAAGACGCTGCCGCTCGGCCAGGTCTTCGACGTCGCCAACACCGTCCTCGCCCAGAAGATCTCGCAGGTCTCGGGTGTGGGGCAGGTCTTCGTCGGCGGAGGGCAGCAGCCGGCGGTGCGCGTCTCGGTCGATCCGGTTGCGCTCGCGGGAGTGGGCTTGGGCATGACCGACGTGCAGGCGGCCATTGCCTCGGCCACCTCCAACCAGCCCAAGGGCGGCTTCACCGGCAACGCGCAGGCGACCAGCATCGCCTCCAACGCGCAGCTCACCAACGCCGCTCAGTGGAGGCCGGTCGTGATCGGCTTTCGCAACGGAGCGCCGGTCCGCCTCGAGGACGTGGCCAAGGTCGTCGACGACGTCGAGAACCAGCGCGCCGCCGCCTGGACCGACGGCGAGCGCACCGTCCTCTTGATCATCCGCCGCCAGCCGGGCGCCAACATCATCGAGGTGATCGATCGGGTGAAGGGGCTGTTGCCGGAGATCGCGCACTCCATCAATCCGGCCATCGACGTCTCCATCGCCCTCGACCGCAGCACCACCATCCGCGCCTCGGTCGCGGACGTGCAGTTCACGCTGCTCGTCAGCGTCATCCTGGTGGTCCTGGTGGTGTTCGTCTTCCTGCGCAGTCCCTGGGCCACCATCATCCCCTCGGTGGCGGTGCCGCTCAGCTTGATCGGCACCTTCGGGTTCATGTACCTGCTCGGCTATTCGCTCGACAATCTGTCCTTGATGGCGCTGACCATCTCCACCGGCTTCGTGGTGGACGACGCCATCGTAGTGACGGAGAACGTCTCGCGCTTCATCGAGCTCGGCGACAGCCCGGTGGTGGCGGCGTTCAAGGGCGCCAAGCAGATCGGCTTCACCATCGTCTCCATCACCGTCTCACTTCTGGCGGTGTTCATCCCCATCCTCTTGATGGGCGGAGTGGTCGGGCGGCTCTTCCGCGAGTTCGCGGTCACCCTCTCCGTCGCCATCGCCATGAGCGCGGTCGTCTCCTTGACACTGACGCCGATGATGGCCTCCCGCCTCTTGCGATCGGAGCACGGCCAGAAGCACGGGCGCTTCTACAACACGCTCGAGAAGTCGTTCGATTGGATGCGCGATCACTACGCCTCGGGCCTCACCTGGGTGCTCGAGCACGAAGTGTTCATGCTCGGTGTCACCCTCGCCACCATCGCCTTCACCGTCTTTCTCTTCGTGATGGTCCCGAAGGGCCTCTTCCCGCAGCAGGACACGGGACAGATCCAGGGCTTCTCCGAGGCGCCGCAGGACATCTCGTTCCCGGCGCTCAAGGAGCGGCAGGAGCAGGTCATCCGGCTCATCGACCAGGATCCCAACGTCGACCACTTCATCTCGTTCATCGGCAACAGCAACACCGGGAGCGCGTTCATCCAACTGAAGCCGATCGGCCAAGGGCGCAAGCTCACCGCCGATCAGGTCATCGCGGAATTGCGCCCCAAGGTCGGGCACATCCCCGGCATCAGCTTCTTCATGCAGTCGGTGCAGGACGTCCGCCTGGGCGGCCGGCTCGGGCGCACGCAGTACCAGTACACGCTCGTCGACGCGAACCTGACCGAGCTGATGGAGTGGGCCCCGAAGGTGCTGGCGAAATTGCGCACCCTGCCGGAGCTGCGCGACGCCAACACCGATCAGCAGACCAACGGGCTCCTCTTGAACGTCAATGTCGACCGCGACACCGCCTCCCGCCTCGGCATCACCTCCGCGGTCATCGACAATACCCTCTACGCGGCGTTCGGCCAGGCGCAGGTGGCGACGTACTTCGCGCAGGCCAATTCCTACCGAGTTGTCCTCGAGGTGAAGCAGGAGTACCAGACGCAGCCCACCGACCTGGGCAAGATCTACGTCACCGGATCGGGCGGAGCGCAGGTGCCGCTCTCGGCCATCGCCAGCGTCTCGCCCGCGCAGACCGCGCTCTCCATCAACCACCAGGGCCAGTTCCCGGCCATCACCATCTCCTTCAACCTCGCGGCCAACGCCTCGCTCGGCACCGCCGTCAACATCATCAACCGCGCGACCAGCGCCATCGGCATGCCCGCGAGCATCCACGGCTCCTTCCAGGGCACCGCCCAGGCCTTCCAACAGTCGCTCGAGAGCGAGCCGTTCTTGATCGCCTTCGCGCTCATCGCCGTCTACATCGTGCTCGGCGTGCTCTACGAGAGCTACGTCCACCCGATCACGATTCTCTCCACCCTGCCCTCGGCCGGCGTCGGCGCGCTCGTGGCCCTGCTCTTGATGGGCACCGAGTTCAGCATCATCGCGCTGATCGGCATCATCCTGCTCATCGGCATCGTGAAGAAGAACGCGATCATGATGATCGACTTCGCCATCGAAGCCGAGCGCGACGAGGGGCTCTCCAGCAAGGAAGCCATCTACAAGGCCTGCGTCCTGCGCTTCCGGCCAATCATGATGACCACCATGGCGGCGCTGCTCGGCGGTGTGCCGCTCGCCATCGGCCACGGCAACGGCGCCGAGCTCCGCCAGCCGCTCGGCATCACCATCGTCGGCGGGCTGATGTTCTCGCAGATGCTGACCTTGTTCACGACCCCGGTCATCTACGTGATGCTGGACCGGCTCTCCTCGCGAAAGCGCAAGCACGCCATCCGCGCTGACCCACAGAACCTGCAGCCCGCCTGACCGCGCGCTAAGCCGAGGGTGTGGCGCCTTCCTGGGCGGAGCGGAGTCCTTCGGCCACTTCCGGCAGGATTCCCAGCTTGATGTAGATGGGCCGCAGTTCGGCGCGGAGCGCCGGCAGCTTGGTGTAGAAATAGGCGGCGGCGCAGGCGACCACGACGCCGCTCGCGCCGATGGTCCAAGGAGCGCCAATCCGGGACGCCAGCGCTCCCGCGAGGAGCGCGCCGAACGGCGCGGTGCCCATCACCGCCACCGCGTAGAACGCCATCACCCGCCCGCGCATCCGCTCCTCGACGATGGTCTGGAGAATCGTGTTGGTGGCTGCCGTCTGCAGCATCATCGCGAACCCCACCACCACCAAGAGCGGCAAGGACAGCCATTCGGTGTGGGAGGCGGCAAACGCGGACAAGCTCACGCCGAAGACGAACGCCATCACCACCAGCTCGCGCCCGAGGCCCAACACGGTCCGGCGGGCCGCGAGCCGCAGCGCTCCCGCCAATGCTCCGCACCCGGTCGCCGCCATCAAGAAGCCGAGCGTGTGCGGCCCGCCGTGCAGGACGTCGCTCGCGATGATGGGCATCAAGACCGCGTAGGGCATGCCGACCAGGCTGACGATGCCGAGCAAGGACAGCATCGACCGGATGACCGCGGACGAGGTGACGTAGCGAAAGCCCTCGCGCAGCTCTTCCATCGGGTGCGTCGTCCGCACCTCTTCCGGCTTGCGTACGACCGTCATGGCGAGGAGCGATGCGATCACCGCCAGGTACGAAACGCCGTCGAGGAGGAAGCAGCCGCCCTCGCCCACCAGCGCGATCAAGACGCCGCCGATGGAAGGGCCGAGCAGCCGCGCGCCGTTGAACATCGAAGAGTTGAGCGCGATGGCGTTGGCCAGATCTTTGCGGTCCTCGATCATCTCGACGACGAACGCTTGCCGCGCCGGGGTGTCGAAGGCGTTGACCACGCCTTGGAAGACCTGCAGCCCCGCCACCTCCGCGACCGTGATCACGTGTCCGAGCGCCAGCGCCGCCAGCGCGAACGACTGCAGCATCGAGAGCACCTGGGTGACGACGATGACGCGGTGCCGGTCGTGCCGGTCGACGAAGACGCCGGCAATGGGCGAGAGCACGAAGGTGGGGATGAGCCCGCAAAACCCGATCAGACCGAGTGCCGCCGCCGAGCCGGACAGGCGGTAGACGAGCCAACTGGTGGCGATGCGGGTCAGCCAGGTGCCGACCAACGAGACGGTCTGGCCTGCGAAGAAGAGCCGGTAGTTGCGATGGCTGAGGGCGCGAAGCGCAAAGCGCAGGCCACCTTCTGCGGGCATGCGCGGAAACCTAGCCCTTGGATTTCAGCTTGGCCACGGCCGCGCGCAGGATCGCTTGCGTCGGCGCGGCGAACCAGGTGTCGAGCCAGCGCTCGGCTTCCGCATCGGCGTTTGCACGGACGAGCGCGGCAACCGGCCTGCGCAGCCCCGCCTTGACATGCGCGATCCCGGCGCCCGGCAAAGCCGCCAGCGCCTTGGCGCGGGAGACCGCTTTCGCCAGCAGCTCGCCTTCGCAGGCGAGGTCGTGGACGAGGCCGAGCGAGAGCGCCTCGCGCGGGTTGAACAGCTCACCCGCCAACGCCACCCGCGGAAGCGAGCTCGCCGGCACCTGCGCACGGAGCGGCTCGGTCACGATCGGCGGGAGGCCCAACCCGAGCTGCG
Organism: Myxococcales bacterium; assembly: GCA_036488495.1. Classification (GTDB taxonomy): domain Bacteria; phylum Myxococcota; class Myxococcia; order Myxococcales; family 40CM-4-68-19; genus 40CM-4-68-19. The sequence continues at coordinate 4,441 of DASXHM010000174.1, read as the reverse complement.
CTTCGTTGAGGCCGATGCGGACTCCGTCGCGGTCCACGGCGATGCGCAGGTCCGCCTGCAAGGCCAACACATATCCGCCAGCCACCGCATGGCCGTTGATGGCGGCCACCACCGGCACCGGCAGCTCGAAGACCTTCAAGAGCGCCTCGTCGAAGCGCCCCATGAACCCGCGCAGCGGAGCGCGGTCGAGGTCGAGGATGGAGGGCAGATCGAGCCCCGCCGCGAAGAACTTGTCTTGCCCGACGAGGACCACCGCCTTGGCGGAGGCCGCCTCGTCCACGAGCGCTCCCAGCCGCTCGAGGAAGTCGAGATTCATCGCGTTGGCGCGCCCCGCCTCCATCCGGACGATGGCGACGTCGCCGTCCCGTTCAACCCGCATCAGGCGTCCCTATCACAGGCCGCACCAGCGCGCGCGAGTCACCGTCCGACCTTTCCGGGGGAGGTGGCGATGGATTGATTTCCAGCCGCATCCGCCGTCGCCACCGCGAAGAACCAGTCGTCGGTGGTCACCGACGGCAGGACCACCTCCGAAACCTTTCCCAATGATTCGACGCGCGTCCAAGCGACCGCGTCGGCGGGCCTGCGGTAGAGCACGACGTCGGCGGCGTTCTGGGGGAGCGTCCAGCGCAGGTGCGCATCCGGCGAGACGGCGCCGAGCAGCGTCACCTCGGTGGGCGCGGGAGGAGCGAAGGAGAGCGACGCCATCGCCGCGGCGAGCGCCTTGCACAACCTGGACGCATACAGCGCGTCGAAGTGCGCCAGATCGTCGCCATACTGCACGCCGTTCTCCATCCGCGGCGTCTGGTGCTGCCGGTGGTAGTTCTCGCGCGCTTCCGACAGCCGGATGGCCGGAAAGCCCAGCCGCGAGAACGACATGTGGTCGGAGCCCCGGGCGATGCGGTCGCGCCGCAGCATGACCCGCAGGCGAAGGCCGCTCGAATACAATTCGCCCACCCGCTCGAGGTAGCGCGCCCACTCGCGGGCCGGGCTGTCGTTCTCGTTTCCGATGGCGAGCCGCAGCTTCTTCTGCGCCTCGTTCTCGAGGTCCGGGGTTCCTTCGGAGAAGATGCGGCCGGTGGTGGAATCCTTGGTGCCGTCCATCCCTTCCGAGTTGCCGGCGATGTCCACGCTGGTCATGGCGATGATGTTCCAGCCTTCCTTCTGCAGCCGCTCGGCCAGGTGTTTGGAACCGACCAGCCCCTGCTCCTCTCCGGCGACCGCGACGATGAACATCGTCACCGCCGGCTGCTCGTGGGCAAAGGCGCGGGCGAGCTCGAGCGCCATCGAGGTTCCGCTGCCGTCGTCGTTGGCTCCCGGCGCGTCGGTCTTCGGGTCCATGTTGTTGCTGGGGATGCTGTCGTAGTGGCCGGTCATCACGATTGCATCCTTGCCGCGCGCAGGGTCCGAGCCGGGCAACATCACGCCCACGTTGATCAGCTCGGCGGGCGCGGGGATGCGCGGACCGGGGTCGGCCATGAAGCGGTCCTCGAACGGCTTCATCTTCGTCCCCTGCGCGATGGCGGCGAACTGATCCGCAAGCCACTTGCGCGCGGCGCCGATCCCGCGCTTGGGGTCGTCGACGACGGAGAGGGTATGGCGGGTGCCGAAGGAAACCAGCTTCTCGACGGTCGCGTGCATCCGTCCGGCGTCGATGCGCTGCACGATGGCGGCGACCCGCGGATCTTTTCGCTCCTGGGCAAACGCGGGCAAGGACGCAAACAGCACGAGCGCGGCAAGCTTCATGTGAGCTTCCTCCGTCTGTTCCAGAGCAGGTAGACCGGCAAGCCGGCGATGGTCAATGCGAGACCGCAGACGGCGCGGAACGGATCGCGCAGCCAGACGGCCACGACCACCCAGGCGCAGATGCCGATGAAGACCAAGGTCGTGATCGGATGCCCGGGCATCCGCGCTTCGGGTTCGCGCGGGTCTCGTTCGGGTTCGGCTTCGGGTTCTCGTTCGGGTTCGGGTTCGCGTTCAGCCGCGGTTGCGGGCGCGAGGTCGCGGCGGCGGAAGACGAACAGCGTCGCGGCGGTCAAGCCCATGAAGACGAAATCCATCGAGACCACCATCCGCAAGATGGCCTCGTACTCGCCGCTGTAGGCGATGGCCACCGCCAGGATGCCCTGCAGGACGATGGCGACGACGGGCGCCCTGGTGCGCTCGGAGAGGCGCCCCACGCTCTCGAAGAAGAGGCCGTCCTGGGCCATGGCGAAGTAGACGCGGGGCGCGGTCAGGACCGACTGGCTCAAGAAGCCAAGCGTGGAGATGGCGATGCAGCCGGCGATGATGGTTGCGCCTCTCTCCCCGAGGGCGCGCATGGCCACTTCCGACGCCGGCGCGAGGCTGACCGCGAGGTGCGAAAGGCCGAGCGCGCGGCTGCAGGCGATGGCGACCAGCGTGTAGAGGGCAATCACGCCGAGGACGCCCAGCACCAGCGCGCGCGGCAGGTCACGGCGCGGGTCCTTCATCTCGCCGGCGACGAAACACGCGGTCTGCCAGCCGCCGTAGCAGAAGAGAACCGGAATCAATGCTGCGCCGAGGCCTTCCCCTGCGGGCGCCGAACCAAGCGCGAGCCCTGCCGGCGCGGAGCCGCCCGCGGCCACGGTGTCCGCGGCTGCCGGATGCACCGCGAAGCCGCACACGACAAGGCCTGCCAGGGCGACGATCTTCAGCACCATCAAGACGCTCTGCAGCCGGTTGCCGGCCGCGACGCCGAGGCAATTCACGAGCGTCAGGCCGGCCATCACGATGGCGGCGAGCGTGGTTTCGGCGAGCCGCACCGGAAAGAGCTGCTCGAAATAGCGCGCGAAGGCGATGGCGCAATCGGCCATGCCGCCGGTCTGGATGACGACGAGGAGCGCCCAGCCGTAGAGAAAGCCGACGGAGGGGTGCAGCGCCTCGCGCAGGTAGACGTATTGCCCTCCGGCGAGCGGCCGTCTCGCGCCGAGCTCGGCATAGACGAACGCGCCGATCAAAGCGCAGACCCCGCCAATCAGCCAGGCCCCGAGCATCGACGGGTAGCTGCCGGTCTCGCGGGCGACGATGGCGGGGTTCAAGAAGATGCCCGCCCCGACGATGCCGCCCATCACCACCATGGTGGCGTCGAAGAGGCCGATCCGCCGGGCGAGAGGCACCTCTTGCCTCTAGCACGACTCAGCGCCGCTCTTTGTAGTACCCGATCAGCCCGTTGGTGGACGAGTCGTGCGAGCTGACCGCCCCTAGCGTCTTCAGCTCCGGCTCGATGCGCTTCGCGAGCTGCTTCCCCAGCTCCACCCCCCACTGGTCGAAGCTGTTGATGTTCCACACCGCGCCCTGGACGAAGATCTTGTGCTCATACAACGCGACCAGCCGCCCGAGCGAACGGGCATCGAGAACGTCGAACATCATCGACGTCGAAGGCCGGTTTCCGGGGAACGTCTTGTGCGGCACCAGCGCCTCGGGCACGCCTTCCGCGCGCACCTCCTCGGCGGTCTTGCCCTTCATCAACGCCTCGGTCTGGGCGAAGAAGTTCGCCAGCAGGACCGGGTGGTGCTCACCCATCGGGTTGCGCGAACGGACGGTGGCGATGAAGTCGCAAGGGATCAGCCGCGTTCCCTGGTGGATGAGCTGGTAGAAGGCGTGCTGCCCGTTCGTCCCGGGCTCGCCCCAGACGACGGGGCCGGTGGTGTAGTCGGTGATGCGGCGTCCTTCGCGGTCGACGCTCTTCCCGTTCGACTCCATGTCGCCCTGCTGGAAGTACGCGGGAAACCGATGCAGGTATTGGTCGTAGGGCAGGATCGCGTGCGTCTGCGCACCGAAGAAGTTGCCGTACCAGATGCCGAGCAGGCCCAGGATGACGGGCAGATTCTGCTCGAGCGGCGCGGTCCGGAAGTGCTCGTCCATCTCGAAGGCGCCGGCGAGCAGCTCTTCGAACTTGTCCATTCCGACCACGCAGGCGATGGGCAGCCCGATGGCGCTCCACAACGAATAGCGGCCGCCCACCCAGTCCCAGAAGCCGAACATGTTGGCCGTATCGATTCCGAATTTCTTTACCTCTGCGGCATTGGTGGAGACGGCGACGAAGTGCCTGGCTACGGCTTTTTCGTCTCCGAGCTTTGCGAGCGCCCACTGGCGCGCGGACTGCGCGTTGGTCATGGTCTCAAGCGTGGTGAACGTTTTGGAGGAGATGATGAAGAGCGTTTCTTCCGCGTTGAGGTCGCGTGTGGCTTCGACGAAGTCGGTGCCGTCGACGTTGGAGACGAAGCGGAAGGTCATGTCGCGCCGGCTGTAGTGCCGCAGCGCCTCATAGGCCATCACCGGGCCAAGGTCGGAGCCGCCGATGCCGATGTTCACCACGTTACGGATGCGCTTGCCGGTATGGCCCTTCCAGTCGCCGCCGCGCACGCGATCCGCGAATGCCGCCATCTTATCCAGGACAGCATGTACTTCCGGCACCACAGAT
>DASXHM010000067.1:0-15145 GCA_036488495.1 Myxococcales bacterium | reverse complement strand
GCCACCAGCCGCTCGCCCTGGAAGTTGGTCATCACGTGGTAGAAGCCGTGGTTCTCCTCGCCGAGCAGGTAGCGCGCGGGCACCTTGCAGTCCTCGAAGAAGAGCAGGCCCGTGTCCGAGGAGAGGTTGCCCACCTTCTCGAGCTTTTTCGATACTGAATATCCTTTGACGTCGGTGGGGAAAGTCATCAGCGAAACTCCGCCGTAGCCTTCGCCGCCGGTGCGGACCGCGAGGGTGATGAAGTCGGCGCTGGTGCCGTTCGCGATCCACATCTTGGCGCCGTTGACGACGTAGTCGGAGCCGGCTTTGCGTGCGGTGGTCTTGAGGTTCGCGACGTCGCTGCCGGCGTCAGGCTCGCTGATGCCGAGCGCGGCGATTTTTTCCCCGGCCAGCGCGGGCGCGAGGAACTCCTTCTTCTGCTCGTCGGTGCCGATCTCCTGGATGATGGGCGTCGCCATCTGCGACTGCACGAGGAGCGCCATGTTCACGCCCGCGTTGCGGCTCCGGCACAGCTCTTCGGCCAGCACCGCCACGTGCCAGTAGTCACCGCCCGCGCCGCCCACCTCCTCCGGGTAGTTGATGCCGAGGGCGCCGAGCTCGGCCATCTGCGTGAACACCTCGCGCGGGAAGATGCCGGCCTCGTCCCATTCGAGCGCGTGCGGCAAGAGCTCCTTTTCGACGTACGCGCGGAGGTTCTGGCGGAAGAGATCGTGCTCGGGGCTGAAGGGCGCTTCGATCAACGCACGCCTCCTGAATGAGTGCTCATTCAGAAGCGTAGCACGGCGCCCAACGCAGCGCCCGCCGTCAGCGCGGACCAGGTCACCGACGACAAGAGCGGCCGCTCCATCTCCGCGCCGGCACGGGCCACCGCCGAGGGCAGCGCAGCCAGCATCATCCCCAGCGCGAAGATGCCCGCCGGCTGGAACGACGCAAAGAACGATGCGGCCGCGATCAAGGTTGCGATTCGGGGGAGCCAGACCGCATTCGGCATCAACGGTTCGAGCCGAGCGGCGAGCGCCATGCCCAAGAGCGGCATCGCGGCGAGCGCCCACCACGGCAGCGTCCGGGCTGGATGCGGAAAGCGGCCGGGAAAAATCGACTCCGCCGAGCCCCAGGCAAGCGCGGTGCAGAGAAAGGCCAGCGCGCAGAGCTGCAGGCCCAAGGGAGAGCGCAGCGCGGACGCATATTGGCGGAGCGGCCATGACGATCGCGGAGTGCCGCGGTCACGGAGCTGCGGGATGCCGAAGGTGGCCAGGACGAGCGCGAGCGAGAGGCCCGAGAGCAAGAGCAGATCCTGGCTGAACGCCGCCGCGATGCCGAGCGCGGCGCCCGCCGACTGTCCCATCTCGAGCCAAGAATAGGCAGCGGCGCGGCGCTCGACGGTGACGCTGTCGGCGACCATCGTCGAGCACAAGTCCATCAGGGCGGGCAGGCCGAGCGAGGCGACCCCCAGGTAGGCGAGGCGCTGCGTGTGCGGCCAGGGCGCATGCCCGGTCCGGGTCGCTACCGCGAGAACGGCGACACCGATGGCCGCCGCGAGCGGCAGTGTGAGCAGCGCAGCGGCGATGGCGGGCCTGGGAACGCGCCTGCCGAGAGCAGCCCAGAGCGGCTTCAGCAACCTGCACAAGACAATCGCAAGCAGCGTCCGCGATCGGTCGCCGATCAAAAGCCAGAAGCCGAATTCGGTGCCGAAGACGAGCAGCGCGAGCCGGAATGCGAAGCGCGCTTCGTCGGGGAAGAGCCGCGGGCGCAACGGCGGAGCGGGCTGGATGGTAAAGCGCGAGAGCTTCTTGCCGGTCGGGGCGAACTCCTCGGGGAGCGGCACGGCCGGGCGTCGTAACACAACTGGCGACGGCCAGCGGATGCGGTCGGGCGCCGGGTCAGAACTTCGCTTGCAGGGTAGCGCCGGAGGGGGTCAGCGCCATGACCACGCCGCTCGCGCCGATGGCGCCGAGGCCGGTCGCCGCCAGCGCGAGCGCAAAGGTGTTGGCGGTGGGTGTGCCGTTTGCGCGACCTTGCGAGGTGGCCTTCGCGTACAGCGCCACCCCTGCGGCAGCGCTGAGGAGGCCGACTCCCCCGGCGAACAACACCAGTTCCGCCTGCCTCCGCGGCGACGTTTCCGCCGCAATTCCCAACGCTTCCGGCGGCACGGCAGACCTCTCAGACGTTTTCCCGCCGAAGTTCTCAGACGTTTTCTCGCCCAAGTTCTCAGACGTTTTCGGGTCGCAGGAGCCGCCCAGCGACGCGCAGATGCCGCGCTGCAGCGACTCCCCGAGCTCCCCTTCCCCCCGCCATTCCCCGATCAGCTTCCGATCAGCCCCGAACGCGCGCACATGCAGCCTGTACCCATCCCCTTCGCTCTGAACGGCGGCCGTGACGATGCTGCTCAAACCTTGCCGCCGCGCCGCGGCAGCGAGGCAGACATCCTCATCCGGGGCGCAAGCGCTTGCCTCCACGGTTTCGACGGGCGCGCTATACGCCCGAAGGTGGGCCACGGCACTCTGCGCGAGCTGCGCGTCTCCGTGGGGAAGCTCGAGCGGATACATCCCCACTCCGGAAGCGGCGGCGGCCGTCGAGGCGAGGACGATGAAGGTGAAGAGGCGCATAGGCGCGATGAAAGCCCCGCGGCAACCAGCGTCAATTTTTTCGCCTGAGATCCCGAGATGAAGAAGGAGCGCGCCCCGGCCCTCGTGGTAGCGTCGACAGGCGATGAACTGCGCGAGCTGCGGCGCTCCGCTCCTTTCCGGCCACACCGTCTGCGACGCGTGTCATGGCCGCGCCGCGCCCGAACCGCGGGGTGGCCGCGCCGCGCCCGAACCGCCGGTCGCCCCCGGCATCGCCGGCTTCAAGGTGGCGCACGAGCTCGGCACCGGCCGCTTCTCGCAAACCTGGATGGTGCGCGACGAAGGCAAAGGCCCGCTGGTGCTGAAGCTGCTCCGCCGCTACGCACCTGACGCCGCCACGGTCGCGCGTTTCATCGACGAGGCGGACCGCTTCGGCGCCGCGCTGCCGGGCCACCCCAGCCTTTCCCGGCCGCTCGCCGCGGGAGTGCACCTCGTCTCGGCCTTCTTCCTCGTCTACGAGGATGGCGGGGAGACCACCCTAGCGGACGAGCTTCGGCTGCGCGGGCGGATTGCGCCGGTGCGTGCGCTCGATCTCTGCGCGCAGGTCTGCGACGGCCTCGCCGTTCTGCACCTGCAAGGCGTTTCGCACCTGGGCCTGAAGCCCGGAAACGTCGGCCTCACGCGCGGCCCTCGCGGCGAAGAGCGCGCGGTCGTCCTCGACGGCTACACCCGCCACTTGCTCGACCACGCCGGCCTCCGCAGCGACGAGGGACCACTGCCGCTCTCCAGCGCCGCCTACGCCGCGCCCGATTCCCTGCCCGATGCGCGCAGCGACCTGTACTCGGTGGGCGCGCTCCTCTTTCACCTCTTGTCGGGACGGCTGCCCGTCGTCGGCACCACCGCCGAAGAGCTGACCGCCGCGCACCGCCGCCACCCCGCCCTGCGCCTCGAGGACGTGGGCCACCCGGCGCCGCTGGAGCTCGAGCAGCTTCTCGCATCGCTCCTGGCGAAGGATCCCGCGCACCGCCCGCCCGACGCGCTGCAACTCGCGGCCTCGCTGCGGGCGCTGTTGCCGCTGGCAGGGGCCGAGCCGCCGCCGCCCGCCCTCGACACGCCGCCCGAATTGCTGGTGAAGCCTTTGCGCCGGGTCCGTCCGAAGGCGATGACTGCGGCATTGATCGCGGCTTGCGCGGCCATCGCCGTCGGAGTCGTCGCCGTCCGGCGCCACGAGGTGCTTGCGACGCCGGTGGTTTCGGAGGCGAGCGTGACCGCGCCGGCCCAGCCGCCGCCTCCGTCCGTCGAAGCTCCGGAAGCGGCACCAGCGCCTGAGGCTGCGGTCCCCGATCGCCCTCACGCCGAGATCGAGCACGGCCCGCTTCGCTACGCGAAGACCTTCGAGCGGGCGCAGAAGGCGCTCTGGACGAACCGCCCCGCACAGGCCATCGCCGTCCTGCAGCCGCTTCTGGCGATGCCGTTGTCGCGGCGGGAGCGGTCGAAGGCTGAGCACATGATGGGCGACGCCAAGGCCAAGCAGGGCAACAAGACTGCGGCGGCGCGCTGGTATTCGCGCTCGCTCCAGCTCTCGCAGCGGTAGCGGATCCGCACAACGCCGCAGCAGTCGCCCGTGCGCGCTACGCGGCTCACTTCCGGCTCGCAGCCTTGTCGAGCCGCTACTCGCGGGGCCCTTTGTCGACCTGCGCCGGGTCGGTGGGAAACTTGGAAAAGTCCTCCAGGAGCTGGCTGCAGAACGCCAGTGCCGCGCGCTTGTTCGCGGCAAAGCGCACCAGCATCAGGTCCGCGCCGCGTTCGCCCGGCAGATCGCTCCCCACTGGGTGTAATACATTCAGTAGGTCTACCCCCGCTTCGACCAGGTACGCCTCGGGTCCACCAGCGAGCCGCAGTCCAATCGCCGGATCGACGCTCGCTTCCAGCGCCGCCGCCTCCGTGCGGCCGTCGAGCAGCTCTTCGAGCGCGCGCAAGAACTGGATCAGATCCATGTCGAGGAGCGTCGCCCGCGGCACCGCCAGCATGGAGACGAATCCGCGCGGCTCCTTGCGGTAGCGCTCCACCGAGACGCGCATCGCCAGCGACGCCGGCCGCTTCTGCCCGTCCGAGATGCGCTCCAAGAGCTCGATGCGGAGCTGCAGGTTCGAGGTCTGGTTGAGGAGCACCGCCATGGCCGCCATGTTACATGAGCCGGCTTCATGCGGAGGGTGCGGCCACTTCTTCTGCCGACGCTGTCGGGCGTTCTGTACTTCCTCTCCTGGATTGGTTTCGGCATCTGGCCGCTCGCGTTCGTCTGTTTCGTGCCGCTGCTCTTCTCGCTGCGCGGCACCACCAACAAGCAGGCCTTCTTGCGCGGATGGTGGATGGGGTTCGTCACCCACCTCGGCGGCTATCCCTGGCTCATCCATCTCTTGCGCGTGTTCGCCGGAGCGCCGCTTCCGATCGCGTTTGTGGGCTACCTCGGTCTCTGCGCAGCGCAGGGCCTCTTGTTCGCGGTGATGGCGCTCGGCTTCGTCTGGCTCTCGCGGCGGACCGGTTGGAGCGCCGTGGCGGTCTTGCCCATCTCGCTGGCGGTGGCGGAGTTTTCGGTTCCCCTGCTCTTCCAGAGCTACACCGGCGTCGCCTTGATGCCGGTCCTGCCGCTGGTGCAGATCGCCGACCTTGGTGGGCCGATCCTGATTTCGGCGCTGCAAGCCACCGTCAATGGCGCCTTGTTCGACGCGATGCTCGCCTACCGTGAGCGCACCGCGACGCCGCTTCGGGCAATGGCGTTTTCCCTGGTGGCGCTGGTTGCGAGCGGCGTCTATGGGCTGTGGCGCATCGTCCGGATCGACGAGCAGCAGGCTTCCGCCGCGCACCTGCGCATCGGTCTTGCCCAGCCGGATGTCGGCGAGCTCGAGCTGCACAAGAATCCCTATGCGTCGGTGCGGACGCTCCGCGACGAGACCGCCGAGATGTCCGCGCGCGGCGCCTTGCTCGGGATCTGGCCGGAGGTCGGGTACAACACCCGCGGCGTCTCGGTGAACGCGACCGACGGCACCGCCATCCAGGCCGGCATCCCCATCGCCTTGATCGCCGGGGTCGAGCGGGTCTCCGCGAAGGAGCAGTGGAACAGCGCCATCGCCATCGACGAGAACGGCACCATCGGCGACCACTACGACAAGCGCCAGCTCCTCGCCTTCGGCGAGTACATCCCGTTCGGCGAATGGTTTCCCCAGGTCTACGAGTGGCTGCAGCTCGTCGGGCATCTTTCCCGCGGCACCACCACCGCGCCGTTGCGGCTGCTCGGCTACAAGTTCGCGACCTTCATCTGCTACGAGGACATCCTCCCGGACATGGTGCAGGACATCATGAAGGACCACGGCTCGGGCCGCGCCAACGCCATGGTCAACCTCACCAACGACTCCTGGTACGGAGTCGGGCACGAGCAGGAGGAGCACCTGATGCTCGCAGCGGTGCGCAGCATCGAGCATCGCCGCTGGCTCTTGCGCTCGACCTCCACCGGCATCAGCGCGTTCGTGGATGCGACCGGCCGGGTGGTGCAGCGCATCGACCGCGACGACCGCGCAGTGGCGGTGCGGGACGTGCCGATGTTGCACGGAGAGACGGTCTTCGAAGTGCTGGGGATGTGGCCCGGCTGGGTGGCGCTCGCCTGCTTCGCCTGGGCGTTCGTCTTCCGGCGGCGAAAGCCGTCAGCCTCGCGCGCCTGAAGGCGAGCCGGGGTCAGTCGCGCGCCGGCGCCTTCGCCGGTGGCTCCTGCGGCAAGTGAAGCGTGATGGTGGTGCCGGAGCCGATCTCCGACTGCACCTCTATGCGCCCGCCGAAGAGGCGCGTCAGTTGCGCCGCGACCCACAGGCCGAGCCCGAAGCCCTCGGTGTTGCGGACGGGCAGCGCCTCCGCGAAGGTCTCGCGGAAGATCGCCAGCTCCGGTTCCGTCAGCCCCACTCCGGCGTCGCGGATGACGACCGTCGCCACCCCACCCTTGGCGCGGACGCGGATGCGGATGGGCTTTCCGCTTCCCTGGCGCGCGGCATTGCGCAACAGGTTCGTGACCACGTTTTCGAGCTGCACGTAGTCCCAGCGGCCGAAGACGGGAGCCGGCGCGTCGAGGTCGACGGTGCAGCCGCTGTAGACGAGGACGTCGCTCGAATCCAACACCACCGCCTGGATCAGCCCCTTCAGCTCCACGCGCTCGTAATCGAGGGCGGGGCCGTTCGCGAGCAGGGTGGAGATTTGCCGCAGGTTCGCGACCAGGCCGTCGAGCCGCGCCGCCTCGCGGCGGATCAACTTGAAGCGGTCGTTGCGCTCCCGCGGGTGCGGCTTGCCCTCCTCGAGGGAGCTCATCAGCGTGTACAGGTGCATCTGCAATTTCGCGAGCGGGCCCTGCAGCTCGGCGGAGGAGATGACCAGGAATTGATTGCGCGCTTTGAGCGCCGCCTCGGCCGACTGCAGCCGGGCCCGCTCCTCCTCGCCGCGCTTGCGTTCGCTCAGGTCGCGGGTGACCTTGACGAAGCCGAGCAGCTCGCCCGCGCGGTTGCGGATTGCGGTCATGACCACGTCCGCCCAGAAGCGCGAGCCGTCCTTGCGCCTTCGCCAACCTTCATAGGCGTAGCGGCCGTCCTTGCCGGCCCGCCGAATCTGCTCCTGCACCGCATGCGCGACGTCGGGGCCCTTCTCGTAGAAGACTCCGATGTGCTTGCCGACGATCTCGCTCGCCGCGTAGCCCTTCGTCCGCTGCGCGCCGGGGTTCCAGGTCAAGACGTGCCCGGAGGGCGCGACCAGGAAGATGGCGTAGTCGCTGACCGCGTCGATGGCGACCCGATACGGGTCTGAGAAGCGCGCGATGGCCTGCGCGACCTCTTGGGGCGACATCTCGGTGAACAGCGCGTCTTTCGGCGGCTGCGGCATGGTGCGGATCCCCTTCGTAGAACGGGCCGAGAAAGCAGGACTCGCGCCAACCGCATTCTCCTCGGTGCCCATCGCGTCGGCCGGAAGCGCCTCGCTGCCGATTCGGCATCACCGGCAAAAACGGCACTCGTGCTTGCCGCCACCGCCGATTCGGCAGTAACGATCCGCGCATGGGCAGGAGCAAGGCCGCCGAGCGCCGCGTGGTTGAGCCGCCTTCGCCCTCCTCCGTCGACTACATGGGCCTCGTGGGCAGCTCGCAGTCGATGCGCGAGACCTTGGCCACCATCGACAAGATCTCCCGCTACAAGACCAACGTGCTCTTGGTCGGCGAGAGCGGGACCGGCAAGGAGCTGGTCGCGCGCGCCCTGCATGCCCGCGGGCCGCGCCGCGCCAACCTCTTCGTCCCGGTCAACTGCGCCACGCTCGGCCACGACATCCTCGAAAACGAGCTCTTCGGTCACGAGCGGGGCGCGTTCACCGGCGCGAACGAACGCAAGAAAGGCCTCTTCGAGCTAGCCGACGGCGGCACGCTGTTCCTCGACGAAGTGGGCGAGATGGACGTGTCCACGCAGGCGAGGCTCCTGCGCGTCTTGGAGCGGAACGAGTTCCGCCGGGTGGGCGGCACCGCCAAGCTGAAGGTCGATTTGAGCGTCATCGCCGCGACCCACCGCAACCTCGAGGAGGCGATCGCGCTCGGCACCTTCCGCGACGACCTCTACTACCGGCTCAAGGTGGTGACGCTGACGGTGCCGCCGCTCCGCGAGCACAAGGAAGACATCCCCGCGCTGATCGACGCCTTCATCTCCGACTTCAATCGCCGGAGCGGCGGCAAGATCCAGGGCATCGCCCCTCACGCGCTCAAGATCCTGATGGAGTACGACTGGCCCGGGAACGTCCGGCAGATCAAGAACGCCATCGAGAGCGCGGCCATCCTCGCTGCCTCCGACACGCTCGGGACGGACAGCTTCGCCGAGCTGGTGCGGCGGGAGCCGCCGGGTGCGGCGCCGTTCCGCCACGCGAGCGGCGCGGTCACGGTGGCCTTGGGCATGCCGCTCGCCGTCGCAGAGCGGGAGATCATCCTGGCCAACTTGCGGCATGCGCCGAACCGCGCCGCCGCTGCCAAGGCGCTGGGCATCGGATTGCGCACGCTCTACACCAAGCTGCGCGAGTACGGCATCGGCCGCGGTGCCGATTCGGCATGAGCTCCGCGGCACAAGGCCGCCCGGAAGGCGCAACCGAGCTGGTCGAGCGGCTTCTCTTGGAGAAGGTCAGCTTCGAGCGGAATATCCTCGCCACGCTGCTCCCGGCCATCGCCGGCGCGGTCAACGCGAGCGGCTTCTTCGCGGTCGGCACCTACACCTCGCACATGACGGGTGTCGTCTCCCGGGCCGGCGACGAGCTCGCGCAGCAGCACTTGTGGTTGGCGCTGCGCGCGTTCGCCTTGTTGTCCTCGTTCGTTTTCGGCGCCATGGTCGCGACGGCGCTGGTGCTGTACGCGCGGGAGCGGCAAAAGCCGGCCTTCTGGCGGCCGCTCAGCCTGGAAGCCGCCCTGCTCTTCTGCTTCGCCAGCTTCAGCGTCGGCGCTGGACGCGGCGCGTACTTCCACAACTTCACCATGACGGCGGTGCTCTGCGCCGCGATGGGCCTGCAGAATGCGCTCATCACCAAGCTGTCCGGGGCGCGCATCCGGACTACGCACCTGACCGGCGTCAGCACCGACATCGGCATCGAGCTGACCAAGACGCTGCGGAGGTGGCGGGCGCGGTCGGTGGGGAAGAGCCTGGCGGACACCGTCAATCTCGCCGGCGAGGTGAGCTTGGACGCCGAGGCCCGCCACCTGCGGCTGCACTTGCGCGTCCTCGGCTGCTTTCTCGCGGGCGCGATCGCCGGGCCGGCGCTGTATCTCGTCGTCGGCCACTGGGCGATGCTGGCGCCGGTTGCGCTCTTGGTGGCCCTGGCGGTGTTCGACCTGCGCGCGGGTCTCGGTTCGGCCGCGTAAGGCGCGGCCATCGCTGCCTTGAAGCTGCGCGGTTCAGGCGGCGTTGAAGAGGCGCGCGCCGTCCTTCTCGGCGCGCTGTCGCAGCTTCGTGGCGGTCTCGGCGAGCGCGGCGGCGGCAGCGGCGATGTCGGCGGCGTCGCGCGCCTGGCGGTCGAGCTCGTCCTCCGCGGTTGCCGTCCGGCAATGTTTGGCGGTCTCCAGCGCGTGCCGCGGATCGCCGGACAAATACGTCTCGATCGCTTCGTGTGCGGCAGCGACGAGCGCCTCGAGATGCTCGGTCCGGACTCCTTCGACCGGTTCGATCTCGACCAGCGTCCAACAGGCGGTGGACAGCTCCTGCAGGCGGCGCGGGTCAGGGCGCTCCAGCCCCTCGAGAATGCGCCACAGCTCGGTCAGCGCGACTCCGGCGACGAGCGGTGCCGCGCCGGATGGAACGTGGCGCAAGACCGCGCGCAGCCGCTCCGCGCAGCAGGCGGCGAACAGTGTCGATCCGCGCCGGCCCGCGGCGCGCAAGCCTTCGACGGTGACGGCGGCGCCTTCCATCAGCGCTGGCGCTCCGCCTCGGGAAGGCCGTAGCGGGATTGGAAAAAGCCGGACAGCCGGGTGCCCGCATAGGAGCAGACGGCGGCGGCGAGGAGCGGCAGCCAGAAGCTCATCGCCCGCAGGGTGTCGCGCGAGACGGCGTGGCGCGGCCCCGAGCCGAAACCGAAGGAGTGCAAGGTGGCGCTGAGCTGCGAATCGGTGAACGTCTGCGCAATCCAGAAGCCCGCCGCGAGACCCGCGAGCCCGGACATGCGCGGGACCAGCTTGCCGCGCAGCTCGTTCCAGAGGACGCGGCTGAAGTGGTGCGCTTCCTTGACCGCGCCGGGCAAGGGCTGCAGGGCGGCCTCCGCGCGCAGCACGCGTTCGTGCGCGGTGCGGGCCAGGGCTGCACCCTCTGTCGAGTCGAGGCAGGCCAGCGCGTGCTCGACCGCGGCGCCATCGCGTTCGCGGCGGGCGGAAAACCGGAGCGCTCGCAGCACCAGCCGGTCGAACACTCCGCGCAGCACGACGAGCCACCGCGCCCAGGCGGGAACCGCGGACCAGTCGGCGCGGTCGCGGTCGCGCGAAGGCACAAAGGCCGCTTCGATGCCGGACAGTTTGCCGTCGATGGCCAGCATCCGCGACGACGGCGGAAGCGAGGCGGAAAGCTGGGCGAGCGCGCGGCGCCGGTCCCGCCGCGCGTTCCATAACTCCAGGCGCTGAAAGAAGACTTTCACGCCCAGCAGGATACGGCCCATCGGCAAGCGCCGAAAACGCGCACCTGTAGGTGGCGGTAAGCCTCTCCGTCGTCAGATGACGCGTTCAGCCCCCACAGAGGCCGCAGTCGGACGGACAGGTGTGGCAATCCTCACCGGCTTCAGCATTGCAAACGTAGTTGCCACACCACTCCGGCGGAGGGCAGACGTCCGCTGCCGTCGGTTGCGGACAATTGTCGTTGCAGGGCCCGACGAAACCACCGCAGGTAGAGTTCAATGCGCACGCGGGATGGTTCCGGAAATAGCAGTTGTAGTTCGCGACGAACTCCGCACAGACCGCGCAGCCATTGCCGCGGCACCCCTCCCACTGCCCGGGTGTGCCATCGCAGGCCCCTGGGGTAATCGGATCGCCCGCATCCGGATCTCCTTGCACGATGGCCGTGGACACGCCGCCCCGGCTCATCATCGGGTCATCGGCGCGCCCCGAGCTGGCGTCGGAGCCTCCGTCGCAACCGGCAAGCAGCAAAGCGCCGCACACACATGCGCCCAACAAACCTTTTCGCAGAAGCATATTGGCCCCCTCCATTGAAGAATCGCGTTACGACAATGGGCTATGGTGGCTGTGCAGACAGAAGTCAACGGCCGTCCCACTAGCCCGGTGAGCCAGGTTTTTGCCCTCGAGCCAAAAACCCCTGCGCTTTCACGACACCCGAGCGCCAAGTCAGCAACCGGAACGTCCCAAGCGTATGCGGCTTGATTTCAAGCCCGCGCGGCTCAGACCGTGCGGACCTGCTCAGTAGCAGACAAGCGGGCGCCCGCGCCGGACCAAAACCGCGCCGGTGTCGCGGTCAGTTCGGGGCGTTCGGTTCCCACAAGAGCGAAGTCGCGAAGAGCAGGCACGGCCAGATCTGGAACAAGACCCGGTCGACCGAGCCGCGCAAGTGCCACTCGAGCGGCTGGGGCGTGAAGACGTAGATGCAGAAGACCAGCGCGAGCGAAAGGCCGGCGAATCGAATCGGCAGCGTCCTTCGAGGGCGGCGCGCGAACCTCGCCATCCACACCACCGCCGCGGCGGCGGCCGCAGCGCCAAACCCTTCGAACGACACCACCTGCTTGAGGAAGGCCGCGAGGACGCGCGGGACCCGCAGCGGCGCATGGAGGAACGCACGGCGGAAGGAGAAGATGGCGGCCAGGTCATTCTGCGGCGCGAGCCGCAGCTTGAACCACGCGAGAAAGGCAATCGGTGCAGCGGCCCCGGCGCAGAACCGCCACAAGTCGCGCCAGCCGCGCACCCAGACCACGGCCGCTGCAAGAGCAAGGGCTTCGAACAGGCCTTCGTTCTTCGTCAATGCCGCGAGGCCGGCTGCGAGACCGGCTGCCTCCAGCCGGCCTTCGTGCGAGAGCGTCAGCGCGACCAGGAGAAGCATGGCGAGCTTGAGGTCCGCGTACTGGTTCCAGGCGAGGGTGAGAAACAAGGGAGTGGCGAGGAGCAAGAGCGCTGCCTCGCGCGAACGCCGGAACAGGACCAACGCGCCGCCCGCTGCGAACACCGCGGCGACGATGGCCTGCACCGGCAGCCAACGGCTGTGCAGCGCAAACCAGCCGTGCGCAATCAACGCCGGCAAGAGCGGCGGATAGTCGCCGTGGGGGACTGCCGCCGAGAAGACGAGCGCGAGGTCGTGCGGGGCGCCGAACAGCGCCCGGGCGCGCAGGTTCCAGATAGCGCGCGCGTCCCAACCGCCGTCCGGGTAGCGCAGCGAATGCCGGACGAACAGCGCCGCGACGACGATGCCGGCCAGAGCAGTGGCCGCCGTCGCCCACCAGCGCGGAAGTGGCGAGGTTGCCCGCGCCGCCCCGGGTGCGCCGGAAGCGCACCGCGAGGCCGCCGCGAACCGGCCGCGCCACCACCACAGCGCGCCCAGGACGAGCAGCAAGACGTCGCTCTCTGGTCCCGTCCAGCCGAACAGCAAGAGCTGCGCCGCAAACGCCGCGCCGGAGAGCGCGAAGCCGACCACCAACGCACCGCCCAACGATCTCGCGACTGCCCACCCGGCGCCGAGTGCCGCCACCACCAAGAGCGCGATCACTCGTGCTCCAACAGCGCTGCCCCAGCGCCGCCGCGGGCGACGACGCGCAGGCCGAAGCGCGCGCACACCTTCGGCAAGGCCGCCGCATCCTGCAGGTCGGCAACGATCAGACGGGCATCCGGCCCGGGGTCGACCGCGCGTGGCGCGAGCGCGTAGAGAACGTCGAAGTAATGGCTCCCCGCCAGATCGCCCGGCGCGTCGGTGACGAAGCCGAGCCGCTCGCCCGCCGGCAATTGCGTCAAAAGGGGCGCGAAGCGATCGTCGATGCGGAGGGTTCGGAGCGCGCCCGGCTTCCAGAAGTACACCGACACATCGCGGAGGATGCCCGCCGAAGCGACGGCCACGAGCACCCAGAACCACGCCGTCGAGCGCTCGCCTGGCTCCCGCACCGCACCGGTATCTCAGACCGGCGCCGCAGATGCCACTGGCGGTCGAAGGTGGCGGCGGCCTCTTGACGCGAAAAGACCGCCGCCGTGCGCGACCTCAGGCGCCGGTGTAGCGCCAGATCAAGCCGTTGAAGTGGCGTTGATACAGGTTCGCACCCGCCGCGAGAATGCTCACAGCGGCCGGGTTCCCGTCGATCTGCTGCCAACCCGTCATCGGCGGCCCGACGTACTTCCACAGGTCGCCGTTCGCATGCCGTTGGAAGAGCCGGCCATTTGCCGCCGAGATCTGTTGGGTGGCGGGATTGTTGTCCAGTTGCTGCCAGCCGGTCATCGGCGTGCCGGTGAACTTCCAGATGAGCCCCGTGTTGTGGAGCTGATACAGATCGTTGCCGTCGGCGACGATGTCGATGGTGGCGGGGTTCTGGTCGATCATCTGCCACCCGGTCATCGGCGTGCCCGTGTAGCGCCAGATGAGACCGGTCTTGTGCAACTGGTACAGGTCCCCGCCGGAGGCGACGATCTTCTTCGTCGCCGGGTTCTGGTCGAGCTGCTGCCAGCCGGTCATCGGCGTGCCCGTGTAGCGCCAGATGAGGCCGGTGTTGTGCAGTTGGTAGAGATTCGGGCCGTCCGCGACCACGTCGATGGTGGCTGGATTGTCGTCGAGCTGCTGCCAGCCGGTCATCGGCGTGCCCGTGTACTTCCAGACCCGGCCCGTCGTGTGTCGCTGATAGAGCTGCCCCGCGGAAGCCGCGATCTGCGCCGCGCTCGCGTTGTTGTCCAGCATCTGCCAGCCGGTGAGCGGCGTCCCGGTGTACTTGAAGATCAGCCCCGTCTTGTGGAGCTGGTACAGGGACGCGCCATCGCTCGCGATGGCGATGGCGGCGGGGTTGTTGTCGAGGAGCTGCCAGTCCGGGTACCTCATCCGAGGCACGGTGGTGGGCTGCCGCAGCCATGCCTCGTGGGTCACCGCCACCATCGAGGGCGCGTCGATGATGCCGATCGAGTTCCAGGTGAACATCGCGTAGCCGACTTTCGTGCCGTCGACCCCGGCCGGCACCGCCACCTTCAATTGCTGCGCGAGCCACGCGATCGGGCCATAGCCGCAGAGCGAGACGCAGTGGTCTTCGTTGGCGTCGGCGTGGAACCCGGTCGCGAACCAGCCAGATGCACCGCCGTTGCTGTTCACTGCGACCTCGATCTGGTCGCCAGCGACGCCGAGCTTGACCGGCCCGTTGGCGATGGCGTTCTGCAGGACCGCCGGGTTGGTCCAGTCGACCGAGACGTGCGAGCCGTCGTCGTAGACGACGCTGTCTTCGCCGAAGCCATCGGTCTGCATCCAGGTCAGCACGTTCGCGATGACAGCGCCGTTCTGGACGCCGTGGCGGGTCGCCCAGGCGATGCAGTCGGCGTCGGAGATGAAGACCTCCGGCGAATTGCACGCCTTGGCGAAAGCCTCCTCCGCCGAAACGCAGTCGCCGAGGGCGTCGTTCCCCCACATCGAAATCTTCTGCGGCATGATGATGAAATTCGGAGGCGCCGCGGTGATGGCGAGGTGCGGCTTCGCCGCCGCGAGGGCGCTCCGCGGCGAGGGAATGGCGCCGCGCTTGCGGGTTGCAACAGGCATGGGTGGTCCTCTCTCTTCAGAATGACCGCGATGATTTCGTCGGCCGTCCCACGTCACCAAGGCGTGGATTGCGACCGCGCCAGTGCAAGCGAAGGACCAGATGAATCGGGCTCTCCAGCGCCGATTTGCCGAGCTTTTGCGGTCACTGTTACGCGCAACACGCGTAACCCTCCCCGTGGCAGCGGGGCCGCGGAACGGCGCCGTCGAGCGCTCGCCCGGGTCCCGGACGAGCCGGCCTGTCACACCGCCGTGCTAGCCCCAAACTGGCGGTTGAGATGGGCGCGGCCAGCCCTTATCCTGCGCGGTCCCTCGACGCGTCGTGTAGGAGCCCAT
>DASXHM010000045.1:0-12190 GCA_036488495.1 Myxococcales bacterium | reverse complement strand
CCGGTGGCCTGCTCCGGCGCCATGTACTGCGGGGTGCCGCAGACGACGTCGGCCCGGGTCAAGAGCGGCGTGTCGCTGTCCAAGATCTTGGCGATGCCGAAGTCGAGCACCTTGACGAAGTCCGGCTCGCCGCGCCGCGGCTCGACCATGATGTTCTCGGGCTTCAAGTCGCGGTGGATGACGTGGTGCGCGTGAGCCTCGCCCAAGGCGGAGAGCACCTGCGCGATGATGTTGCAGAGCCGCGCCTCGTCGAGCGGCCACTCGTCGCGCAGGATGGTGCGCAGGTCCTTGCCCTGCACGAACTCCATCGCAATGAACAGGCCGCCGTCCTCGGTGCGGCCGAAGTCGATCACCTGGATGACGTTCGGATGGTTGAGGCGGCTCGCCGCCTTCGCCTCGCGCTCGAAGCGCCCGACCAGCGTCGGGTCTTCTAGCAGCGCGGCCTTGAGCAGCTTCAGACAGACGGGCCGGTCGAGAGAAAGGTGGCGGGCCTTGTAGACCTTGCCCATGCCGCCCTGCCCGACCATGTCTTCGATCAGGAAGCGCCCGGCGATCGCTTTGCCGATGAGGGAGTCGCGCCGCCCGGGGCGCGTCATCAGCGAGGTGCCGCAGACCGGACAGATACGGGAGCCAGGCTGCAGCGTGTGCGCGCAGTTGGGGCACGTCGTAACCCCGCGATCCTGGCCAGCCGGCATGAGCTCTCCTGCAACTGTCCGCAAGAGTCACATACAAAGCCAGCTTACGCCAACGCCGCGGTCAAGCGATTTCCGCGCCGTTCAGCAACGGTCGGCGGGCTGCAGCTTGCAGGTGACCCGCGCGAGCCTCGCCAGCGCGTGCACGGGCGGATCTCCCTGCAAAGACGCGAAGATGGCGCCGAGAGCAACCGCGATCAGCATCTGCTTCCAGTTCAGCCTTGCCATAGCGATCCTTTAGACGCCCGAGGTAGGCGGAAGTTTCACCCGGCGAGCCGTTCGCACAGTTGGAGCCGGATCTTGGCCCGAAACCGCTCGAGCCGCATGGTGACGGCGCTCTTGCCGACGCCCATCCGCGCGGCGATCTCGCGGGCCGAGAGCGTGCCGTCCAGGTAGAAGAGCCGCACCGTCTCCTTCTCCGGACCCTCGCGGAGCGAGTCGATGATCTCGCGAACGGCGCGGAGCTCCGCCTCTTTCTCCAGCACCTGCGAGGCGGCGGGGACGTGGTCTTCCAAGAGGCGCGCCTCGCGGTTCGCTTCTTCGGCGGCGGTCTTGTGGGTGTTTCTCGAGGAGAGGTAGCTGCGAGCGCGGTTGCGCGCGATGGTGAACAGCCACGCCGAGAACCGCTCGCGATCCTTCAGCCCGGGCAGCGCCCGGAACGCGCGGACGAAGGAGTCCTGCGCCACGTCCTGCATCTCGTCGCCGTCCAGGTCGCTGAAGCTCGCCGCGAGCCGCAGCACCGCCGGCTGGTATCGGCGGTAGAGCTCCTCTTCGGCGGCCTTGCCGCGCGGGCCGCCTGCGATGGCGCGCGCGACCAGGGTCGAATCCTTGACCCGGCCTTCGATCAGGGTCAGGTGGGGGCGAACAGGGAGCTGTTCGGTCGCTCGGTTCGTCGCTGGGGTCATACCCTCTTAGCAGACGGCATGCCCACGCCCCCGTTTTCCACTTTCCCTCGGAAAATCAGGCATTTCGAAGTTCTCACACGATTTCTGGGCAGGCTCGACCGCGACATTTGTGTCAGGCCGACCGGCCGCGCTGCGGGCGCCAGCGCACCCTGTTAAGGTGCGCGGCCCGAATGCTGGGAACGGTCAACGAAAAGGCGCTGTCGGAGCTGGGCTGGCCGAAGTTGTGCGCGGAATTGGCGGCGCGGGCGCGGACGCCGATGGGCCGCGAGCTGTGCCTCGGGCTCTTGCCCGGCGACGACGCGCAGCTCGCGCAGACGCGGCTCGACCGGGTGGAGGAGGCGCGCACCCTCGCGCGCTTCGAGCGTGAGCTGCCGCTCGCGGACGCGGTGGACGTGCGGCCTTCTCTCGGCCACGCGCAGCGCGACGGGACGCTGGAACCGGCACAGCTGCTCCAAGTGGCGCGGCTCATCCGCGCGTCCGAGTCGGCGCGGAGGTCGTGCTTCTCCCAGGCCGACCGGGCGCCGCTCCACTTCGAGCTCGCGCAGGAGCTCTCGCAGTTGGGACCGCTCGCGCAGGAGCTCGAGCGCGCCTTCGATCCGGCCGGCAAGCTGCTCGACACGGCCAGCGCGCTCCTCGCGGAGTTGCGCGAGCGGGCGCGCGGCCTGCACCGCGCCATCAAGCAGCGGCTGGAAGAGCTGCTCAAGGACGAGGCGGTCCTGCCGATGCTCCGCGACACCTACTACTCGGTTCGCGGCGATCGCTACGTCCTGCCGGTGCGCGCGGAGCACAAGTCGCACCTGCCCGGCATCGTCCACAACGCCAGCAATTCCGGCCAGACGCTGTTCGTCGAGCCGCAGGCGCTGGTCGAATTGGGAAACCAGCTCACCATCGCCGAGGCCGGCGCGCTCGAAGAGGAGCAGCGCATCCTCCACGAGCTCTCGTCCGCCGTGGGAAGGCGCGCGCCGGAGCTCTCGCGCGACGTCGAGATCATCGCCGTCTTCGACGAGGCCGCGGCCGCCGGACGGCTGTCCGAGGCACTCGATGCGGGGGCGCCGAAGCTCGGCGGGTACCGGTTCGAGCTGCGCAAGTCGCGCCATCCCTTGCTCGTGCTGCAGCGCAAGGCCGCAGGCGTCATCGCCAACGACATCGCGCTTCCGGAGGCGGCGCAGGCCTTGATCGTCAGCGGGCCGAACGCGGGCGGAAAGACCGTCACCATCACCGCCGTCGGCCTCGCCGCGCTGATGGCTCGCGCCGGCCTTCCCATCTGCGCCGAGCCAGGTTCGAGCATCCCGCTCTATCGCACCGTCTACACGGCCATCGGCGACGAAGGCGATCTCTCGCGCGACCTCTCGACCTTCACCGCCCACCTCGCGGCGCTGCGCTGGATCCTGGAGGCAGCCGGCCCGGGCACACTGGTTCTCGTCGACGAGATCGCGGCCGACACCGATCCGCGGGAAGGGGCCGCCATCGCCCGCGCGGCCTTGGAGGAGCTGGTCGGCAAAGGCGCGCAGGTGTTGATCACCACCCACCTCGAGGAGCTGAAGGCGCTGGCGTTGTCGGACGAGCGCTTTGCCCCGGCGAGCGTGGGCTTCGACGTGGAACGGCTCGCGCCCACCTACCAGCTCAGACTCGGCGAAGTCGGCGCGTCTTCGGCCATCGACATCGCCCGGCGGGTGGGGCTGCCGGAAAATGTCTGCGCCAGGGCGCGCGAGATCCTCGGCACCGGCGCGTCGATCGTCTCGCAAGCGGTCCGCGCTCTCGAGGAAGAGCGCGCGGCCACCGCCCGGGCGCGGGCGGAAGTGGCAGAGCTGCGGCTTCTCCTGCAGAAGGAGCAGGAAGGGCTGTGGCGCGAGCGGGAGCGCCTGCAAAAGTTGGAACAGGACACCCGTGCCGGAGCGCGGCAGGATCTCCTGCAGGAGTTCGCCGACAAGCGCGCCGAGGTTGCGCAGTTGATCGCGCAGCTCCAGGCCGCCCCGGCGATGGCGCAGGCCGTGGAAGCGCAGCGGGCCATCGAACGGGCGGCCGCGACCGAGGAGCGCGCCCAGGTCCGCGAGGAAGAAGCGCCGCAGGTGGAGGCCGTCGAAGAGCAGATCGCTGCGGGCTCGCGGGTGAAGCACGTCCGCCTCGGCAGCGAAGGCGTGGTGCTGGAAGTGAACGGCGACCAGGCGACGGTGCAGATGGGCGCGCTCAAGACCAAGGTTGCGCTCGAGGACCTGGTCCCGATTTCCCGCAAAGTAGCGCAGGCGCAGTTCAAGAAGACGAAGCGCGAAAAGCTCGACCGGGCGGAGCAGGCCCGCGCCGCGCCGCTGGAGGTGCGGGTCCCCCGCGTCGACGTGCGCGGGATGCGGGTGGACGAGGCCCTGCGAGCCATCGAGCTCGAGCTCGACCGTCAGCTCCGCGCCGGGGAAGCCCGGGTGCACGTCCTGCACGGTCATGGCAGCGGCGCGCTCAAGTCGGCGGTGCGCGAAAGCCTCGCCCGCAGCCCTTACGTCAAGCGCGCCCGCCCTGCCGAGCCGCACGAGGGCGGCGACGGCATCACCGTCGCAGAGCTGTAGCGGCCACGCCGCTTTGATCCCCGCCCGCCAACGCTCTCCTGGGATATGGACTCAACAACGGGTCCGGCGAATTTCGCTTTCTCCATGGCGCAGTGTTGCTGTCACGAACTGCCGTCGGCTTGTGTAAAATGCTCAGATGGCGTCCCGAGCCCGATCCACAACCCTTGCAGCGTACGTGCGAGCTTTTGGGGGCGATTGGTTAAGTCTTATGAGTGGTGGGCTAACCGTACCTTTTAGTGCGGCCGCCATTTTTCTGCCCGTTACCGCACACGCGTTAAAAGCAATGTTCACGGTCATGGCCATCCTTTCGTTTGGATGGTCTTCGTATCGGCTTTGGGCGACCGAACGCAACCATCTGCTTGAGACGGAAGGCACGAAAACTGCCACCATCAATGATCTGCGGTCGGAGCTTTCTTCGGTGCGTGCCGCACTCGAGGCATCGAAATCGAGTGCTGTCGACGTGCCGACGAGAATTGTCGTCGATCGATACAGGCAGAAACCGACACCCGACGAAATCAGAGCCTCCATCGAGTCGCAACCGCATTTAAACAGGGTTATGTTTGCAAATAGCTTCGTCGGAGAGCTAGTGCAATGGACCGGCACACTCACTCGTATCAAGAACATTGATGCCAAGCCGGGGTGGGCGCAGATCTTCATCCATAGCGGACACTCGTGGGTGCTCGGGGAGGTTCTCCTGGATGAAAACAGGATGCTGCATCGCGTGGCAGGGGAGCCATCGGTGAATGTCCGCGGTCGCATCACGAAGGTAGAGGATAATTATATCGAACTCGATGAACTGAAGATCGAGATGGAAGCCGTATAGTCGCTCGAGTCCGTTATCAGCGCAACAGCAGCGCGACCGGCAGGGTCGAGAACAGCTCTTCGACCGCGAACCCCTGCGGCCGGACTTCGCGCTCTTCGCCGGTCAAGGCATCGCGCAGCTTCTCGCCGGGCTGCACCTCCTCGACCTGCAAGTACGTCTCGGCGAATTGCTGCGGTGGCAAGCGGGCGCCGTCGAGCAGTTTCGCCACCAGGCGCGGCACCACCGCGATCATCAACTTCCCGCCCGCAGCGCGGGAGAACGCGCACAGGTTCGAGGAGCGCGGTCCCTGCGCGAAGAGCGGCTTGTATGAGCCGCGGCCGAACAGCTCCGGATTCTCTTTGCGCGCCTTCAGACCCTGCTTGGTGACGAACATCTTGATGCAGCCGTCCTGCCACGCGCCGTACAGATTCGCCGCGAGCTGCGGCTGCGCCAACGACGACTGGCGCAGGTTCTCGAGCGCGCGCTTGCGCTCGCCGTAGTCGACCGGCCTGCGGTTGTCGGGGTCGACGAGGGAGAGGTCCCACAGCTCGGTGCCCTGGTAGAAATCGGGCGCGCCCGGGGAAGCGATCTTGAGCACCAACTGCGACAGCGAATTGTGCAGCCCGATCTCCGAGCAGCGCTGCGCGAACGGCTGCAGAACCTTCCAGAGCGCGTGCTTGGGCGGCAGCGCGAAGAACCCGTCGACGAACGCGCGCAGGGCATCTTCCCAGCGCCGATCCTCCTGAATCCAGGAGGTGTTGACCTTCGCCTCCTTGGCCGCCTTGATCATGTAGGCCGTGAGCCGCTCGCGCAGGTTGGGCAGCTCTTCCGGGTTGGTCGGCCAGGCGCCGATCAGGTTCTGCAAGAACAGCATCTCCTCGTTGCGATCGGGCGCGAGCCTGCCGTCGATGTCACGGCGGAGGCCCTCGGTGCGCCGCGCGAAGGTGATGGCGGTCCTGCGCCATTCCTCGGGCAATTCGGAGATGGCGTCGATGCGCGCGCGGGTGTCCTCGCCGCGCTTCGTGTCGTGGGTGGCGGTGGCGCTGAGCGCGTGGGGCCACATCTTCGCGCGCAGGCCGTTCTGCTCGTGAAAGGCCGCGAGGGTGGTGCCGAAATGCTCCGGCTCGCCGCCCACTTCGTTGAGCGAGACCAGCCGGTTGTAGACGTAGAAGGCGGTGTCCTCGAGGCCCTTCGCCATCACCGGGCCCAACACCTGCTGGAGCTTGAGCGCAAACGCGTGCTGCGCCGGCCGCTCGCTCTCGTCCACATAGGCCGCGAACTTCTGCAGGAGGATGTCGGAGATGAAGTCGTAGATGGACGCGTTCTCCGCGGGGTTGCGCCGCTTCGCTTCCGCCGCCGCCTGCAGCACGTAGGTGCGGTCGCGTTCATCGAGCTTCCCCGGCTCCTCGATGTACGTCCGGTAGACCGGAAAGCAGGCGACCATTTCAATCAACGCTGCCCGCAGCGAGTACAGGGTGAAGTCGCGCGTCCAGCGGTTGTCCTCGGAGATGCGGTTGAGCTGCCGCGCGAGCAGGTTCATCTCGCTCGCCATCGCGGTATAGAGAATCAGCTTCTTCTTCTGGTAGACGAGCTCGCGAAAATCGATCTCCCCGCCGATGAACCGCGAATAGATCTTCTGCAGCGCGTTCTGGTTGTCGCGGTCGACGAAGATGCCGTTCAGCGCATTCAAATAATCATAGCCGGTGGTGCCGGCGACGTCCCACTTGGAAGGCAGCGTCTCGGTGCGTCCGAGGATCTTTTCCGCCACCACGTAGAGGGGGCGCAAAAGGCGCGGATCGGTCGAATGCTGTAGCTCCTCGACCAAGACAGGCTCGAGCTCGGCAAACCGCTCCGGCGCCATCGCCTTCGCCCGCTGCAGGATGAACGCCTCCTGCAAGAGCCGGAAATACCGGCGCGGATAGGCGAGGCCGTCGGGATGGTCGATGCGCAGGCCGGTGACGGTGCCGCGCGCCACCAATTCGAGCGGCAGCTTGTGCGCGTGCGCGAACACCCGCGGGTCCTCCATCCGCACCGCGGCGAGGGTGTTGATGTCGAAGAAGCGGCGGTAATTGATCTCCTCCGAGGAAACCCGCCAATGCGCGAGCCGGTACGCCTGCGCGTCGAGCAGATCGTCGAGGAGATCGAAGCTGCGCGGCTGCCCTTTCCTTCCATTGAACTGACGCACCGTCTCTTCCAGGTGCTCGCGGACCTGCGGGCTCGACGCGCACAGGTTCGCGACCCTGCGCTTGAGCACTTCCTTCTCCCGGCGCCGCTCCTCCTGCCGCTCCGGCTCCTGCTCGTGTCGGGTGGGCATGTGGGCGAGCGCGAAGAGAATGCTCTTCAATTCGTCGAGCGCTTCGCTGGGACCGAGCTTCTGGGAGAGGTCTTCGAGGCGGTGGTGGAGGATGCGCGCATACGAGCGCGGGTTCACCGGGAAGACGTTGTCGTAATAGCGGATGCGGAAGGCGCCTTCGTTGAGCTCGAGCTGCAGCTCGCCGCCCTCGAGCACCGCGCCGTAGCGGTCGCCCAACGTGGGCAAGAGCACCTTGTCGGCCAGCTCCTCCTTCACCGGCCGCCACTCGACGTCGAAGAACATCGCCATCTGCGAGGAGGGACCGTTCTCGAGCAGGTCCATCCACTGTGCGTTCTGGCCGCCGACGCCCATGTGGTTCGGGACGATGTCGAGCAGGTGGCCGAGGCCGGCCTCGGACAGCGCCTTGGCGAAGCGCTCGTAGCCTTCGGCCCCGCCGATCTCGTCGCTCAGCCGGGTGTGGTCGACGACGTCGTAGCCGTGGGTCGATCCCTTCGCCGCCTGCAGGATCGGGCTCGTGTACAGATCGGTGACGCCCAGCTCTGCGAGATATCCGGCGATGGCGGCGGCGTCGTCGAAGCTGAAGCCTTTGTGGAGCTGCACGCGATACGTCGCGAGCGGGTACCGCAGTTGCGTCAGCTCCTGGCCGAGCCTCGCGAGAAGCTTTTGCGCCTCCTCCCGATGCGCGTCGTTCATGTCCTCTTCCGGTCGTATTTCTCGGCCAACTCGCGCAATTCCATCGCCACCCGCTGCGGCTGCGCGTCGCGCAAGAGCGCTTCCGTCGTCCAGGGCAGGCGGAACGTCCAATTGTGCTCGCCGACGGTGCCGGGCGTGTTCATCCGCGCCTTCCAGCCGAACGCGTCGGTGATGGGCGTGAGCAGCGCATCGCTTGCCGCCGAATAGGCGAGCTCGAGCAGCGCCCTTCGGGTCTGCGGCGTGAAGCGCTTCTGGTCGGGCCCGCGCAGGTGGGCCAGCTTCTCCTGCTTGAGCTGGTGCTCGCGCTCCCAGTCGGCGAGGCCTTCCCACCAGTCGGAGACGGATTCCGTGTCGTGGGTGCCGGTGACGGCGCAGGAGATGGGCGAGAAGCGGCTCACGTCGCGCGGCACGCCCTTGTCGTTCTCCCAGCGCAGCACCTTGGTGCCGGCCACTTCGATCTCCGCCAGCGAGGCGCGGACGAAGTCCGGCACCGTGCCCAGGTCTTCGGCGAGGACCACCGCCTTCTGCCCGAACATCGAGAGGATCCGCTCGCCCTGCTCCTTCTGCCTGGCGGGATCTTTCGGCACGAAGAACGGCTCGCTCTTGTCGATCGGACGCGCGTAGGTGCGGTAGAGCCCGACCACGTGATCGACGCGGAAGGCGTCGTACAGCTCGGCGGCACGGTCGGCGCGCAGATGCAGCCACGGATCGCCTGCCGCCCGCATCTCGTCCCAGCGCGGAACCGGCAAGCCCCAGTCCTGTCCGTCGGCGCTGTACGCATCCGGGGGAACACCCACCGTCGCGTCGAAGCGGAAGAAGCGCTGGAAGCTCCAGACGTCGGCGGAGTCTTCCGCCACCATGAAGGGAAGATCGCCCAGCACTTTGACGCCCTGGTCGTTGGCGGCGCGGCGGCCTTCGTGCCACTGCGCATCCGCGATCCATTGGACGAAGCACAGCTCCTCGACGGCATCGCGCAGCTCGGCGCGGGCCCGGTCGAGCGCGTTGGGATCGCGGTCGCGCAGGCCGGGCTCCCAATCGCGCCAGCTCTTCTGCCGCCGGTCGTGGAGCGCGCGGTACAAGGCCCAGTCCTCGAGCCACTCGCGCCGCTCCTCGCGGAACCGGGCGAGCTTCGCGACGCCGCCCCGCTCCTTGAACCGCGCGAAGGCCCGCCCGAGCGCGCTGCGCTTGACCGACCGGTATGCAGCGAAGTCGACTCGCTCGCTCGCCCGCGCCCGATCGAGGGTGGCCTTCTCCGCATCGGTCAATCCGGACAAGTCTTCGACCGCGGCGAGGTCGATGTACACCGGCTCGAGCGCATACGAGCTGGAGGCGGCATAGGGGCTGTCCTGCCCCGGCGAGACCTCGTTGAGCGGCAAAAGCTGCCAGAGCGTGCAGCCCGCCGCGACGAGGTAGCGCGCGACAGCGCCGGCATCGAGATAGCTGCCAAGATCGCCGGACGCGCCGCGAACGGAAGAGAGCGGAAGAAGCAGCCCGGCCCTGCGGCCGAGCGAGAAACGCTGTGTCAAAAGTCACCCCTGGCGCGGACGTATTACTCACGGAGCTTCGGAGTGGAAAGGCTTCCCCGCGCGCTTTGTCGTGCTTGCTGCTGTTTGGACTTTCGAGTAGGCACACGTAGATGCCGAAGCGCGCGACGACCGATCACGGCCTCATCATCCACTTCGCCGGGCGTCACCATCTGTTCCCGGTGGCGCAGGCGAACGACGCGTCGCAGGTGCGGCTCGCCTCGCGCGAGGATGTACGTGAAGGTGAAGTGCGGGTCGGGTGGCCGGTCTACTTCCGCCCGTTCATCGACGAGCGCCGCGTCTTTGTGTTCGACGAGACTTCGGGTGAGGCGGTGAGCCGCGCCGAGGCGGAGGCCCAGGTTCCCGGCGCTGCAAAGGCTTCCGCGAAGGAGCTTTGACCGGCCGCGGCGCTTCCAGATCTTCGGGCGTCAGCCAGTTGGAAGGCCCGCGCCGCGCGGCCATTCCCGCGAGCCCGAGCGTGATGCGCCGCCGCGGAGGATCGACGTTCACGACCTCGATCTGCAGCGTGTCCCCGACTGAGAAAGTCTTGCCGGAGTTGCCCACCACCAGCCGCTGCTGCTCCTTGTCGTAGCGCACGCCTTCGCCGAGCGTCTCCGCCGGAATCATCCCTTCGACGAAGAGATCGGTCAGCTCGCAGAAGAGCCCGAACTCCGCCACGCCCGAAACCACCGCGGCGTGCTTTTGCCCGACCTTGTCCTGCATGAACAGCGCTGCGTAGAAGGCGTCGACGTCGCGCTCGGCCTTCATCGCCGCGCGCTCGCGGTCGGAGCACTGCGCGGCAACGCCGGCGAGATATGCCTCCTGCTCGTCGCGCTCGTGCGCCCGCAAAGGCTGTCCGACCCGCGCCCAGTGCTCCTTCAAGAGCCGGTGCACCATCAGGTCCGGATAGCGGCGGATCGGCGAGGTGAAGTGCAGGTAGGAAGGCGCTGCGAGCCCGAAGTGGCCGATGTTGTCGGGGCTGTATTGCGCCTGCATCATCGAGCGCAAGAGCAGCGAGTTGAGCGCCTTCTGCGAAGGCTTCCCCTCGACTGCGTGGAGAAACTTGTTCAGCGCGGCGGCGTCGAGAGCGTCGCCTTCGGGCAGCGAAAAGCCATGCGTGCGGGCGAGCGCGGCAAAGGCGTCGAGCTTCTCCCGGTCCGGCTCGCCATGGATGCGGTAGACGGTTGGGAGCCCGCGCGCCTCGAAGAAGCGCGCCACCGCCTCGTTGGCCGCGAGCATGAACTCCTCGACCAGGCGGTGCGCATCGTTGCGCGGCCTGCGTTCCAGCCGCACCGGCTTGCCTTCGTCGTCGAGGACGATCTTCGCTTCCGGCAGGTCGAAGTCGATGGAGCCGCGGTCCTTGCGTCTCTGGGTGAGCTTCTTCGAGAGCTCGTGCGCGACCCGCAGATCCTCCAACACCGGCTTGATGGCCGCGTCCGGCCGGCCTTCGAGCGCCTCGGCGACGCGGGTGTAGGTCAGCCGCGCGTGGCTCTTCATCACCGCGTCGTAGATGTCGGCGTGGCGCGGGTTGCCGTCCTTGTCGACCGCCAGATCGCAGACCATGCAGAGCCGGTCCACGTCCGGATTGAGCGAGCAGATGCCGTTCGAGAGCCGCTCCGGCAGCATCGGCAAGACAGTGCCTGGGAAGTAGACGCTGGTCGCACGACGCAAGGCCTCGCGGTCGAGCGGCGTCCC
Source organism: Myxococcales bacterium (assembly GCA_036488495.1). Classification (GTDB taxonomy): domain Bacteria; phylum Myxococcota; class Myxococcia; order Myxococcales; family 40CM-4-68-19; genus 40CM-4-68-19. The sequence goes on along the minus strand of DASXHM010000045.1, from coordinate 1,011 downwards.
CGGGCGCACATAGTGGGCGACGTCGGCGATGGCCACGACCAGCCGGTAGCCGGAAGGCGCGACCGAGACGTGGACCGCATCGTCGAAGTCCCGCGCGTCCTCCCCGTCGATGGTGACGAGCGCGAGATGGCGCAGATCGCGGCGCTTCAACATCTCTTCCGGCTGCACCGTCTCCGGAATGTGCTCGGCGGCGCCTCGGGTGGCCGGCTCGAACTCGTCTGAGAACCCTTCGGCGTAGGCGGATGCGAGGATCTCGAAGCGCGGGTTGCCGCGGTTTCCCAGGACGGCGATGACTTCGCCACTGAGCGCTCCGCCGTTCTGCCCCCGGTGCAGACGCACCTTCACCATCTCGCCGTCGCGCGCTTGCGGATGGCGGTTGACCTCGATGTTTCCGGTCAGGTTGCGGTCGTGGGGGATGACCCAGTGAGACGCGCCTTTGGATTGATAGAGGCCGATGGCGAGCTGGCGGCGCTGCTCGATGATTTCCACCACTTCGCCGGCGAGACGGCCGTCGCGGCCGCGGATCGCGCGGGCGCTGACCACGTCGCCGTCGAGCGCGCCCTTGACGTACTGCGGAGGCACGAACAGGTCGTTCTCGCGGCCGCCTTCGCCGACCAGCGGCGTGACGAAGCCGTAGCCTTCGGCCTTGAGGTGGATGACGCCGGTGACGAGGCCGCCTGGCTTGCGCTTCGCGGGCTCCGGGGGCTTGCCTTCCTGCTGCTCGCGCCTTGCGCGGACGCCTTCGACGAGGGCGGCGGGCTGTTTGCGGCCGGATTTGGGGGACGGCTTGTGCTTGGCGTGCGCGTGCTGGTGCGCGTCCTCGTGCGGGTCCTGGTTCGGGTGCTGGTGCTGGTTCGGGTGCTGGTGCTCGTTCTTGTTCGGGTGCTCGTTTGCGTTCGGGTGCTCGTGCTCGTTTTGGTGCTTGCGGCCGGGCTCTTTGTGGGTACGTTCGGCGGGCTTTGGCGGTCGGCTCTCGTGTTTGCGCGGCGCTGCGCGATAGTCGTGGCCGTC
>DASXHM010000392.1:0-4080 GCA_036488495.1 Myxococcales bacterium | reverse complement strand
TCCACCATCCGCGAGAACTGCAGCTCGTGCCCCGGCCGCGCCTCGTGCGCGGTCAAGGTCCAGGCGGCGGCGTCGTAGTTGAAGTCGTCGTACTTCTGCACTTTCTTGCCCGGCACCGAGAGCGGCAGGACGAAGGTGCCGCGCTGGCCGGTATTGCCGATCAGCCGCGGCGGCTCCATGTGCGGCGCCGGCTGCTGCGCGTTCTCCGCCGGAGTCCCCAGGCGGATTTGCGCCGGCCGCGACGGCAGCGTCACCAGGTGCTCACGCCGGATGATGTCCTCGATTTCGCCCAGCCGATGCTCGTAGAAAGCCAGCACCTGGTCGTCCGGAATCTGGTTCTTCTTCAGCTCATGGATCACGTCCTTGTAGTCCGACGACGGCAGGTGCCGCTTCTCGGCGATGCGGGCGGCGACCGTCTTCATTTCGCCCAGGTACTCGTTGAACGAGCGCTTGGCGCGGGCGACCAGCTCTTGCGGCGGAATGTCGACGCCCACCTGGCGCAGGTTGAACGCGTATAGCTCGGGGGGCAGCCGGAAATCGGACCGCGCCTTGGGGAGCACTTCCTGGCGAACGAAGGAAAGGTAGTCTTCGAGCTGCTTGCGCAGCGCGGCCACCGGCTCTTCCGACCCTTGCACCTTGAACTCGACGAACAGCTTCTGGATGCCGTCCAGGATCGGCTTCGCCGTCTCCAGGTCGTTCTCCACCTCGATGCGCGAAGGCGCGAGGAGCCCCTTGGAAAGGCCGGCCCTCGTCTCCGCTTCGGCGAGCTGGACGATGGACGGGCCGCCGTCCTGCCCCGCGTACTTGCGCACCCGGACCAGCGCCGCCGGATAGCGGTCGGGCGAGACCTGCTTGTCGAGGAGCGCCCGGGTGCTGGAGAACACGAGGCGCGGCAGGTTGTAGTAGGGCACCTGCAGCCGCTCGTGCAGCTCGCTGCCTTCGATCTGGCGCTTCGCCGCGTCGACCAGGATCTCCAGGTCCTGCCGCACCAGCGGGTCGTTCTCGGCGGTCTTCTTCTGTTCGAGCTGGGAGAGCGCGGCCTGGATGGCGGCGCGCTGGCGTTCATGGTGGCCCGGCTTGAAATCGCTGATCTGATCGTCGACGCCGGTGACGCCTTGCCGAGCGGCGAATTCGGGCGCGAAGCGCGCCTGCACGTCGAGCACGATCTTGGCGTTCTGGTTGCTGCGCTCGATCCACGCCCGGTCCTGTCCCGAGGGCGCGGCGGCGCTTGCGCTGCCCGAAGCCTGCGGCGAGCTCGAAGCAGTCTGGGAGGAGCTCGCAGCAGCCTGCGAGGAGCTCGCGGAAGGCTGCGACGTGGTCTCGGCCGAGGCGGGCTTCTGCGAATGCGAACAGGAGACGGCGAGAGCGAGGAGGGCGAGGTACGTTGTGCGCATGGGCCGCGCAGTCTACCCGCGCGGCCCATGCTTGCAATCACAACGAAGCGCTCAGCGCTTCTTCTTCCGCGGCGCGCTCTTCTTCGCCGGCGCCTTGCTGTCGAGCTTGCTGCCGACCAGCACCATGATGAACACCGAGTTCTTGCCGTAGTTCGTCGACGTGCCGGTGGCGGTGCCGACGCCCACCAGCTTGCCCTTCCCGACGATGGCCGGCTGGGTCGTCTGCGCGAGCGCGCCTGCCTCGTCCGGCACCCAGCCGCCCATCTGGTTGACGCTCATCGCGCTCTTGTAGAGCGGCCCCATGATCGAGCTCTCTTCCTCGCGCGGGACGGTGCCGTCCGGGTGCTTCGCGGCGGCGTCGGCGTACTTCTGCGCCACCGACTCGAGCGTCTCGTCCTTCTTCAGCGTCTCCAGCTTGGCCTCGGTGCGCTTCTTGTCGATCGCGTCGTAGAGCTTCTCCTTCACTTCCTTCGGATCGGCCGGCGGGAGCTGCTTGATGTAGAGCGTCGTCACGACGATGGTCGGCTTGCCGCCCATCTCCGCGCCCTTGACCACGCCGACGCCGAGGTCGGTGACATCCGGGCTCATCTCGTTGGCGCGGTCGGTCGGGCTCTCCGAGAGCTTGGTGTACGCATCCTCCGCGTTGAAGGCGACCGCCGCGTTCTCGCTGATGCTCGGCGCCTGGATCTCCTTCTCCTTCAACAGATGAGTGATGTCCGTGCCGGTGATCGACTGATGGGCGGCCTGCTTCTGCGAGACGGTGCGCGCGATCTCCGAGAGCGCCGGGTTGACGTTCATCGGCTTGAGGCCCGCGCCGCTGCGCTCTTTGTTGATGGCGTCCGCGATCTCCTTCTCCGCCGCGGCCGGGTCGACCGGCCCGGTCTTCTCCGAAGGCATCGCCACCTCGGTCGCGAGCTGGCCGCCGCAGGTGATGGGAAGGTTCGCGATGCGGGTGTCGCCCGCTTCCGACTCGCCGCTGATCTGCACCAGCACCCGGCCAGGCCGGTCGCCGCAGGAGATGGGGGCGTTCAGCGTCGTGCCCTGTTGCGGGGTGGTGGTCAGCTTCCCGACCGGATCGACCATCTGGATCTTGACGTTCTTGTACTCGCCCTCGACATGGCCCGAGAGCGTGGCGCTGCCGCCGGGGGGGAGCGCGCGCGGCAGCGGGTCGAGCACCACCGTGTCGTCGTACATGACAAGGCGCACGTGGTATTTCACCTTCACATCGCCGGTGTTGGCGCGGCTGCTCTTCTCCGACGCGTATCGCTCGGCGATCATCCCGTAGCGCGGGTTCTTCGCGCCTTCGGCAAAGCTGACGATCGGGGAGACGAGCGTCTGCGCCACGTCCTGGGGACGGTCGGTGCTGTCGAGGTCCTGGATGATGATGGTGCCCGCGGAGATGGTGTTGGGCAGTCCGAAGTACTGCGAAACGAAGGCGCGGATGGTCTCCGGCACCGCCGCGTTCGTCTCCGGGGGAGTCCACCCGAGCAGCGTGTCGGCGACGGCGCAGAGCCGTCCGTCCTCAGCCAGCTTCTTGCCCTTGAGGTCCTCCTTGTGGAGGAGATCCTCGAGCGCGCCGTTGGGGCCGCCGCTCGGGCAGGTCAGCTTCGGATCGGGACCGTAGTTTGCCGCCGGCGGCAGGGTGGGCTTGAACTGGCCGTTGGTGACCTGGGCTGGATTGCGCTTGTTCGCGCCGAGCCCGGAGCAGCCGGCGGCGATGGCAAACAGCGCCGCCAAAGAGCCCATGCCACGAAGCCCTCGGAAGACTCCTTCATTCTGCATGTTGGCCTCTCGTGCAAAAGCGGCCGGGCGCTGCTCACGAATCAGCCCCGGCCGGCAACCATCATTGACGTATCCCGCTTATTGCGGAAGCTTCAGTGAGATCTTGAAGGTGTAATCGACTTCGATGGGCTGGCCGCGCAGGAGCGCCGGCGAATACTTGCGCCGTTGCAAGGCATCGAGCACCGCGCGGTCCATGAACGGCAGGCTCTTCACCACCCGGCAATTGCGGACCACGCCCTGCACGCTGACGATGCACTTGACCAACATCGTGCCTTCCACCTCGTGCTCGAGCGCCTGCGAGGTGTACTCCGGATCGGGGCCGCCGACCTTTTGCGGCGGAGTCATGGTGTCGTTGAATTCGACCGGGCCGGTCGGGGCCGTCGAGCCGACCACGCCTCCGACCTGGCCGCCGACGACTCCGCCCACCACTCCTCCGACGACGCCACCTTCCACTCCGCCCTCGACGCCCTCGTCCTCGTCTTCCTCGGGCTCCGGCTCGGGCGGCTTCTCTTCCGGCTTGGGAACTTCCTTCGGCTGCACCACCGTCGTCGGCGGGATGATCACCTTCTTGGGCGTGATCTTGTGCGGCGTCTTCGGCTTGTGACCGGCCGGCGGCGGGGGAGGGGGCGGCGGCGGAGGAGGCGGCGGACGGAACTGGACCGCCACCGCGGTCTCCGCCTTCTTCGGCATGTGCGCTCGGAAATAGGCGAAGGCGAACGCGGCGGCGATGACGGCTCCGTGCAGGAGCACGGACACGAACATCGAAGTGCCCGTGCGCGTTTTGGCCCGCTTGGCCGTGATGTTGTCGAACATGTGCCCCTTCGAATGGCGCCGAAAAGGCGCCGAGACTTAAACGACGGCTTCGGAGATGTCAACGCCCGCGGAACGCGTTCGATCCACTCTG
>DASXHM010000204.1:0-16980 GCA_036488495.1 Myxococcales bacterium | reverse complement strand
TGCAGGTTCAGCCCCATCTCCTCCATGCCCTGCGACCCGAAGATCTGCATGGTCGGCGTTTTCTGCTCCTGCATCTCCACTTCCACGCTGCGGTCGTCCAACCCTCCGGCGCGCAGCATTCCGCGCAGCTTCTCCCGGGTCGAGTCGCGCCCGCCCGGCGTCAACAGATCGAGCAGTCGATCCTCGGCGAGCTCTTCCGCCTTGGCCTGCACCTCCACCCGCCGCTCCTCGCGCACGAGCTGCATGGCGTTCTCGACCAGGTCGCGGATCATCGAATCCACATCCTTGCCGACGTAGCCGACCTCGGTGAACTTGGACGCCTCCACCTTGACGAAGGGCGCGCCGGCGAGCTTCGCCAGCCTGCGCGCGATCTCGGTCTTTCCCACGCCGGTCGGTCCGACGAGGATGATGTTCTTCGGCATCACCTCGTCGCGGAGCTCGTCGGCGAGACGGAACCTGCGCCAGCGGTTGCGCAGCGCGATGGCCACCGCGCGCTTCGCCGCGGCCTGGCCGACGATGTAGCGGTCCAGCTCGGCGACGATTTCACGGGGAGTGAGATTTTGTCCGCCGGTCATCCTTAGAGCTCCTCGATCGAAATCTGGTCGTTGGTGTAGATGCAGATGCGGCCGGCGATGCGCAGCGACTCCTCGACGATGCGCCGGGCGGAGAGCTGCGAATGCTGGAGCAGCGCGGAGGCGGCGGCCTGCGCGTAGGGGCCGCCGCTGCCGATGGCCGCGACTCCTTCGTCCGGCTCGACGACGTCTCCGGTGCCGGACAGGATCAGCGTGCGCTCCTTGTCGGCCACCACCAGGAGCGCCTCCAGCCTGCGCAGGAACCGATCGGTGCGCCAGTCCTTCGCCAGCACCACCGCCGCCTTGGCGAGGTTCTTGTTGTGGTCTTTCAGCTTGCCCTCGAAGCGTTCGAAGAGAGTGAAGGCATCGGCGGTGGCGCCGGCGAACCCTGCCAGCACCGACCCGTCGCCCAGCCGGCGCAGCTTCTTCGCGCCGTGCTTCAACACCGTCTTGTCGAGCGTCACCTGGCCGTCCGCTCCGAGCGCGACCTTACCGTCCTTGCGGACGCACACAACCGTCGTCGAACGAATGCGCATGGCCGCGATGCTAACGCTGCACGCTTTGGCTTGCGATGCTAGGTTGACGAACGCATGTCCGCTTCCGACGTGGTCATCCTCTTCGGCGGGTCTTCGAGCGAGCGCCGCGTCTCGGTGGCCTCCGCGCAGCATGTCGCGGACCTCTTGCCCGAGGCCGAGCCGCTCTACTTTGCCGAGACCGGCGCCGTCTTCCGCACCCGGCGCGAGCAGCTTCTCTCCTTCCAACGGCCGTTCGAAAACGACTTCGTCCCCGAGGGCGAGCACGCGTACTCGACGCTGGTGCAGGCCGCGGAGGCCCTCTCGCAGCGGGTGTTCCTGATCGCGCTGCACGGAGGCGAGGGCGAGGACGGCACCGTCCAGCGCATCTTGGAAGGACGCCGAATCGCCTTCACCGGCCCCGGCGCCACCGCGTCGGCGCGCGCGTTCGACAAGGAGGTGGCGAAGGAGATTGCCGCCGCCGCCGGAGTGCGCATCGCGCAGTCGGTGCATCTCTCTTCGAAGCCGCAGGTCATGCGCGAAGAGCTGCGCGAGATGGTGCGGCTGCACGGGCGGGTGGTGGCGAAGCCGGTCGCGGGTGGAAGCAGCGTCGGTCTCTACCATCTGCGCTCGGCCGCGGACGTCGAGGCCGCTGCGCTGGGCATCGAAGAATCCGGCGAAGGCTACCTGGTCGAGCAGTTCGTCTCCGGCACCGAGCTGACCGTCGGGGTGGTGGACGGGCCGTCGGGGACGCGGGCGCTGCCGCCTTCGGAAGTGCGGCTCGACGAAGGCCGGGCGTTCGACTTCGAAGGCAAGTACCTGGGCAAGGGCACGAAAGAGATCACCCCGGCGGAAGTTCCGCCGGACACCAACCGCGCTGCGCAACGGCTCGCGCTGGACGCGCACCGCGCACTCGGCTGCGAGGGCTATTCGCGCACCGACATGATCGTTTCGGGCGGAAGCCCGGTCTTTCTCGAGCTGAACACGCTGCCGGGGCTCACGCGGGCGTCGTTCATTCCGCAGCAGCTCGCGGCGGAAGGGACGAAGGTGGTGGATTTCTTGATCGGGCAGATCGAGCTCGCACGGCGGCGGCGGGCGCGGCCGTGACTGCGTGGTGCTCGTGCTGGTCCGGGTTTTCGGAGTAGTGCTGGTTCGGGTTTCGGGTTCTCGTTCGGGTTGTCGGTCGGGTTGGCGGTTTCGATGTCGGTGCCCTGGTCAGCGTTTGGCGCGCGGGTGGGCGGATTCGTAGACCTGCAGCAGACGCTCGGATGAGACGTGCGTGTACTTCTGGGTGGTCGAGAGCGAGGCGTGGCCGAGCAGCTCCTGGATGCCGCGCAGGTCGGCGCCCATGTCCAAGAGGTGGGTTGCGAAGCTGTGGCGGAGCGCGTGCGGGTGGACGTGCCGGCGCACTCCCGCGGCCATCGCGTAGCGGGCGAGGTGTCTCGCGATGGTGCGCGCGGTCAGGCGGCCGCCGCGGCGGTTGACGAACAGCGCCGTGCTGCGCGGGTTCAGCTCCGAGCGGCGCCTGAGCCAGGCGTCGAGCGCGGCTTGCGCCTTCGCCACGATCGGCACGATGCGCTCTTTGCGGCCCTTGCCGAGGACGCGGACCATCCCCTCGTGAATGTGGTCTGTGTCGAGGCCGACCAGCTCGGAGATGCGCAAGCCCGCCCCGTAGAGCAGCTCGATGGCGCAGCGGTCGCGCACGCCCAGGGCGGTCTTCTTGCTGGGCGCGTCGACGAGCCCGAAGCAGTCGTCGACGGCCACCACGTTGGGCAGCGAAACCCGGCGGCGCGGAAACGCGAGCCGGCGCGCCGGACTCTCCGCGAGGTGCCCGCGGCGCACCCGATGTTCGTAGAACGCCCGCAGCGCCGACTGCTTGCGCCCGAGCGTCGAGGTGGCATTCGCGCCCGCGCGGGCGGCGAGAAAGGCGCGCAGGTCGTCGCGGGAAGCAGCGTCGAGACCAACGCCGCGCTCGGCGAGAAATCCCGCGAGCTGCCGCAGGTCCGACAGGTAGGCGCGCTGGGTGTGCGGCGATGCGCCTTCGACGGTCGCGAGGTGCGCGGCAAATTCTTCGAGCGGTTCCACTCCCCCATCGTGCGCGGGGTTTTCGCGTCGTCAAGCTTCTCGCCACGCGAGCAGCGCCACGGCACCAGTTGCGACTACGGGACGTCGGCGACGTACACGCCCTGCTTCCCTTCGGCGAGCGTCGCGTACACCACCTTCTTGCCGGCGTCGTCGAGGAAGTGCGCGCTGGGATCGACGTCTTCGATCGAAGGCTTCAACCGATCCTTCTGCACGTTGCCGACCGGCATCACCGCGAGATCCACCGCTTTCGTCGCACCGTGATGCGGCATCTGCACCAAGACGCGCGAGCCGTCGGCCGAGAGATCGAATCCGGCGATGTCCGCAGCCACCATCTCCGGCTTCTCTTCCTTCGAGAGCGGCACCCGCAAGAGCGAGCACGCCCGCGGACCTCCCGCGCAGCGCGCCTTGTAGAGGAGCGTGTCGCCAGTGACGTCCCAGCCGTAGACGCCTTCGTCGATCTTCCGCGGCGGGGCGCTCGTGGACAGGTCGGCCAGCCACAGCTCGATCTTGTAGTCGCCCTTCTGCGGCGCCTGCACCAGATAGAGCAGCCGATGGCCGAAGGCCGTGAAGGCCTGCACCTTGGGGGCGATCTCGCGCGTTCCCGCGTCGGTCGCGACGGTCAAGGTCCCCGCCCGGGCGCGTAGATCGTAGTGCCCCAGGCAGAGCAATTCGCCCGACGGCGACCAGCGCCACTCGCTCACCTTGTTCGCGATCAGTGTCGGCGTCCCGCCCGCACGAGGCACCCGGTACAGGTCTCCCGTCGACTCGCCGGGCTGCCTGGCCGTGGAGAGGAGCGCGATCTGTTTCGAGTCGGGCGAGAACTTGAACGAAGTCGCCTGGGCGATCTCCTTTCCGTCGATGAGGAGCGCGCGGTCGCCGCCCTTCGGACCCGAAGGGCCGAGCGCGGCGAGCGTGCCGTCGGGGGCGAAGGCGAAGTCGGAGGTGGCCTCGGCCACCACCTTGGCGCCGGCGTGCACCGCATCGATGATCCACAGCTTGCCGCCCGAGGCGCTGGAAGCGCGCGCGGCGATGAAACGCCCGTCTGGCGACCAGGTGATGGTCTGGACCCCGATCAGCTTCAATTCGTAGGTGCGGTGCAGCCCGACCGTGTTGGGAGCCACGTACGCGAGCGCGCCCAGCTTGGACCAGCCGAAGTCGCGCACCTCGCGAGCGACCGGGACGCCCTCGCCTTCGTGGACGTTCGCGTACCAGAGCTCGCCGATGCCGTCGCGGAAGCGGAAGTTCGCCAAGAAAGCGATCATGTCGCCCTTGGCGTTGAACGCGTAGGTGCCTGCGGGCGACGGGACGCCCGTCCCGACCTTTCGTGCCGGGCCGTCCGAAGGCGCAACCCACAGATCGCCGAGAACCAGATCCTGCGGCACCAGCGGATCGTCGGGATGGACGGCGTTCAAGAGGAACAGCGCGGTGCCGCGCTCGACCGTCAGGCGCCGCGCGATGCCGCTCGCGAGCTGCTTGCCTTGAATCTTTTTTTCGCAGGCGAACGAGAAGCAGAGGAGGACGGCGAGCGCGAGCTTGTGCATGTCAGGCGACGGCGGGCTGGAGTTCGACGGGCGGATTCGGCGCAAGTGCAACGCCCGTGGCGACTGCCCAAACGGTCAGGTCGCGGCGGGCGCGGGCGAGCATGCGGGGCTTGCGCTCGTGCTTCTTGTGCCGACCCTCGAGCGGCGTGAAAAGCGCGTAGATGACGTTGGACGGTTGGTAGTCGTATCCGCCGGGATGCGCCTCGCCGGTGACGTGCCGCAGCAGCGCGCCGAGCGCGGTGGTCCCGGGAGGCGGCTCGAAGGTTTCGCCGCGCAGCCTCGCGAGGACGCGGCGGGCGGTGAGGTGACCCGAGGCGGCGCTCTCGACGTAGCCTTCGACGCCGGTGATCTGGCCGGCGCAATAGACGTGCGGCCGAGCGAGAAGGAACCCGTCCTTGTGGAGGACGCGCGGCGCGTCCAAAAACGTGTTGCGGTGAACCTGGCCGAGCCGGACGAACTGCGCATTGGCGAGCCCTGGAATGCAGCTCGTGAAGATGCGCTTCTGCTCCGGCCAGGTCAGCCGCGTCTGGAAGCCGACCAGGTTCCACGCGGTCCCCTCGGTGTCTTCGCGGCGAAGCTGCACCACCGCGTGCGGGCGCATCCCGGTGCGCGGATCGCTGAGGCCGACCGGCTTCATCGGCCCGTAGGCGAGCACGTCGAGACCGCGCTCGGCCATCACCTCGATCGGCAGGCATCCCTCGAAGTAGCGCGGCTCCTCGAACGCGTGGGGGGCGACCTTCTCGCCCGCGCGCAACTCGCCGACGAGCTTCTCGTACTGAGCGCGGTCGAGCGGCAGGTTGAGGTAGTCGGCCCCTTCGCCCTTGCCATACCGGGACTGCGCGAACGCGATGTTCTGATCGACGGAGTCGCCGGCGACGATGGGGGCGATGGCGTCGTAGAAAGCGATGGCGGAGGCGCCGACGGCATCCGCCAGATCGCGCGCCAGCGCCTCGCCCGTCAGGGGTCCGGTGGCGACGATGCAGAGCTCCTCCGGCAGCGCGGTCACTTCCTCGCCGCGCACTTCGATGAGCGGATGTTCCTGCACGAGCTTCGTCAGCCCAAAGCTGAAGGCGGTCCGATCGACGGCGAGCGCATCTCCCGCCGGCACCCGCGCCAGGTCCGCCTGGCGCAAGACGGGTGAGCCGAGCCGCCGCAGCTCTTCGTGCAAAAGGCCGATGGCGTTCTCCGGGTTGTCGGAGCGAAGCGAGTTCGAGCAGACCAGCTCTGCCAGCCCATCCTCCCGGTGAGCAGGCGAGCGCTTCTTCGGCTTCTGCTCGTGCAGGATGACCTTCACGCCGGACGACGCGAGCAGGAGCGCGGCTTCGGTCCCTGCCAGTCCTCCGCCGACGACGTGCACCGCCATGCGCCGGGGTTCTTCCACGGCGCGGACCGGTCCGCAAGCGCCGCCGAGGTCCCGGCGAGATTTTCCGAAGCGGGAGGTTTTGCGAAGCAGCACCGACCGCTCGTCCGTTGCGCGGCGGCGGCTCGTCCATAGGTTCACGGCGTTCCGCAGCCGAGCCGGACGCTCGCGGTGGGGATTCGTTCCCCATGGTGACGGTGGGTAGGTTGGTGGGTCGTGGGCACAAGGTGCCGGCCGGACTGCGGGGCTTAGTTCGCCAGGAGCGCGGAAGCTGCGCGGGCGACGAAGCGCAAACCATCCATCGAAGCCGGCAGCGCGTTCACGAGCGTGAAGAAGGTGTGGACCTGGCGCTCGAAGCGCTTGAAGGCGACCGGCACCCCGGCGCCGACCAGCGCTTGCGCGTAGGCTTCGCCTTCGTCGCGCAGCACATCGTGCTCCGCAGTCAGCACCACCGCCGGCGGCAGCCGGGAAAAGTCGCCGGCGCGCAGGGGAGACGCCTCGGGAAGAAGCCGCTGCGCAGGGTCCGGGGCGTAATGGTTCCAGAACCACTTCATCCCCTCCTGCGTCAGGGCCAGCGCATTCTCCTTGTCGAGGTACGACGGGCGATCGAGCCGCGCATCGACCACCGGGTAGACGAGGATCTGCAGCGCGATCCGCGGACCCTGCCGGTCGCGGGCACGCAGCGAGGTGACCGCAGCCAGATTTCCGCCCGCGCTGTCTCCGCCGACGACGAGCGGGCCGGAGGCCCGGGGCGCCGCCCACTCCACCGCCGCCCAGGCGTCTTCCACCGCCGTCGGAAAGCGATGCTCGGGCGCAAGCCGGTAGCCGGCGACCAGTACCTGCATCGACAGCTCCTTCGCCAGCATCCGCCCGAGCGTGTCCGATTCTTCGAGCGAGCCCAGCACCCAGCCGCCGCCGTGGAACCACACCAGCATTCCGCGCGGCTCGCCCTGCGGCACGAACAGGCGCGACTTGAACGCGCCGATGGTGACTTCTTCGGTCCGCGCCATCTCCGGACCTTTGTCGACCAGCTCCTGCAGGAAGGTTCGGGCGGCGCGCGCTTCGCCGGGGGTCAGCTCGTGCAAGGGACGCCCTCCGCGCGACTGAGCCGCCTTGGCGAGATACGCTCTTGTCTCTTCGTCGATGGCCATGGCGAGTCTCCGGCGCGAAAGAAACGACGCTTGTCTTCACGCATCGACTCTGGTGGAGGCAATGCGAAGATGACGGCATTCTATACGCGCGCGAACGGCCGCTACGCTGCGACCGCCGCGACTGTCGGTCCTTGGGATCCCAAGCTGCAGCACGGCGGGCCGGTCGCGGCGCTGATCGCGAGCCGCATCGAAGCCGCGGCCGCGCGGCCGGACATGCGGCTGGCGCAATTCTCGCTCGAATTCATGGGGCCGGTGCCGGTGGCGGAGCTGGAGGTGAACACCGAGCAGGTCCGGCCAGGAAAGCGCATCGCGCATTGGGCGGCGCGCGCGGTCGCGGGCGGGCGCGAGGCGGTTCGGGTCACCGCCTGGATGCTGCAGACGAAGGCCGGGCGCAATCCGCTGGTCCACCTCGAGGACGCGCCGCCGCCGCCGATGCCGAAAGAGCCGGTCAGCACCTACTTCAAGGAGGTGCCGCGCTTCGGTTACGGCGACGCGCTCGAATGGCGCTTTCCCGAAGGAGGGTTCGCGGAGCTGGGTCCCGCCACGTGCTGGGCGCGGCTCAAAGTGGCGATCGTCGAAGGCGAGCCGGTCTCGCCGCTCGCGCGCGTCCTCGCCATGGTCGATTCCGCGAACGGCATCAGCGCCGAGCTCGACGTGGGGAAGTACCTGTTCGTGCCGGTGAACCTGACGGTCGCGCTCGCGCGCGAGCCCAGGACGGAGTGGACCGCCATGCGCGCGCAGACCTCGCTCTCGAGCGACGGCGTGGGCATCGTCCGCGCGCAGCTCTTCGACGAGCGCGGCACCATCGGCGAGGCGGTGCAGACGCTGTACGTCGAGCCGCGCTGACACCGCGTCGCCCGCTCACTTCAAGAGGGTATCGACATCCGCCGAGCCGCGGGACACCGCGACGAGGCTGCCTTTGCGCACGATGTGCACCTGCGCCGCCACCCCGCGCTGCTCCTGCCAGCACGGCTCGACCAGCCGCAAGAGGTTGGCGATGTTCTGCGCGGTCTCGCCGCTCCACGCGCTCTCCCAAACCAGCTCGGCGTGGCCGTTCGCCTGGTAGACCACGAACGCGTCGCCCGCCCAGGCCGGTACGAACTCGCGCCCGACGGCCGGATCGAGGCACGCCTCCAAGACGAGGCGCGATCCCAGCTCTCCCAACTTTCCCCGCGCCAGCACTTTTGCGCCTGCAGGAGCGGCCGGCATCTTGACGTTCATCGGCTGCTCGGCCGCGAAGTAGGCGGCGGGGTGCAGCACCTCGTGCGTGCTCTGCGGGGGCCGCGCGAACAGCTTGTCGACTTGCGCGAAACCGCCGCGGCGCCAGGCCTCGGCCACCAGCGCGAACCCTTCCACGTACGGGAAGAGCAACTCTTCGCGCACGACCTGCGGCGCGCGCGCGAGCTTCTCTTCCTTGCCGGCCACGCCCGCGCTTCCCGCGCCGCGAAGGGCCTGCGCCGCCGCCGCCATCGACGCATCGAGCGGGCGGCCAGCGCGCTCCGCGGCGTACGCGGTCATCACCGCCATCGCGTCTCCCTCCAAGAGCGCGCTGCGGGCGAGCCGCACGTCATCGTCGGGCAGCTTCGCCAGGTCGGGGATGCCAAAGTTCTGGTCCTGCAGCGCATGCTCGATCTCGTGGGCAAGGACGAGTCGCAACAAGTCCGGGCTCGTGCCCGCGTCGCTGCGGACGAACAACTTCTTCTCGTGCGGATCGTAGAAACCGGCCACCTGCTCGTCGAGGACGCCGAGGAGGATCTGCGCGGGATCGGCATCGGCCGGAGCGAGATCGAAGGCGAGCCAGCGCGCCCGCTCCTCCGCCACCACCTCGGGCTTCAATTCCTCCTGGGCCTTTTCCCGGACCTTGCGGGTGAAGAGCGGCCCATCGAGGATTTCGACCTTGAGGTTCACCTTGCGGCGGAGCCCGCGCAACCGCTCGACGTCCGCCGCCACTTCCCGGACCAGCGCCACCGGATCGGGCGCGGCGACTCGCGGCGCAGGGCCGGGCTCAGCCGGGACCGCGCCCACCGCTCCTGCCGCGATGAGCGCCGCGAACAGCAACGCTACTTGCCCAGGAAGGCCGCGAGCGACGGCTGCGCCTTCTCTTTGAAGGCCGCGCACTGCCGCACCTGCTCGAGCGTCTGCGCCAGCCGCCGCTCTCCTCCGGCGAAGTTGCGGGCGCGGGCGGAGAAGAACGACTCCATCGCCGCGGCGTGCTCCTCGTCGCAGAACCCGGATCCGAGCTGCGGGACCTGGCCGCCGAAGTCGCGCGGCATCCGCGAGGTGATGGTGTCGAAGTTCTTCTCCGCGAAGTCGAGCGCCTCCTCACGGGTGGAGAAGTGCCGCGAAGGTCCGGACACGAGCGTATACGACTCGCGCGGATCGAACTGATCGGAGAGGTAGATCTGGAACCCTTTGCGCACCAGCTCCGGATCGCGGAAGCGCCCCATCGCATCGAGGATCCGCTGGCGGTCCTGGCGGTCGTGCTCGGCCTTCGCCGCGGCCAGGTAGCGGTCGTAGAGCGACGCATCGCCGTCGATGGCGGCGAGGTACAGCGCCGCCGAGGCGAGCTCCGGGCTCGCCGCCGAATGATCGGAGAGCCAGCGCAGCGCGAGCTTCTGCGCTTGCCCGCGCAGCGCGGTGTCGCCCCCTTCGTCGCCGGCGATGCGCAAGAGGAGCGGCCGGAGGATGCGCGCGTCCATCGAGTCGCCCTTGTGCTCGGTGAACCCGAGAGAGCGCGCGCGCTGCCCGAAGGTCTTGCGCACGAAGGCCGCATACTTCGCCCCTTCGTCGTTCGCGACCACCCCCGACTCGCGCGCGAAGCTCACCGCCGGCAACAGCGCCTGCACCACGTGGCGCTCTTTGTCGGAAGCGAGCTTCGTCATCACCTCGAAGGTGCGCGAATACTCCGCGCCGCCCGCGTGCGCGACCGCGTCGGTGTCGTAGAAGAAGCGCATCTTTTCCGGCCCGGTCAGCTTCGACAGGTTCTTGGTGAGCTGGGCCTGCGACGCGTCGTCGAGCGCGCTCCGGTAATAGCCCGCAGCCGCCGCATTCGGCATCATCCACTTCGGGCACGACGGAAGGTCGACATTGGTGGTCGGGCTCTCCAAGAGCGAGCAGGTGGTGCCTTTGTCGGTGCGGACGCAGATAGGGATCTGCCAGTGCGGCGTCCCCCGCGGCTGCACTCCGAGCGCGAGGTAGCGATACTGCGCGAGCTCGAGGTGCGGCTTCTCCTCATTGCAGACCACCTTCATGGTCACGAGCGGCAGCCCCGGCTGATCGAGGAAGCTGGAAAAGGCGGGCGCCACGTCCTTGCCCGCCTCCGCCGAGACCGCCTGCAGGAAGTCCTGGGCGGTCGCGTTCTTGTCGGCGTGCTCGGTCAGGTAGCGGTGGACGCCCTTCTGGAACTTGTCGGGGCCCACCCACTGCTCGAACATCCCGATCACCGCCGAGCCCTTCTGGTAGGTGATGCTGTCGAAGGCGGTCTTGATGTCGCCTTCGTTGTAGATGGCCTGGCGGATGCGGCGCGCGGAGAGAAGCTGATCGGCCTGCATGGCCGCCTCGGTCGCCTGGGCCCGGTCCGCGTCCTCGGCCCAGGCCGGCTGGAAACGCTGGATGATCTTCGCGCTTCCCCAAGTGGCGAACGCCTCGTTCAGCCAGATGTCGTCCCACCACGCGGTCGTGACCATGTCACCGAACCAGAGGTGCGCGAACTCGTGCGCCTCCACCTGCGCGGCGCGGACGTCGAACTGCGGAGTCTCGGTCCCCGGCCGGGCCAGGTTCACCCGCTGGTTGAAGCTGATCAGCCCCGGGTTCTCCATCGCGCCGGTCCCGAGCGGCACTTCGAAGAGGTCGAGCTTCGGATAGTGGTACGGAACCCCGAAGTAGTCCTGCAACAGGTTCATCAGCTTGGGCGAGCTCTGCGCCGAATACTTCGCCCACGGCAGCTTTCCCTTGGTGACGATGATCCCGACCGGCTGCCCGCCGTGCATCGCGCCTGCGTCGAGCCGCTCGTACGGTCCGACCGCGAAGGCGAGCAGGTAGCTCGGAAGCGGCTTCGTCTCGGCGAAGTGGACGAGCTTCTGGTCGCCCGCGTCTTCGGTCGACTCGACCGCCGTGTTGAAATACGCCGCGTCCGCCTTGCGCACCCGCAAGGACATCTTCCAAGGAATCTTGAACGACGGCTCGTCGAACGAAGGCCACACCCGCCGGGCGCCGGTCGGCTCCAAATGCGTCATCGCGTACCACTCGCCGTTCTCCTGTTCCCGGAAGGCGCCGTCGGTGTCGGTCGAGGACAGCTTTCCCCGCCAGTCGATGCGCAGCTTCGTCTCGCCCTTGCCGAGCGGCGATTGGAACTGCAGTCCGACGAAGCCCTGCTGCACGTCGATGAGCTGCGAGGGCGGCTCGGTCTGGGTGATCTGCAGGCCGTCGGCGTTGAGCCACAGCACCTTGGTCGGCGCCTCGACGGCAAGGTCGATGACCTCGGTCCCTTGGAACGAGGACTGGGTCGGATCGACGGTCAATTCGGCGGTCACGTGCGTCGGCGAGACGCCCGAGGGAATGCGCAGCGAGGGCGGGATGAGCTGCGCTTGCGATCCTTCCGGCCGCACGAACTTGAGCGCGAAGCGATCGCTCTGGCCGCGCTTGCCCGCGCGGGTGGCGGCGCCGGGCGACGAGTTCCAGTCGCGCGCGTCCTGCGGGTTGCGGAGGAAGTTTGCCTCGGCGAGCAGCTTGAAGCCGGCCTTCTCCACCTCGGCCTTCACCACCGCCTCGTCGATGCGATGCAAGGTCTGCGTGTCCCGCAGCCCGGTTCCGTCCTTCGCCGAAGAGTCGATCACCACGTAGCGGCCGCCGGGCTGGAGCGCGTTGAAGATGAGCCGGTTCATCCGCACCCGGTCGACCGGCATGTTGGCGATGTCGTGGTAGATGGTGTTCAGCACCACCTCGTCGAGATCCTTTTCGAGCGGGAGCGGGTCGGAGAAGGGCGCGTCGGCCCGCTTCACCTGCTTCATCGCCGCGTGCTCGAAGCGCTCCATCAACGGCGCCTGCAAGAAGCCCAGCCAGGACGGATCGTTCTGCATGTAGACGACGCCGGTCGGGCCGACCGCGCGGGCGAGCAGCTCGGTCGTGTAGCCGCCGCCGGCGCCCAGATCGGCCACCTTCATGCCCGGCTTCACGTCGAGGAACTCGAGCATCTCCGCAGGGTGCCGGCCGGGATCGAGCTTGCGGTCGGTCTCGCTGCGGTCGGGCGCGTCCACCACCGCCCGCCAGGCCGCGTGCGGATCCTGCGCCGGCTGCTCCTGCGCCGCGCGAGGCGGCGCAACCGGCTGCTCATGCTTGCAGGCGGCGGCGGTGCAGGCGAGGCAGGCGAGAACCAGCGCACGACGGTCCATGGTTGTCCTTTCCGCTCGAAGAAAGCGGCTGTCCCTTGCGGCGCAATCACCTAGCAGAGCGAAGGCGAGCGTGCTAGATGCGCGGCGATGTTCAGCGTCCTGCAGGAGCTGCACTTCTGCTACGGCCATCGCCTCCTCGGCCATCCGGGAAAGTGCGGCCGGCTGCACGGGCACAACGGCATCCTCCGCATCGCGCTCGCCGCACCCGCCCTCGACGAGCAGGGCATGGTGGCGGACTTCGATCAGATCACGAGCGTGATGCGCAGGTTCCTGGACGAGCGCTTCGACCACCGGCTGCTCCTTCATCGCGACGATCCGGCAGCCGCCGCCTTGCGCGCGGCTGGCGAGACGATGGTGACGTTGGAAGTGAACCCGACCGCGGAGAACCTGGCGAAGCTCGCCTATGACCACGCGCGCGAGCGCGGCTTTCCGGTCGTCTCCGTCGAGCTGGTGGAGCAGGCCGGCAGCATCGCCAGGTACGCGCCCTGAGCGCGCCCTGGTACGTCGAGTTCTTCCAGAGCGGCGATTACGCGCGCATCTATTCGTTCGAAGAGGAGCGGTCGGACAAGGAAGCGCGCTTTGCCAAAGGCGTCCTCGGACTTCGCGGGGGAGAGCGGGTGCTCGACCTTTGCTGCGGCACCGGCCGCCACCTGCGCCCGCTCCACGCGCTCGGCATCGATCTCAATCGCGCCGCGCTGCGCGGCCTCCCCGCTGCCTGCGCGGACATGCGCGAGTTGCCGCTGCGCTCGTCGAGCTTCGACGCCGCCGTCTCGCTCTTCTCCTCCTTCGGCTACCTGGAATCGGACGCCGAAGATCTGCGCGTCCTCCGCGAGGTCGCGCGGGTGCTGCGCCCGGGCGGAAAGCTGCTCCTCGATCTGCTCAACCGCGAGTACGCGCTGTGCGGGTTCGCCGACACGGTGCAGAGGCTGCAGGGCGAGACGCTGGTGGTCGAGAAGCGCGTCTGGGATGCCCTCGAAGGGCGCCTCAGCACTTCCTTCGTGGTGGTGTCGGAAGACGGCGCGCGCAAAGACTCGGTCGGCCACTCCTTGCGCCTCTACAGCTTGACCGAGCTGCGCGCGCTCCTCGATGCCGCCGGACTCGCGATCGAACGCGTGTACGGCGGCATCTCGTACGAGCCCTACAAGCTCGAATCGGTGCGGATGATCCCGCTCATTTCGAAGCGGTCTTGGTGAAGTTGTAGTCGGTCGGGCCGGCGCGGCGGGTGAGGAGCACGCAGTCCGCGCCCTGCTTGCAGGTCAAGGAATGCCGCGTTCCCTTCGCGAGGATGAAGTAGTCGCCCGGCTCGATGTCGTAGCTCTTGTCTTCGACCGTCAAGGTGCCGTTCCCTTTGATGAGCGAGGTGTATTCCGCGAACGAATGGGTGTGCTCTCCGAGCTTGGTTCCGGAGGTCAGCTTCGCGTAGCCGGTGCCGCCCTTGGTGTTCGGGTCGACTCCGATCGGCGCCGAAAAGACGCCTTCGGGCATGCCCTTCGCGGGGGTGAACTTCGCGTCCTTCAGATGGACGACCTGCGTGTCTTCGGTGGAAGACGGCGTCGCGGCGGCAAGCATCAGCGCAATCAAAATCGTCATGGGAGCTCCGGGGCTTTGGGGAAAGAGGCTTACGAGCGCGAACGCTGACGCACTGGAGGCGCGGAGTCAATTCCGCGTTCGCGCCGGTCGCGCAGGCACTCGTCGGAACCGGGCTCTACCTTGCGGCAGGCCGGCGGCCGAAGCTCGTAGATGCTGCAGCGCACTTCGGCGCCGACCTTCCCTTCCAAGGCGATGCAGCGCTGCTCCTTGCCGACCAGCCGCATGTGCCGTTCGCCCTGCGCGTTCACCACGGTCAGCTTGCGCAAGAGCGGCCGGTGCAGTTGCAGCCGCGCGCGCTTCGGCACCTCGACGTAATCGATGAACTTCTCCGCCCGGTTCTCGTCGGAGTTGCAGCAGCAGGCGCCGCAGGTCTGGCAATCGAACTCGTCTTCCATGCAGGGAGCGCTCGCCTGTCTGCACGTGGGGCAGGTCGCTTTCCACGTGCAGATACGCGACCTAGCTTGATCTCAATAAGGGAGGTTACATGCTCTGGACGATCACTGTGATCCTGCTCGTGTTGTGGGTTCTCGGCCTCGTGTCGGGATCCGCGATGGGCGCCTGGGTGCACATCCTTCTGGTTCTCGCCATCATCAGTCTGATCTTCGCCGTCATGCGTCGTGGCGCGGGAGCCGTACCGTAAACGATCTCCCTTCGCGGGGGACTCTTGCCGGCCTCGGAGGGGAGACCCTCCCGAGGCCGTTTTTTTCGCCGGACAGACCCGGCGCGGCGTAGCTCGACTACTTGCGCTTGGAGCGCTTCGCGGTTGCGCGCTTCGGGCGCGCGCGGTGCGGCGGCCGGTGACGCGCAGGCTCCGGCTTCTCCGTCTTCTTGTCCGACCCCTTCGCTGCCGACAAGCTCCGCCGCAGGGCCTCCATCAGGTCCACGACCTTGCCGCCCTTCTCTGCCGGCTCGTCCGCCACGATCTCCTCGCCGGCGCGCTTCTTCTCGATCAGCTCCATCACCTGCTCGCGGTAGTCGTCCTTGTACTTCGCCGGATCGAACTTCGCGTCGAGCGAGGCGATCAGTTGCTCGGCCATCTTCAGCTCGCGCTCCCCAGGCTTCGAGTGCGCGTCGGGCACGCCGTCCAGATCCTCCACCGCCACCACTTCGTCGGCGTAGAGCATCAAGGAAACCGCCAGCACCTTGCCCATCGGCCGCACCGCGCAGAGCGACTGCTTGGTGCGGATGACGATGCGGGCAATGCCCACCTTCCCGGTCCGCTTCATCGCCTCGACCAGAAGCGCGTACGGCTTCGCCGCGCCCTTGTCCGGTACCAGGTAATACGTGGTCTCGTAATAGATGGGGTCGATCTGGTCGAGCGCGACGAAGTCTTCGATCTCGATCGCCTTGTTGGCCTTGGGGCTGAACGCCTCGAGCTCGTCCTTGGTGACCGTCACCGACTTGCCCTTCGACACTTCGAAGCCTTTGACGACGTGCTCCCAGGGCACTTCCTGACCGTCGACGCTGCAGACCCGCTTCTGGTGGATGCGGCCGCCGTCCTTGTCGTGGACGAGGTGGAAGCGCACTTCCTTGGGCGAGGTGGCCGAGAAAAGCTTCACCGGCACCGAGACGAGCCCGAAGCTGACCGAACCGCTCCAGATCGGACGCGGCATCGCCTACGCGAGCCCCTGCAGACGGCGCAACGGGGCGGTCTCTTCGGGCGCGGCGGCGGCGGTCTCCGGGAACTGCTCCGGCTCGACGCCGAAATACTTGAAGAGCCGCACCTGGTGCTGGCGCAGGCCGAGAAGGCGCACCTGCTTGTGCGGCGTTTCGATCAGGCAGCTCGAGAGGACGGCGATGCCGTAGTCGACGAAGTCGTTGACCTGCGCGAAATCCACCAAGAGATCGCGGAGCGGCTCCTGGGCGATGCGGCGAGAAAGGTCCCACGCGCACGAGCTCTCGAACTTCCCGCGCACGCGGTAGACGGCGGTACTGCCGTTCACTTCACGATCGATGACGCAGGCACAGGCGGGCATGGGCGACGCTCTCCGGGGGTGTTGCCGCTAAGCGTGGAGGCTATCCATGGGCATCGCCAAAGCAGCGCGCAAGCTTTCAACCGCTTTCGAACGCCTCGCGTGCGTAATCGGGTGTAGACGCCCCGGACTATCCGTTCGGTATCTGGCAAATCGATTTATGCGGGCGCCCTCCGCCACGGCCAGAAGGCGCGCTTCTTGGTCCGCGAGGCCGCCTCCGCGCTCTTGGCGGCGCCCGGCGAGGCGATGCTCGGGCGTTCGATGGGGGGCGGCGGCGCTTCACCCGGCGCGCGTGCCCCGGCGACCTTGCCCTCGGCGGAGGCGTCTTCGAGAATGGCGTTCACTTCGCCGCCGACGATGAAGATGAGCCCGGTCATGTACAGCCAGGTCATCATCACCATCACGCCGCCGATCGCCCCGTACGTCTTGTCGTAGCTGCCGAAGTGCTCGACGTAGACCGAGAACCCGTAGCTCGCCGCCATCCACAGGACCGTGCCGATGACCGAGCCCGGCGTGATGAACCGCCACTCCTGCTTCACGTCCGGCAGGAAGTAATAGAGGACCGCGATATCGAA
The DNA here is from genome assembly GCA_036488495.1 of Myxococcales bacterium. Classification (GTDB taxonomy): domain Bacteria; phylum Myxococcota; class Myxococcia; order Myxococcales; family 40CM-4-68-19; genus 40CM-4-68-19. The sequence continues at coordinate 231 of DASXHM010000204.1, read as the reverse complement.
CATGACTCCGATGGCGGTGATGGGATAGCGCACGTACGTCCAGATGAACGCCCAGATGGTGTGCACGTGCAGGTGGTTCGCGATCCAGAAGCTGGCGTGCGCGCCGAGGGCGATTCCGGCTACCGAGACCAGCATCACCGCGCCGGTGCCGATGGTGAGGATGATGGCGAGCGCCTGCGTCTTCCACCAGGGACGCGATTCCTTCACGTCATAAGAAAGGTTCAGCGAGGT
>DASXHM010000377.1:0-16835 GCA_036488495.1 Myxococcales bacterium | reverse complement strand
CGGCTGCTCTCGGCCGATGTGGCGTTCAAGGACCTGGGGCTCGTGGTGGTCGACGAGGAGCAGCGCTTCGGGGTCAAGCACAAGGAGCAGCTGAAGAAGCTGCGCAAGCTCGTCGACGTGCTGACCCTGACGGCCACGCCGATCCCGCGCACCCTGCACATGGCGATGATGGGCGTGCGCGACCTGTCGATCATCGGCACCCCGCCGGTCGACCGCCGCGCCATCCGCACCTTCGTCAGCAAATTCGAGGGCGCGACCATCAAGGAGGCCATCGAGCGCGAGCTCTCCCGCGGCGGGCAGGTCTTCTTCCTGCACAACCGCATCGAGAGCATCGCCGGGGTGCACGACTACCTGAAGAAGCTCGTCCCTCAGGCCAAGATCGCGGTCGCCCACGGGCAGATGGCGGAAGGCAAGCTCGAGAAGGTGATGACGGAGTTCATCGACAAAGAGCACGACGTCCTGCTCTGCACCGCCATCATCGAGAGCGGCCTCGACATCCCCTCTGCCAACACCATCATCGTCAACCGCGCCGACATGTTCGGCCTCTCGCAGCTCTACCAAATCCGCGGCCGCGTCGGCCGCAGCCGCGAGCGCGCCTACGCCTATCTCTTGATTCCGGCCCGCCGTCCGATCACCCGGGACGCGCAGAAGCGGCTGCAAGTGTTGCAGCAGTTCACCGAGCTGGGCGCCGGCTTCCAGATCGCCTCACATGACCTGGAGATCCGCGGCGCCGGCAACCTGCTCGGCCCGGACCAGAGCGGCAACATCGCCTCCGTCGGCTTCGACCTCTACACGCAGCTCATGGAAGAAGCGGTGGCGCAGATCAAGGGCGAGGAGGTTCGAACGGAGTTCGAACCAGACGTCGAGTTGCCGTTGCCTGCGCTGATTCCGGAGGACTACGTGCCGGACGTGCAGCAGCGGCTCGTCTTCTACAAGCGACTCGCTTCCGCCGCGACCGAAGAGGCGCTCTACGACGTGAAGGGAGATCTGCGCGATCAGTGCGGCGAGCCACCGGCGGAGGTCGACGCGCTGGTGGAGGTGATGTCGATCAAGAACGAGCTGCGCGGATTGCGCATGCGCGGCCTCAAGAGCGGTCCCGGCCGGCTCGTCGTCCAGCTCGGGCCGGACGCGACGCTGGACCCGGTCAAGCTCGCGGCATTGGTGGGGAAGGCGAAGGGGCGGTACCGGCTGACTCCGGGGATGGAGCTGGTCGCGACCGTCGAAGGACCAGACGTGCTGGCGAGTGCTCGGCAGCTTCTTCAGGATCTGCGCAAGTGTGCGACCTGACGGCCGTTCGCGCTGACCCGTCGTTGGGAAGTAAACTCCAGCACAGTGTGTTCCGGTCTGGTGCCTCCCGCCCGGCCCCTTAGCGAAGGACGAGTCTCGATGAATCTGAAACCTTCCCTCTTTTCTTGCGGCGCGCTCGCCGCTCTCTCACTCGCCGCCTGCCACAAGGGCAACACCGCCCAGGAGCAGAAGACCGGCCCCGTCGTCGCCACCGTCGGCAACGAAGTCATCACCGCCGACGACGTGAAGCGGCGCATCGAGGAGACGAGCCCGTTCTTGCGCGCCCGCTACACCACCATCGAGCGCAAGAAGGAATTCGTCGAAACGCTCATCCGCAACGAGCTCCTCGCGCAGGAAGCCGAGAAGCAGGGCCTGCAGAACAGCCCGAACGTCAAGGAGCAGATGAAGCGGGCGATGATCCAGGAGCTGATCAAGAAGCAGCTCGACGAGAAGCAGAACGGCGCCGACATCGCCGAGGCGGACCTGAAGCAGTTCTACGACACCCACCTCGACGACTTCCAGAAGCCGGAGCGCGCGCGCGTCTTCCACATCTACCTGCCGGCGAAGGACGCGAAGGAACGGTCGGCGGCACGGGCCAAGGCCGCGGCGCTTCTCAAGGACATCGGGCAGCGTGAGAAGCGTGGCGAGGCCAACGCGTTCCAGACCAGCGCGATGCGCGAGAGCAAGGACACGAAGTCGGCCCCGATGGGCGGCGATCTCCGCTTCGTCTCCAAGGACGAATTGACCAAGCAGTACAACAGCGCGCTCGCCGACGCCGCCTTCAACCTGAAGAACCCGGGCGAGACTTCCGGCGTCGTCGACACCCCGGACGGCGTCGAGCTGATCAAGCTGCAGGTCAAGACGGTGGCGCTGAACCGCTCCTTCGACGAGTCCAGGGACTCCATCCGCGGCCGCCTCGCTCGCGAGCGCCGCAGCCACGAGTATGAGGAGTGGCTGAAGAAGCTGCGCTCCGAGTCCAAGGTGACGCTGAACGAGGACGAGCTGGCCAAGGTCAGCATCGAAGGCGCTGCCGGCCCGGCCGGTCAGCCCGCCATGAGCCTGTCCCGCCCCGGCGTTGCTCCGATGCCGAACAGCGCTGCCATGAAGCCGGCCACTGCGCCGCAGGCTCCCTCTACTGCCTCCTCCAAGATCGGCGGACAGTAGAGCCGGATGACGGTTTTCGCCGACAGAAGAGGCCTGGGCGCGCTGGTCGCGCTCGGCCTCTTCGCCTTTTCGGGCTGCAAGAAAGCTGCGCCGCCGCCCGCGGCGCCCCCGCCGCTCGCGGCCACCGTCGACGGCATTCCCATTCCCGTCTCGCGGCTGCAGACCGAGCTGGACCGGCTCCGCAAAGGCAGCCCGGAAGCGCAGGCGGAGGTGCAGCCCGGGGAAGTCCCGAAGTATGCCCGGGCGCTCCTCGACGGCCTCGTCGACCGCACCCTCGTCCTCGAGCGCGCCAAGGCCGCGGGTCTGACGGTCAACGACGCCGAGCTCCAGCGCGCCCTCGAAGGCCTGCCCGGGGCCGACCCGGACGAGATGCGCGAGCGGCTCCTGGCCGAAAAGTACGTCTCGGAGGAGACCAAGAAGGAGATCGCCTCCAGCGCCGAGACCCGCGCCTGGTACGACACCCATCGCTCGGTCTTCGAGCAGCCCGAGTCGGTCCACTGCCTGCAGATGGCGCTGCGGACTCCGGAAGAAGCGAAGAGCGCGCTCGATCAATTGCGCAAGGGCATCCCCTTCGAGCAGCTCGCCCAGAAGCTCAGCATCTCGCCGGACGCGAAGCAGGGCGGAGATCTGGGCTGGTTCGCGCGCGGCCGGATGCCCAAGGCCTTCGACGAGGCGTGCTTCTCGCTCTCGGCGGGAAAGATCTCGGGCGTCGTCCAGTCGCCGTACGGGTTCCATGTCTTCAAGCTGCTCGGAAAGCGCGCCGCCCGGCTGCGCAAGTTCGACGACGTCCGCCGGGAGGCCGAGCTGCGCGCGACCGTCGACAAGCGGGCCCACGCCGAGCGCGCGCTCCTCTCGCAGCTCCGCTCGCGGGCCGACGTGAAGGTGGACGCGTCTTCGCTCGCGCTCCTCAAGTGAGGATCCGTTATGCTCCGCAGCCTCATGCGCAGAACCGCCTTTCCGCTCCTCGCCATCGCCTCCCTGTCCCTGTCCGCTCGCGCCGAAACGGTCGAACGCATCGCCGCCATCGTCAACGGCAGGCCCATCACCCTTTCGGAAGTGACCGAGCGCGTCGCTCCGGAGCTCGCTCATGCGCCTGCGGGACCGGCCGGCGAAGCGCAGCGGCAGCAGGCGCTCAAGCAGGGCCTGAACCAGCTCATCGACGAACACCTGGTCGCGAGCGAAGCAAGCTCGCTCGGCCTGGAGATCACCGACGACGAAGTGGCCAAGGCGTTCGAGCAGCTCGCCAAGCAGAACGGCATGGAGGCGAAGCAGTTCCAGGAGGCGCTCACCCAGCAGGGCATCTCCGTGGACAACGTCAAGGAGTCGCTCAAGCGGCAGCAGTTGATGATGCGGCTCCTCCAATACAAGGTGAAGCCGCGCAAGGTCTCTGACGAAGAGGTGCAGCGCGCCTACGCCACCCGCAACAAGGACGTCGAGTACGAAGTGCGCGCGCGCGATCTGTACATCGCGGTCCCCGAGCACGGCACGCCCGAGCAGGAAGCGGCTGCGAAGCAGAAGGTGGAAGCGGCGCTGCGCCGGCTCAAGTCGGGCGAGAGCTTCGCCAAGGTCGCGCGCGACCTCTCGGACGGCCCTTCCGCCGGCGAAGGCGGAGATCTCGGTTACATCCGGCGCGGCTCGATGATCCCTGCCTTCGAGCAGGCCGCGTTCGCGCTCCAGCCGGGCCAGACGTCCAAGGTGTTGCGCCTCGCATCGGGGTACCACCTGATCAAGGTCGAGGACCGGCGCAAGGTGCAGGAAAAGCCGCTCGCGGACGTGCAGGAGGAGATCCGCTCGCAGCTCGCGAGCGAGTCGGTCTTGACCGAACGCGACCACTACATGCAGCAGCTCCGCAAGACCGCGCAGATCGACGAGAAGCTGTGAAGCAGATCGCCATCTCGATGGGCGATGCGCTCGGCATCGGCCCCGAGGTGGTGGCTCTGGCGCTCGACGACCCGCGCGTCCGCGCGCAGGTGTCGGCGGTCGTCTATGGCCAGCGCGAGGTGCTCGAGCGCGCGGCGCGCATGCGCGGGGTTTCCTTTCAGGCGGAAGTCGTCGAGGTGGCTCTCCCGCGCGGCGAGGACAGCGCGGCTTCCGGAGGACGGCCGGCGGTCGGCCGGAGTGACGCGGCGGGGGCCGGGGCCTTGGCGCTCGCCTGCGTCGATGCGGCGGCGCGCGCTGCGCTCTCTGGCGCGGTCCAAGCCATCTGCACCGCGCCGCTCTCCAAGGAGCGGGTCGCGCTGACCGCCAAAGGCTTTGCCGGTCACACCGAATTTCTCGCCGGCCTCGCCAACGCCAAGGTCGCGATGATGCTCGCAGGGCCCCGCCTGCGGGTGGTGCTGGCGACGAACCACCTGGCGCTGAAAGAAGTGCCGAAAGCCATCTCCACCGCGCAGATCGCCTTCGTCGCAGAGCTCGCCGCGACTTCGCTGCACGACCGCTTCGGCATCGCGCGGCCGCGCATCGCCATTCTCGGGCTCAACCCGCACGCCGGCGACGGAGGCATCTTCGGCGATGAGGAAGCGCGCATCGTCGCTCCGGCGGTCAGGCAATTGCGCGAACGCGGTGTGGAGGCAAGCGGCCCCTGGCCGGCGGACGGCCTCTTCCCCCGCGCCGTCCGCGGGGACTTCGACGCGGTGGTCGCGCTCTACCACGACCAGGGCCTGATCGCGGCGAAGCTCCTCGACTTCCGCGAGACCGTCAACGTGACGCTGGGCTTGCCCTTTGTGCGCACCAGCCCCGATCACGGGACTGCCGACGACATCGCTTGGCAAGGCAAGGCCGACCCGGAGCCGATGGCCACAGCGCTCCTGCTCGCAGCGCGCCTCGCCGGCTAGCGCTCAGCGCTCAAAGGCGGCTAACGCGGGCGCGTTCCGCCTTCGGCGTTCAGCTCGTCGAACGCCCTGTCGCCGTTCATCTTCACCGCCTGCTTCGACTGCGCATCCAGGTCGTGCGCCTTGTCGAGGTCGCTCTTCAGCTTGTCCATCTCGAGCTGTGCGAGCGCCCATTCGGAACCGTCGTTGTCCACCCAGTGGTCGACGATGGTCGCCTCCGCGAGCAGATACGTCTTCAATTGGTCGCCGTCCGACGAGCTGCGGGCGGCGCCTCCCGCGCTGTTGAGATGCGAAACGAACCCGTCGAGCTGCGTCCCAATCTCGGACCTCGCCCGGGCGTCGGCGGTGGCGCGGCGCATGGCGGCGTTGCGGATGCCGCTCGCGATGCCGACGCCGTAGAAGCTGCGTCCCTTCTCGCTCTTGAAGGCTCCGGAGCCGCGCGTCACCCATTCGGGCCCGGTCGCGTGCTGCACCTGGCTGGACTCCGTCGGCTGCTGACTTGCGCCGCCGCCGCACGCGGCCAGCGCCAGCACGGCTGCGACTCCGATGAGCTTCTTCACGTGCGTCCTCCCTTGCCGCGCCCGCTGCTTCCCGCCTGGCGCGTCGAACGACAGGGTGTTGCTACCACGATCGCAGGCGTCGCGTGGCGGTGACGCCCGGCGCTGTCTATTTGCCGGACCCGGCGTTGGCGCTGAGCTGCCCGGGGAGCCGCCTCGAGTCCGACTGCAGGCGCTTCACGTTGTCGATTTCGGGGAGCATCGCCTCGTCGTTCGACAGCTTGTACGCCTTGCCGAGCAGCTCGCTCGCCTTGTCGTAATCGCCCGCGTACTCGTAGGTGAGGCCGAGGTTCCAGTAGCACTTGGCGAGCGTCGACGACTTGAGCTTCTTGTTCTGCTCCGCGTCCTGCAGCGCCGCACTGAAGGCCGCCTCCGCCTCTTTCCACTCGCCGCGCTGCGCGTGGCCGATGCCGCCTTCGAACTGCGGCAGATCCGAATCCTTCCGGAAGCCCGCCTCCTGGTACTCGGTGTGCGGGACGATCGCGCGCATGAAGCGCATGACGATGGCCTGCCGGGCAGCCACTTCCAAAGCGTGCCGGTCCACCGGGTCCGGGCGTTTGTCGATGTTCTGGCTCAAATCCTGGCGGCGCTCCTCGTAGGTCTTGGCGACGATCAGCCGGCCGCTCGCGATGTCCACCACCTTGAAGGTGGCGCGCACGTAGACCTCACCCTTGAGCGTGTTGAGGACGTGGGTGTTCTTCTGCTCGTCCTTCCAATCCTGGCGGTTCGGCACCTCGCTGAAGCGCTCGGTGGTCTCACCGAAGATGAGCGCGCCGTCGGCGACCAGCTTGGCGAGCTTCGCCGTGCCCTTCGGAGTCTGCAGATCGGCCGGGGTGAGCTGCAGTTCCTTGAGGAGCTGGCCCATGTGCACCCGGTCCACCACCTGGAAGCGTTGGCTGCTGGTCAGCGCGTCTTCGAGCGCATCGGCAACCGCGAAGTTGCCCGACCCGGTGACGGCCCCGATTCCCACCGACTGATACGCGGCCAGGTTGATCTCCGCCGGCTTCACCGCCGGAACGCGCACGGCGACCGAGCTGCAAGCGCAGAGAAGCAGCGGCAAAGGGAGTGCGCGGACCAGGACCAGCGGTTTCATCATCGGCGATTTTCCCGAGAGCACGGAGGGTTAGGTACCGGTCAGATCGGTAGCACCGGCCAAGAGCCAGGGTCAACAGCGCCGTTCAGGCTGCGCCGTTTCGCGCGTCAGACGTTGAAGAGGAAGTGCATGACGTCGCCATCCTGCACCACGTACTCCTTGCCTTCGACGCGGAGCGCGCCCTTGGCCTTCGCCGCCGCCTCGGAGCCGAACTTGAGCAATTCGTCCCAGCGGATGACTTCCGCCTTGATGAACCCGCGCTCGAAATCGGTGTGGATGACGCCGGCCGCCTGCGGCGCGCGCGCACCCTTCTTCACCACCCATGCGCGGCACTCGTCCTCGCCGGCGGTGAAGTAGCTCTGCAGACCCAAGAGCACGAAGCCCTCGCGCACGAGCTTGTTCAGGCCCGGCTCGGTCAGCCCCACCGTCTCGAGAAAGTCCTTTCGCTCCTCGATCGGAAGCTGCTGGATCTCCGCCTCGACCTTGCTGCAGATGACGACGAAGCGGGCCCCTTCCTTCTCGGCGAGCTGCCTCACCTTGGCGACCAGCGGATCCTTCTCACCCGCAGCGAGCTGCGCTTCGTCGACATTGGCGACATAGAGGATGGGCTTCCCGGTGAGCAGGAACAGCTCGCGCGCCCGCGGCTTCTCCTCTTCTGAGAGGCTTACGCTGCGCGCAGGCCTTCCCGCTTCCAGCGCGAGCTTGAGCTTGTCGTAGACGAGAACGTCCGCCTTGGCTTCGTCTCCCGGTTTTCCCGGCGCCTTCGACTCCTTCACCCGCCGCTCGCGCTTCTTCTCCAGCGTCTCCAGATCCTTCAGCGCAAGCTCCGTCTCCACCACGTCCCGGTCCCGCTCGGGGTCCACAGCGCCGTCCACGTGCACCACGTCCGGATCGCCGAAGCAGCGCAACACGTGCGCCACCGCGTCGGTCTCGCGGATGTTGGCGAGGAACTGGTTTCCGAGCCCCTCGCCCTTCGACGCGCCCTTGACGAGCCCGGCGATGTCGACGAACTCCAGCGCGGCATACGTCGTCTTCTTCGGCTTGTAGAGCGCCGAGAGCTTCGCAAGCCGCTCGTCCGGCACCGGCACGATGCCGACGTTCGGATCCTTGGTGGCAAACGGATAGTTCGCCGCCAGCACCTGCGCGCCGCTCAGCGCGTTGAAGAGCGTGCTCTTGCCGACGTTCGGAAGCCCGACGATGCCGATCGAGAGACCCATAGGGCCGCGCGATCTATCACTTTTCGAAGGCGATCACCTCGAAGTGCTTCACCAGCTTCTCCCGGTCCGGCCCGAGATACTCGGCGTCGCGCGGCATGTCGTGGACGTGGTCGATGTCCTTGCCCGCATAGGCGTGGATCGCGTCCTTGTCCGGCCAGTACGAGATGACGACGAACTCGGCGTTCTCGCCGTCGTCGCGGCGGAGCATTTCGACGCCCTCGTTCTTGGGAATCGCTTTGAGCTGTTTCAAGCCGCTGTCGTAGAGGTAGCGCTGGTATTCGTCGGCTTTTGCGAGCGGCACCTTGCCGTGCCACATGCGCGCCACCTGGTGCTTCTGTGAGGCTGCCCCGAGTAGAAAGCCGGCCGCGACGGCTGCGATGGTCTTGAGCATGGCAGAAGCATACAGTCAGCGGCCATGACCTTGATCGTCGCGCTGGCGTTGGCCTTGGATGCATCGCAAGCGTCGCACTTCGCCAGGTTGGCATTGAAGTGCGCGCGGCAGGAGTACCCGAACAAGCTCGACCACACCATGAACGGCCCCGACGACGTGATGGAGCCGCGCGACCTGCACCCCGCCTTCTACGGCTGCTACGACTGGCACTCGACCGTGCACGGCCATTGGATGCTGGTGAAGATCCTGCGCGAGTTTCCCCAGATCCCGGAGGCGGCCGAAATCCATGCGCTCTTCGACGAGCACTTCACCGACGAGGCCATCGCCCAGGAGGTGGCGTACTTCCACGAGCCGAACCGCAAGAGCTTCGAGCGTACCTATGGTTGGGCGTGGCTGCTCAAGCTGTCGGCCGAATTGCGCGCGTGGAAATCGCCCGATGCGGAGCGCTGGGCGGAGACGCTGCAGCCGCTCGCGGACGAGGTGGTGCACCAGTTCATGAGCTTCTTGCCCAAACAGACGTACCCGATCCGGACCGGCGTCCACCCGAACACGGCCTTTTCACTGTCTCTGGTGCTCGATTATCCGGACGAAAAGCTGGCCGCGCTGGCTCGCGAACGGGCGCGCACGTATTACTTCAAAGACCGCGCCGCGCCGATCTCCTGGGAGCCCGGCGGCGAGGACTTTCTTTCGCCTCTGCTCGAGGAAGCCGCCCTGATGTCGCGCGTCTTGACGCCTTCCGAGTTCAAGCACTGGTTCAAGGAGTTTCTCCCCAAGCTCTCGATCGCGCCGGCGATCGTGTCAGACCGGTCGGATCCGAAGATCGTCCACCTGGACGGCCTCAATCTCAGCCGTGCGAAGTGCTTGTTCATTCTGTCGAAAGCCCTGGGCCGACCTGAGCTCGCCCGGCTCGCGGAGGAGCACGCCAAGGCAACCTTGCCGCACATCGAAAGCGGCTCCTACGAAGGCGAGCACTGGCTCGCAACCTTCGCGGTCCAGATGCTCTCGGTCGCGCACTGACATTCGCCGCGCGGCGCGGGCCACCGCGGGGCTTTGCGCGCTGCGTCTACCGCCCGCGCAAGAGCACGGGGAGCAGCCACGCCAGGGCGGACGCCGCGACCAGGAGCGTCCAAACGAACGCCATCTCCGAACCCTGCGCCGTCTCGTTCACATCCTGCATCTGCCCGCTCCTCGCAGCCGTAACGCCGCGAATGTGCTCACTCAGCGGGTAAACACCACACCAAGCAGCCAAGCGACTTTTTTGTTGCCTGGTCCAGGCACGTGCAGCGGTTGGGCGGGTGCAGCGGTCGCGGCTCAGTGCTCGCCGTCGCCTTCCGCCATCTTCTCCAGCACGATCTCCATCGTTTCGAGGTCGACCTGAGCCGCCTTCATCAGAGACCTGGCTGCCTCAAAATCGTCAGCGTCGACGGCGTCGATGAAATCGTCGACTTTGCCGACCGCGGATAATTTTTCGAGGACCAGCGTACCCTCGAAGTCGTCTGGATTCATCGCACACCGCCGCGGGAAATCCTGAGTTGGGGCGGATGGATTCGAACCATCATAGCGGGATTCAAAGTCCCGCGTCCTGCCTTTAGACGACGCCCCAGTGGCGCGGCCTTCTAGCACACTTGCTGCCAGAGCTCCGCGCATCCGTCCACCCGGCAGATGACGGATGCCCGGCACCCCGTCCTACGCCGGAGGATGCCGTTCGTGCTGCGGAACCAAGACGGACAGGCGGTGGTCGAGGCCGCCATTCTCCTGCCGGGGATGGTCGTCCTCTTCCTGATGATCCTGCAACTCGCGCTCCTGCAGGAAGCGCGGCTCCTCGCCGACTACGCCGCCTTCTCCGCCGCGCGCACCGGCATCGTCCACAACGCCGACAACGGCAAGGACAACAAGGGCACCGACGGCGCCATGCACGACGCGGCGGTCTTCGCGCTCCTGCCTTCGTACGGCCGCACCGATTCCTTCACGACCCTGGCCGAGACGGCGCTGCGCTTCAAGGTCGAAGAGACCGCGCTCACCGCGCTTGGCCTCGCGCCCGTTCGCGTCTTCGTGCGCAGCCCGGTGGCGAAAGACTTCCAGACCTACGGTGGGCACCTGAACGGCCAGGAGCTGGACTTCGACGACGTCCGCCCGGGCGCGACCGACGCCACCCTGCTCTCCTTGCAGGTCCGCTACCTCTTTGAGCTGCGGGTGCCGTTCGCGAACAAGATGATCCAGACCATCTGGCTCGCCGCGCGCGCCGGCGTCTTGAGCAACTGGCGCGGGTTCGACTGGACCACGCCGCGGTTCGTGACGAGCTCCGGGCTCGCCGCAGATCCGGTCTCCCGCGCCGCCGCCGCTGCGCTCACGGTCGCCGACGGCACGCCCGAAGGCATTCGCGTTGCTTCCTTGCTCGCCGCCGGCGCCACCGGCCGGTTCTTCCTGCCGGTCGAGGCCTACGCGACCCAGCGCATGCAGTCGAACCCGTACCTGAAATGGGCCCACCCATGATGCTGCACGATCTGCAGAAGTCGGAAGACGGCCAGACGCTGGTGCTCGCGGCGGTGTTCGGCGTCGTCGTCGCCCTGTGCGTGCTCTGGACGGTGAACGTCGGCCGCGCCGTCTACGACAAGGTGCAGCTCCAGTCGGCCGCCGACGAAGCCGCGTACTCGCAGGCAGCCGTCGAGGCCCGGGTGATGAACTACACCGCCTACACCAACCGCGCGATGGTCGTGCACTACGCCTCGATCATGGCGGCCACGTCGTACCTGACCTGGGTCCACTTCATGTACGGCGGCCTCAAGCCCGTCCTGAATGAGCTCAAGGTGCTCCCGGACATCGGCGAGATCGTCATCGAAATCGACGAAGTCCTGCAGACGCTGGTCGCCGTGCTCGACGCGGCGGTGGCGGCGCTGGTTCCGCTCCTCTCGGCGGCGAACATGATGCTGTGGTCAATCCAGGAGGGCGCCTGGGCGGCGGTCTACGCCAAACTCTTGCTCGCGCCCACCGCCTGGCCAGAAGCGCACGGGGGTGACACCCCTGACCACGCGTACCAACCGATCTGGCCCAACGTCATTCCCGCGCTGAATGCGACGACCTTCGCGCAGACGCGCGGCAAGCTGACCGTCCCGCAGGACATGGCGCAGTCGGCGAAGATGCTGGTCGACTCGAAAGACCCGGACGTGCAGCTCGCGCGGATGCAACTGGTCGAGATCGCGAATTCCGCGCGGCAGCCGTGGGTCGCGCACGGCGGCGACCCTTCGATTTCGCCGCTCGGACGTCATTGGAAGTGGAAGCTGTCGTTCGGCATCGGCGACCTCGAGATCGGGAACGTCGCTCGCACCGAATTGGGCGCGTTCGCTCCTGGAACATCGCGCAACTCGAACGTCGCCAATCAGCTCTCGCAGATCTGGAGCGGCGAGCGCTTGCAGGGACGCGCCGATCTCTCGCTCGGCTTTCTGTCGCTGTCCGACAAGATCGACTTCCTCAGCTTCGCCGCCATGGACCAGGCGTTCGCCGCGAAGGGCTCGGCGTTCAATTACTGGAGCCCGGGCGTGGTGAGCGGCACCGTCCTCGCCGCTGCGATGCCGGGATTTGCCGCGGCGCTCGAACTCGGCGGCGGCGCGCCGCTTCCGACGCCCGATCAGCGCGTCTTCTTCCTCTCGCCTTATGTTTCGTTCGCACCCCACGCGCAGTCGACCCCGGGGTTTGGACCGACAGCGTCTCTCGGCAACTTCGCGCAGCCGGACGTGCTGGTCGGGCTCGCCAAGGAAGGCGTCGACTACAACCGCGAGCCGGCCGGCATCGTGGTCGGAAAGAAGTTCACCTGGAACAACAAGGCGTCCGTCGACCTCGGCTACACCGACGCCGATTGGCCGAACGTCATCGGCAAGGGAAACCTGGCGCTTCTCCACAAAGGCTTGAACGCCTTCGCCGCGGCGCAGGTCTACTACCACCGTCCGGGTGAATGGCGGGAGCAGCCGAATCTCTTCAATCCGCTCTGGGGCGCACGCCTGATGCCCATCGCGGAGTCGAACGTCTACGCCAAGCTCGGGCTCTCGAAAGTCCCCCTCCTGCAGAAGTACCTGAGCCACTGATGCGCGCCCTGTTCGTCAGCGAGCGCGGATCGGCGCTCACCGAATCGGCCATCGTCCTTCCGGTCCTGCTGCTCCTGGTCATGTTCGGCGCGGCGATGACGGATGTGATGGTGCTGAAGCTGAAGGCGGCCGAGGCCGTGCGCTACGCGGTGTGGGAAACGACCGTGTTCAAGCCCGCCGCGCAGATCCAAACCGAAGTCGCGCAGAGGTTCAAGGACCTGAAGAGCCCGCGCGACCTGGACACGCAGACGACCGACCTGCTCCTTTACCCCGCAGCGACCTCGCTCCACTTCGACGCACAGATCGACACCACCAGCACCAAGGTGGGCATCGGTGGCGACCGCGCGCAGCTTCCGAGCGGTTTGTGGAGCAGCGCGCTCCAAGGCGCCTCGAGCGGTTTGGCGACGCCGGTCGATGCGGTGATGCAGGCGCAAGGTTTCAACACCCACGGCGCGGCCACCGCGACGGTTTCCCTCTCCGCGAAAAGTCCCGACAAGCCGATGCTGCTCGCGGGCGGTGATTTCGTCGGGCTGCGAGATGGAAAGTCGCTGTCGTTGCCGGACGCACTCGCGAACCTCGCCTTCCGGGCGCCGCTCAACGGCGAGCGGCCGATGTCGATCGTCTTCGACACCTGGAAAGCGTGGCCGAAGCCGGCTGAATTCACTCGGAGCGAGGCTGCCACGGACGTTACCGTTTCCCCGATGCGCACGTATCCCGAAGTGGAGTCCGCGGTCAGCGCACAGGTGAAGAAGATCGCCTTTGGCGGTCTCACCGGAACCAGTTGGTTCAATCGATTGAACGGCATCGCCGGCAAGATCCTCGGAAACGGCATCACCGAAGCGGTGCTCGGCGGTCATTTGCCAGAGATCTTTTCCGCGGACCGCATGGACGGCCCGACTGCTGGGCCCATCACCATCCTGCCCGTCGGAGTTCCATCGGAGAGCTGGGCGCCGTCGGAGTGCGAGGTGGACGGCAAGCTGCAGAAGTGCGGGACGCAGCGGCTCGGATCCCTCGTCAGCTCCGCGGATACGCCGCAGTTCCAAGCCGAAGACGATGCGATGGGCAAGAAGGTGGACCGCACCCGCTACACGGTGCCGTTCAAGATCAACTCCGCGTATTGGACCAGCGCAGGCGGGGTCTCCGACGGGATGAGCGAGGACGCGAGCCTGCAGGAGCTCCCGCCCAGCATCGCGACCGAGAACGAGTCGGTGAAGAGCTGGAACTGCCGCGGACACTTCTTTGCCGGCGCACAAAGCCCGCAAGTGAGCGACGTTTCGAAGCGCTACGGGAGCACCTGCCAATGAGAGTCTTGCTTGGTCTCGCTGCGGTGGCGTTCGTCGTCGGTGCGGGGGGCGCCGCTGGTGGGGCTTTCGCCGGTACCCGCCAAGGGCCCGCGCAGATCCGCGTCGGTGACGCCTTGGAAGTGAACGGCCAGCCCATGCGGCTGTCGCTCTTCTCGACGTCCGACCCCGCGCCGCAGGTCATCGCGTTCTACACCGCCCGCTTTCTCGAGCGCGGACTTCTTCCGGTCACCTTCGCCGGGCACGTTTCCGTCTTCGATCCGAAGGACGGGATGCAGCGGTTCGTCACTGCCATCTCCCAGCCGAACAGCGAGACGCTCGTGTTGATCGGCAGCACCAATCCGCGCAAGCCGCCGCTGCTCGTGCGTTCGGCCAAGGCGGCAAAGCTGGCAGTGCCCGACCAGAGCCGCGCGTTCTTGGGCTACTCGTCCGACGACGACGGCGTCCACGCCGACTCAGCGCAGTTCGTCACCTCGCAGTCGCCCGAGCAGGTGGCGGAGTTCTACCGGCGGAAGATGCAGTCCGAAGGCTTCCGCGAGCGGGCGGAGTCGGCGACCTCCTTTCTGCAGTTCGACAAAGGAGGCGAGTCGTTTTCGGCCGGCATCCAGGCCCTCGACGACAAAGGCGGCGCCGCGGTGTTCGTCCAGCATCTGGAAAAGCGATGAGACGCTTTCTGCGAGGCGAGAGCGGACAGGCGCTGACCGAACAGGCGTTGCTCTTGGCAGCGTTGGTCGGGGTCGGCGCTGCGGGCGCGGCGTGGCTGATGAAGACGCACCCGGACCTGATCAATGCGCTCAGCGTCCACGCGCGCAGCGTCTACTTCGTCGTCTCGCTGCCGTTCTGATGGGCCGCGTCGGGAAAGAGGCTGTGCGCTCCGGTGCGGCCGAAGGCGATCAGCTCGGCGGTCTGCGCTTGGGTTCGCGTCTTGACCATGCCGAAGATGGGGACGTCGTTGGAGCTCCAGATGCGCGCGCCGCCTCGGTCGACGACCACGGCGTCGAAGCTTCCCGCCTGCACCTGGACGCGCTCGCGGCCGCGCTCGACCGCGCGCGCCTTGCTCTTCGGCGGCGGGCGCAGGTCGTCGCGCAGATCGTCGAGCGGGACCTCGATGGGAGCTTGTCCCGCGACGTAGAGCTCGAGCTTGTCGACGTTGCGCGCATCGGCCGGGCTTCCGTGGACGAGCATCCGGACCGACTGCGGCGGCTTGTCTTTGGCGAGGGTGTCGATCTCGATCGACGCGTTTTCCCCCTCTTTGGAGAGCACCGAGACCCGCACGCGCAACGGCTCGGATCCCTTGGTGCGGACGAGATATTCGACCCACGCGCCGGGCTGGGCGTCGAAGCGCGGGCCGTCGAAGAGAGCCCCTCCGCCGGGGAGCGCGCCTGCGAAGAGGATGGCGAGAAGGAGGGCCAAGCGTGATGCGCAACCTAGCACCCGAAAGGCGCCGTCTGCGCTGGGTGTCGGTCCTCACCTACTGCGCACTTGCCGCGCTCGGCGAGGCGGCGGCCTTGAAGCCCGCCCTGCTCTTCCTGCGCTCTTTGGGCGGCGCTCCCTGGCAGGTGCCGTTCGGCGCGGTCTTCGCGGTCTTGTCCGCCGCGGTTGCCGTCCTGGCCTTCGTCGTGGTTGCCGCGCAGCGGCCGCGGCTGGTGATGAACGCCGCGCTGCTCGGTGCAGCCGCCATCGCCGTCGCCCTTCGCAGCGTGGCGCCGTCGCCCCATCGATCGCCGGCCCGCGAAGCGCGCAGCGAACCAGCCGATGCAGGCCTCCCGGTGTACCCGCACCTGCTCGCGAAGCCGAGGGCGTTCTGACTAGATGTCCAGGTTGGTCGCGTCGAGGGCGTGCTTCTCGATGAACTCGCGCCGGGGCTCGACCGCATCGCCCATCAAGGTGGTGAACATCAGCTCGGCCTCGGCCATGTCGTCGGCGTGCACTTCCA
This sequence comes from Myxococcales bacterium, assembly GCA_036488495.1. Classification (GTDB taxonomy): domain Bacteria; phylum Myxococcota; class Myxococcia; order Myxococcales; family 40CM-4-68-19; genus 40CM-4-68-19. The sequence goes on along the minus strand of DASXHM010000377.1, from coordinate 979 downwards.
GGAGCGTGCGGCGGGCCGGATCCATGGTGGTCTCCCAGAGCTGCTCGGGATTCATCTCGCCCAGGCCCTTGTAGCGCTGGATCTCGAGGCCCTTGGAAGCGGCCTTCTTCACCGATTCGACGAGCTCGATGGGCGAGCTCGCGAGCTGCGGCTCCGCGCCTTCGCGCGCGACCAACTGGTAGGGACCGCGGCCGAGCGGCGCGAACTCGTTGCGCAACCTCTTCAGCTCGGCGAAGTCGGGCCCGGAGAGCAGCACGTGATCGATGCTCGTCTCGCGGACCGCTCCGTTGAAGCCGAGCCGCACCACGATCTTCTGGCAGCCGTGCTCCGGATCGGGCGAGGCCTCGACGCTGAGCGACTCGTTCGGGTTCGCCCGCGCCAAAGCGGCCTGGAGAATGTCCTTCTGGCTGTTGACGTGGGCCTCGTCGCGCAGGGACTCGCCGTCGAGCTTCGCCCCTTCGAGGACCGCATCCACGACGCGCGCGTCCCGGCGCTTGTCCACCTTGCCGAGCAGCCTTCGGTACTGCAGCACCTTGTCGAGGAGCGCCTTCAAGGTCTCGCCCGACACTTCCGAGGATCCGCCTTCGCCGCGCACGGTGGCGCCTTCGGTGCCGATGTTGAGCAAGTGCGCATCGAGCGCGCCGTCATCCTTCAGGTAGAGCTCCTTCTTGCCCTTGGAGACGCGATAGAGCGGCGGCTGCGCGATGTAGAGATGGTGCTTCTGGCCGCCGTCGTCGAGCTTGCGCGCCACCACGTCGTGCATCTGCCGGTAGAAGAACGTCAAGAGCAGCGTTCGGATGTGGCTGCCGTCAACGTCGGCGTCGGTCATCAGGATGATCTTGTGGTAGCGCAATTTCCCGATGTCGAACTCGTCGTGGATGCCGGTGCCGATGGCGGTGATCATGGTGCTGATCTCCGCCGAGCCGAGCATTTTGTCGAAGCGCGCCTTCTCGACGTTCAGGATCTTGCCGCGCAAGGG
>DASXHM010000199.1:0-3501 GCA_036488495.1 Myxococcales bacterium | reverse complement strand
AGCGCTTCCTCGAGCCGGCCAACCGAATTGCAGAAGAGCACCTCCATCTCGCCCTCCGCCGCCGCGCGCACCGCCGTCTGCTCCTCCGCATTGGCGAGGACCACCGCGACGCGGATCTGATGTCCCGCGAGATAGGAGTGGAGCCGCGCCTGGCCGTCGCCCGCGAACCGCTCGAACGTCGCGCCGAGCGACACCGTGAGGCGATTGGTGCCTGCGTCGGTGTCGGAGCGCCAGCGGATGCGGCAGCGAACCCGGACGGGCCCAGAGGCGTCGGGCAACTCGAACTGAAGATTGAGCTCGTCTCCTTCGGCCGGAAGAGGATCGCCGCTTCCCGCCGCGACGGTGAGCCCGATGCCCCCCCGGCTGAGGTTCACCGACCAGCACCCTGGCAAGGGCGGGTCGGAAATCACCTGGACGTAGAACGGCTGGCGCGGGTCGCGGTTGCCGACGGCGTGCTTCATCCGTGACTCCTACCCTTCATTTTTGAAGTATGACATAACTCTCGCGAATCCCGCGCCTTGGCCGCACGGGCCAGCTCCCCGGCCCTCCTTTACGGTTTGCGTCACAAGTCCTACACGGCTGAAATTCCAAAAGAATTTCCTGGCCTGAGTTCTGCTTTGGCGTTGGCGGGTGAACACACCTCCGGCAGACAACAATGGCGTCAGGAACGTTCGCTTCGTCGGCGTCGGCTCGTTCGTGCCCAAGCGAACCATCGCAACCGAACGCATGGCTCGCGCCATCCCGGGCTGGCCTGCGGAGCGCATCATCGAGAAGACCGGCATCACCGAGCGCCGCTTCCTCTGGGACTTCGACGACAAGACCGGCCAGGCCATCCCGCCGCCGGCCGACGCGGTCGGGTTCTACCCGGCGAACAACACCGACATGTGCGAAGTCGCGCTGCGCGGTGCGCTCGACATGGCGGGCCTTCCCGGAAGCGAGCTCGACGCCATCTTCCTCATCACCTGCACGCCGGACTATCTGAACTTCAGCCACGACGCGATGGAGCTGCATCATCGCCTGGGCTGCCGCGAGGACGCCTACGCCATGGTCCTCGACGATGGCTGCGGCGGCACCCTCTACACGCTCGACATGGTCCAGAAGATGATGGCCAAAGGCGCGCTGCGGACGGTGGCGGTGATCGGCTCGGCCTTCACTTCGGCGCTGATGAACCGCGAGGTCTACACGAGCAACCTGAAGCGCGAGGGCAAGAAGGACGTCAACGCCTTCCTCTCCATGTACGTGTTCGGCGACGGCGCAGGCGCGGTCGTGCTCCGCGCTGAGTCCGGGACGGCCCCGGATGCGAGGAATCCCGGCATCGTCCGCTCCGCCGCGGGAAGCTCGCGCGGCGATCTGGTCCTGCGCGGCGGAGGGGGCACGCTGAACCTCGCCTATCAGGGCCGCAGCGAGCCGATCGACCACGCCTTCGTCGTCGACGGACTGCGGGTGGCACAGACGTACCCGGAGTACATGAAGCGCTGCATCGAGAGCGTGCTCAGCGAACATCCGCAGCTCGAGCCGGAAATCCAGCGCTACTACTTCCACCAGCCCAACAAGAGGCTCCTGCAGCACTTCGCGCGGCGGCAAGGTCTGCCGGAAGATCGGGTCGCCTGCCACGTGGATCGGCAGGGCAATACGTCGGCGGCCGGCATGTTCATCCTGCTCGCCGAAGACCTCGCAGAGGGGCGGGTCGCGTTCGATCGCGGCGATCTCGTCCTCTTTGCCGCGGTGGGCGCCAACATCCACTGGGGCGCGCAGCTCGTTCGTCTCTAACAACCAACTTGCATGGAGAACAACATGAACCGGCTCGTCGTCACCGCCACGTTTCTTGCCCTGCTCGCGCCCAGTGTCGCGAGCGCCGCCGTTACCGTCATCCAGGTCCGCAGCGCCGAGGATCCGGCCGCGCCGCCCGACCCGGCCGTCTGCGCCGCGGCTCCCTTCGCGGTGAATCTGCGCCTGGGCGGCAGCCTCTACTCGTATGAGACCGACAACAGCGGCCGCGTGCAGACGAAGACCCGCTCCATCGGCCGCGCCACCGCCTGTGCGCAGCTCACCAGCTCCTTGTTCCCGGCCGGACTCGCGCAGAACTTCTACGCGCAGTTCGAGCTTCCGGAGGGGACCTTCACCGCCAGTGGAACCTGCACCTTCATCACCAACGACGTCCCGCAGGTGGGCCTCGTGGTCGCCGGTTGCAACCTCCAGGTCGTCGGCTTCCCTGCGAAGTTCGTCGGAGGCACGGTCACGAGCACCTCCACCTTCAACCCGTTCCGCTTGACGGGCTTCACCACCGGCTCGTACTACACGTTCCAACTGTACGACACGGCGCCCGAAGCCTCGACGGCGCACGACTCGGACGATGCGATGCAGTGGGTGGACGAACCTTCGAACGGCAAGTAAGGAGCGCCAAGATGAAGACCCCTGGGAACGATCCCAAACAACAGGGGCGCGGCTACATCGGCGTCGCTGTCCGGCAGGCGATCGAGTTCATCGAAGCGCGCGGCCTCACCGCCAAGGTGCGGGCCGACGCCTCGCCGGCAGCGCTCGCCCAGATCGACAAGCCGCCCGGGATGATGGCCTGGCAGGACGCAGCCGTCCTCGACGAGCTCGAGACCTTGCTGGAGAAGCACGGCGGCCGCAGCGCCTGCGTCGACCTGGGCCTCCATGCCGCCCGCAAGCTGGGCAGCGGCATCGTGGCGCCCGTGCTCAAGTTCGCGCTGCAGCTCTTCGGCAATTCGCCGGCCACGCTGCTCGGAAACCTCGACCGGTTCTATTCCATGGTCACCAAAGGCTTGACCTACGGCTACGAAGCAGTCGGCGACAAGCAGGGCCTCGTCATCCTCACCGCGGAGGGGCCCTCGATTCCCCGCGCGTTCTTCGACGTCACCCGCGGCAACCTGCTCTACATGCTCGAGCTGACGGGGACGAAGGGCACGGTGGACGCGCCCAAGATCCGCACCACGACCGATCGCTCGACCGTGGTCGAATATCGGGTTGGGTGGGAATAGAAGGCCGGCTAGGGATGATACCCTCGGCACGAAATGCTGACCTGGAAATCGCGCGCGGGGCGGCTGCACGCCATGCTGACCGATCTGTGGCATCTGCCGCTGCGCAAACGCGGTCCGGACCCGTATCACAGGGTGTTCGACGAGTTCGTTCGGCTGACGCGGGCCATGAACGCGCCCACCATCCTGGAGCTCGGGTCGCGGAACGTCACCGGGGTGCTGCGCCGCGATCTCTTCCCGGGCGCCGGTCGCTATCTCGGTGTCGACATCCATCCGGGCGAAGGAGTCGACGTCGTCGGCGATGCGCACCGCCTCTCGCAATTCGTTACGCCGGCCACGGTCGACGCGGTCTTTTCCATCTCGGTCTTCGAGCATCTGGTCTATCCGTGGAAAGCGGTGCTGGAGCTCAACCGGGTGCTGAAGACGGGAGGCCACGTCTTCGTCTCCACTCACCCGGTGTGGCCCGCGCACGAGTTGCCTTGGGATTTCTGGCGTTTCCCGA
>DASXHM010000337.1:0-5355 GCA_036488495.1 Myxococcales bacterium | reverse complement strand
CCGCGAGGCTCCACCAATGCTCCGCGCCTTCGCGCTCCGCCCGTCGCCGGCAAAGCCGGCTCCTCCACCAATGCTCCGCGCCTTCGCGCTCCGCCCGTCGCCGGCAAAGCCGGCTCCTCCACCAATGCTCCGCGCCTTCGCGCTCCGCCCGTCGCCGGCAAAGCCGGCTCCTCCACCGTCGGGCGTTCGGCGTGCCTCGCGCAGGCGAAGAGCGAGAACAAGGGAGGGAGCGTTGCTCGGGGGACGACGTCTCGCATGGCCAGCACCTGCAGCCCGGCCTGCTCGCAAGCGGCGACGGCGCGAGCGGACTGCGGTGTCGGGAAGCAGAAGATGAATCGTCCCTCGGGGGCGAGAGCGCGCGCAGCGGTGGCGCAGTAATCATCGACCCCGCCGTGCAGCTCGAAGCGAGCGGCAGCCCGTTGCGAGTCGGCGGAGACGAGGCCGTCCTTCACCGCGAAATAAGGCGGGCTCGCGGTGATCAAATCAAACGGAATCTCGGCTGCGAGCTCCCGCAGATCGCCATGCTGCAGGTCGACTCTCGTCTCGAGCTGGTTGGCGCGGACGTTCTCCGTCAAAAGAGCAAAGCTCACCCGCTGGACCTCCACCGCGGTGAGCGTCGCCTGCGGAAACCGCGACAACACGGCCAGACCTACGCCGCCGATGCCGCTGCCGAGATCGAGCAGCCGGGACGGCGACGGCGGCGCGTGGACCACCGCGTACCAGGCGGTCAAGAGGTCGTCGGTCGAGTGGCGATGCCCGCGGCGCCTTTGGTAGATGACGAGCTCGCGCGTCAGCGCGTCGAGCGTAATCTCCTCGCCGAATTCGCGGGACAGCTCGTCCTGACGCTGCGACAGCTCTTCAGCGCTTCGGGCCATGCGCGGATCTAGCACGTGCGTTCGCCGCGGCTTTGCGCTTGTATCGGGCAATGAAGATCAAAGCCGCGGTCGCGTGGGCTGCAAAGCAGCCGCTGTCCATCGAGGAAGTGGAGCTGCAGGGACCACAGGCGGGTGAGGTGCTGGTGCGCGTCGTCGCGTCCGGCGTCTGCCACACCGACGCATACACGTTGTCCGGCGCCGATCCGGAAGGGCTCTTCCCGGTGATCCTCGGGCACGAAGGAGGCTGTGTCGTCGAGGAATTGGGCGACGGCGTGACCTCCGTGAAGAGGGGAGACCACGTCATCCCGCTCTACACGCCGGAATGCCGGGAGTGCAAATTCTGCCGGTCCGGCAAGACCAACCTGTGCGTGAAAATCCGCGCGACGCAAGGCAAGGGGCTCATGCCCGACGGCACCTCGCGCTTCTCCAAGGGCGGAAAGCTCATCCATCACTACATGGGCTGTTCGACGTTCGCCGAATACACGGTGGTCCCCGAGATCGCGCTTGCCAAAGTCAATCACACGGCGCCGCTCGAGAAGGTCTGCCTGCTCGGCTGCGGCATCACCACCGGCATCGGCGCGGTACGGAACACCGCCAAGGTGGAACGTGGAGCGACGGTCGCGGTCTTCGGGCTGGGCGGTATCGGCCTCTCGGTCGTCCAGGCCGCGAAGCTCGCCGGCGCCGCTCGCATCATCGCCATCGACGTCAACGACGGGAAATGGCCGATGGCGCAGAAGCTCGGCGCAACCGACTTCGTCAATCCCGCGAAGCTCGATCGCCCTGTCCAGCAGCACATCATCGCGATGACCGAATGGGGGGTCGATTACTCGTTCGAATGCGTCGGCAACGTCTCCTTGATGCGGGCCGCATTGGAATCCGCGCACCGCGGCTGGGGCGTTTCGGTGGTCATCGGAGTGGCCAGCGCGGGGCAGGAGATCTCGACCCGGCCTTTCCAACTCGTCACCGGCCGCGTCTGGAAAGGGTCGGCGTTCGGCGGCGTCAAAGGCCGCTCGGAGCTTCCCGGGTACGTCGAGGAGTACCTGGCCGGGAAGATCAACATCGACGACATGGTCAGCTTCGAGTTGCCGCTCGGCGAGATCAATCGCGCCTTCGACCTCATGCACGAAGGCAAGAGCATCCGGAGCGTCATCCGGATGGGGCAGCCGTGAACGCGGCGCTGAAGAAGTCGCACAAGAGCTTCGACGGGCTGACGCAGTTTTGGCAGCACGACTCGGTGAGCACCGGCACCCCGATGCAGTTCTCGACCTTCATCCCGAACGGCGGCGCGCGCGGCTGCGTCTTCTTCCTCGCCGGCCTGACCTGCACGCCGGAGAACTTCATCGTCAAGGCCGGAGCGCAGAAGTTCCTCGCGGAGCACGGGTTGATGGTGGTGTGCCCGGACACTTCGCCGCGCGGCCTGCAGCTTCCCGGCGAGCACGACGCCTACGACTTCGGCTCGGGGGCGGGATTCTACCTGGACGCAACCACCCCCGGTTATGCCGATCATTACCGGATGGATCGGTATGTCAGCCAGGAGCTCCATCATTTGATTCAGGAGCAGTTCGCGGTCGAGCGCATTTCGATCATGGGTCACTCGATGGGCGGCCACGGCGCCTTGGTCCTGGGCCTGCGGTCGCCAAGGAAGTTCCGGTGCATTTCGGCGTTCGCGCCGATTGTCCATCCATCCGCGGTGCCGTGGGGAGAGAAGGCGTTCACCGGCTATCTCGGCAATGACCGCGCGAGCTGGTCAGCCTACGACGCGACCAGACTGATCGACAGCGGCAAGCGCCACCCGGTCGAGATCCTCGTTGACCAAGGGACGGCGGACGAGTTTCTCGAGACCCAGCTTCGTCCCGCGGACTTTTCGCACGCCTGCGCGAAGGCCGGCCAGCCGCTCTCGCTGCGTCTTCGCGACGGGTACGATCACAGCTATTACTTCATCTCGACCTTCATCGAATCGCACCTTGCCTTCCACGCCGCGGCCTTGCAATGACTAGCGGTCGTCCGCGGGATTTGCGTTGGCGTCGCGGTCGGCCGCGGGATTTGCGTTGGCGTCGCGTTCGGCTCGAAGCGCGAACCATTCGTGCAGGATGATCTGCCCTGCTGCGGCGAGCGGCACCGCCAGGATGGCGCCGGGAAGGCCCATGAACTCGGCGAGGAAGAGGATGGCGAGCGTCGTCACCAGCGGATTCACGTTGGCGGTCCTGCGATAGATGACGGGCCCGAGGACGTTGCCTTCGAGCTGGCCGTAGAGGATGAAATAGATGCCGGTCGCCAGCGCCTTGAGCGGCCCTCCGGTCACCAGCGCGACGATGGTGATGGTGGAGCCGGCCACGAGCGGGCCCGCGTATGGAACCAGGCTGCAGAGGCCGCTGAAGAGCGCGAGCGGCAGGAAGAACGGCATTCGCATGATTGCGAGAAAAGTGCCGGTCAATGCGGCGTTGATGCCGCAAATGCCGAGCAGCCCGCCGATGTACCCGCCGATGCTTCGGTAGATCTTGCCGGCGATGCGCTGGGTGCGTGCGCGCTCGTCGGGCCGGAGAAGATCGAGGGCGCCTCTGCCCAGGCCCGGTCCGAAGATGAGCACGAAGATGGTGAGGACCGTCAGCGTCAGGAGCGCGGCGACGACGCTCAGCACGCTGGTGACGGCGCCGAGCATGGGGGTGATGGCGGTGGTGGCGCGGTCGCTGACCTGCTTGAGCTGCTGCTGCAGGTCGAACCGCTGATCCAAGGAGACGAAGAGTGACGTTTGCTGCGCCTTGTGCCAGAGGACCGGAGCCTGGGCCACGAGCGCGCGCGCCTGGCTGATGGCCGGCGGAATCAAGACGAAGCCCAACGACACCAGGAGGAGGAGCAATCCGGCGACCACGGCGGCGATGGCGAGAGGGCGCCGGAAGCGACGGCGCATGAGCATCTCGACGGCGTGGTCGAGCGCGATGGCCAGCATGACCGCGCTGAGGGCGAGGAGCAGCGAAAACTGCGTGCGGAGCAGGAAGTCGACCAGCGCCACCACCGCGAGGACGGTGAGGGACACCGTGAGAACGGTGCGGACGGAGACCTGCGACGATTTGGGGGGACGCGTCGTCATGCCCGCGTCATACCTGCCATCAATGGCCGGCGGAAAGCAGGCGATGGAGCAAGAGCGCGTCCGCGGCACCGGCGCCGGAGGCGGTGTTGTCGAACAGGCACCAGACCGGTCGATTCGAGACTCCCAGCTTCGCGGCGAGCTCTCGAATGCGGGCGGCGCCGTATTCCGAGTAATACATCCGCGGCGATCCGTGCATTCGGTAGTAAGCGAGAGCGGGGCTGCCGCCGGGTTCCGCGGCGAGCGGGACGCGGGCGGGATCGGCGGCGACTCGGGCGATTTCGAAATCGCGCCACAACGCGTCGGCTGCTTCGCCGAACCAGGACGGGTGGCGCGGCTCGCAGACAACCTCGCGCTGGTGGCGCGCGCGCAGGAGCTTGAAGAAAGCGCCGGCGCGGCGCGCATCGAAAGCGAGGCTGGGAGGCAATTGCACGAGAATGGGGCCGAGCTTGTGGCGGAGCGGTCCGACGTCGGCGAAGAATTCGTCGAGACATTTCCTGCTTCCCAAGAGCTTGCGCTCGTGGGTGATGGTTCGGGGCAGCTTCACCGAGAAGCGAAACTCGTCCGGAACCGTGTCGGCCCAACGCTGCCAGGTGGCGGGTTTGTGCCTGCGCCAGAAGGAGGAATTGATCTCCAGCGCATTGAAGACGCGGCTGTAACGAGCGAGCGCCGGGCCTTCGCCGGGGAAACTCGCGGCGACCGCGCGTGGAATTGCCCAGCCGGCGGTGCCGACGCGCGCAATCGTCGAGGCGGCGGAGCTCTCGCGCCCGTTCGGGCCGGCGGAGCTTGTTCGGCCGTTCAGCCCCACACTTCCCGGAGCACCCGCGCGAAGTTGCCACCCAGAATCTTCGCGATCCGGGCGTCGGAATGGCCGCGCGCGTGCAGCATCGCGCCAATGACTTCATAGCGATTCGCCATATTCAGGTCAGGGATGAACGTATACAGGTCCTGCGGGCGCCCCTTCTCGAAGATGCCCTGCTTGACCATGTCGGCGATCATCTCGCGGTTGCTCTTCTCGAACTCCGGCGTGCGGTCGACGGGAGAGAGGGTGAGATCGCTGCCGATGCCGACGTGGTCTTCGCCGGCCACCTTCACCGCGTGCTCGATGTGACGGATGAGATCGATGGCCATCGGCTGGGTGTCCTTGCGCAAGTACGGCCAGAGGATCATTCCGGCCACGCCGCCGCGATCGGCGAGGAGGCGCAGCTCGGCGTCCGGAGTGCAGCGCGGCAGATCGGAGAGGGCGCTGCAGCCGGTGTGGCTGATGAGCATGGGGCGCTTCGAGGCGAGGATGCCGTCGTGGATGGTGCGGCGCGCGCCGTGCGCCATGTCGACGACGATCTTCTCTGCGTTGAGGCGCTCGACGACCTCGTAGCCGAAGCGGCTGAGGCCGGC
>DASXHM010000284.1:0-12370 GCA_036488495.1 Myxococcales bacterium | reverse complement strand
GGTCGGTCTCGTATTCGACCAGATACAACCGCGCCTCGCCGTAGAGATACTTGTCGCGGCCGTTGCCGAAGGGGCCGTCGGTCGCATGCACGTGGTTGGGCTCGCTCCACGCGGGGCGGCGGCGCGCATCGCCCACCGCTTCCGCGGCAATCCGCACCGCCATCGCATCGGTGACTTTCGAGCGGCTGCGGTAGCCGAGGGCCTGCGGATCGGAGTGCAGGTGCGGCGGGTGCGAGCGGCAGCCGGCCAGGGTGACGAGGGCGGCGGCGACGGCGAGCGAGCGCATCGGCTTGACGGTCGCACACATCCCGCTTCACTTCCACTCGACGCGCGCGCCGGGTAGGACAGGGAACGGCGCATCGACTCCGCGCAGGTGCTTGTCCCAGAACCACGACGTCGCCGCTTCGATCTGCCGCAGGTGCGAAGGATCGGCAGGGGAACGCGGCCGCCCACCCGAAAACGTCGCGTGATCCGCCCCCTCGACCACGACCAGGCCTTGCGAAGGACCGGACAGGCTGCGAAAGGCGTCCTCGCGCCAGAGGGCGGGCTCGCCGAGGACGCCCCGATCTTGCGTCCCGGTCATGCACAGGAGCGGCGCGTGGATGGACGCCCACGATTGCCCGAGCAAGCCGCGCGATCCGTTGCCGGGAGGCGAGAGCGCGAGAAAGGCCTTGGCGCGAGGCTCCGCGTACGACTCCCAGCCGTCGCCCACCCGGATGCGCGCACCTGCGCAGAGGAGCGCGGTGTACGCGCCGTACGAATGGCCGCCGATGCCAACCCGCCCGAGGTCGAGCTTCCCTGCGAGCGCGCGCACGTGCTCGGGCAACGTCTCCAGCGCATCGACGGTGCGGCGGATGTCGAGCGGGCGTTTGGGCCAGTTGCGCGGATCTTCGATGGCCTGCTTCATCGCGCGCAGCTCCGCGACCGAAGGCTTCTCCACCTCCGCGACGCCTTTGGGGACGTTCTCGCGGTGCGACGGCAGCACGACCACGTAGCCGCGTTCGGCCCAGGCCTGCGCGAGAAAGCCGTAGCCGAGCCGCGAGCCGCCGAGCCCGTGCGAGAAGACGATGACCGGCGCAGGGCCGTCCAGATTTGCGGGGTAATGGACGCGGACCGGCAAGTGGCCCGGCAGCGTGCGATCCGCGATCACCGCCCGGGCCGCGGCTGCAGGTGCGCGACCGCACCGTTCATCGAGTACAGGTACGAGCCGTCCGGCTGCCGGGCGTTCGCGATCAGCCCCATCATGCTGCGCAGCATCGGGTTGGTCGTCAGCCAACCTTCGTTCGGCCGGAACCGTACGTGCAGGTCGGCTTGCGAGAGCGAGAAGAGAGGACGCAGCGCGATGTTGCCGTCCGCCTCGATCTCGACGTCGCCCCCGCGCGCGGTGGCTTTCTCGATCCGGGCCACGCCTTTGTCGACGGCGGCCGCGCCCTCCAGCTTGCCGAGCATCGTCTTCGGCAGCGTCATCCCCATCAAGGAGCCGCTCAAGACCACGTTCTCGGCGCTGAGCTGCACCGTGCCTTCGGAGGTGGCAGCCGGCTGCATCGAGCTGAGATCGATCTTGAGCTGCAGCTTGCCCGCCGCCTCGATGCCGCCCAGCTCCTTGACCGGCAGGGTCGAGAGATCGATGTCGTGCGCGTCGAGGCGCAGCGAGGTCACACCCGGCACGCGCGGATCATTGGACAGCGCGAGGTGACCTTTGGCGGCGCCGCCATAGCCCTGCAGAGAAAAGCCGAACGAGGTGTGGCGCAAGAGCAGCGCGAAGACGTCCGGGCTCAAAGTCGCGGCGTCGAGCTTCACTTCCGGCAAGGTCTCCGCTCCGGGCGAAGCGGGGAGACGCATGCGCACTTCGCGGGCGCGGAAGCTGGCGAGACCTGCCGGGCCGAGGCTGCCGATGGTCAGCTCGGTCCCGTCGCGCTGCGCTTCCGCTTCCAGCCTGCGCGCCAGCGTGTCGTAGGGGAAGGTGACGAACACGAAGAGCACGAAGAACAGCACCGCCACCGCCGGCACGAGCAGCTTGTGCAAGAGCGGGTGCCTGGCGAGGTAGGAAAGCTCGGGCACTTCAGGCTCCTTGCCACGCGCTGATGCTCAAGGAGACGTCCAGCATCTCCTTGTTCTCGGCGGACTTGCGGACGTGCAGCCTGCGCACCTTCACGATGCCTGGTCCGTGTTCGAGATCGAAGAGCAGCCGCAGGAGTTTGTCGAGCGGCACCTTGCTCAGGTTGACCTCGACCGACAGCTCGCGCGGCCTGCCGTTCTGCCCTCCGGCGACGACGCCGCGGTCGCTCATGCCGCCCACGTCGACGCCGTCGGCCTTGGCGGTGGCGTCGACGAAGCTCATCAGCGCGGGAGGCGTCTGGCGGAGCCGCGCTTCCATCATCTGCCGCTCCTGCTCGTGCACCGCGTAGCCGGAAGAGAGCCGGGAGATCTTCTCGAAGTCCTGCTGCTTCTCCTCGAGGCCGCTCTCGGCGCGGCGGATGGCGCTCGAGAAGCTGGCCCAGAAGACGAAGACGATGAACAAGGATACACCGCTTGCGGCCATGCCCAGGAGCCTGCGCTCGCGCGGGGTGGCGGCGGCAATCCAGGCGCGGGCGTCGCCGATGAGGGCGCGAATCTTGTCCATCATGCGCCTCCCGGCGATTCGCCAGAGCAGGTGTAGGGGAACTCGGCCGAGAAGACGATGCCGTTCGCGTCGCGGGCCTTCTCCGAGCGCGGCGGCTTGATCTCGCCGAAGCACTTGTCCTTCTTCAGGCCCGAGGTGATGGCGTCGACCTTGTCGTAGCCGCCGACCGCGCCCTTGATGCGCACCGCGGTGGTGGTGGTTTCGAGATCCTGGATCAGCGGCGGCGCATCCGGGGGGAGGTGCGTGATCACCTCTGCGAGGACGTCCGCGGCGGAGACGCGGGGGATCCCGGCGGCGCGCGAGCTGCCTCCCGAGAGGCGGCCGATGGCCTGGCGGTAGTCGGTGGTGCAGGCGCCGAGGATGCGCTTCGTCGCGGCGCAGACCGCGTCGTCGTAGCCTTCCGCCTGCGCGTGCAGGGAGCTGAGCCGCGCCACGCCGTAGACGAGCGAGAGGACGAGGAGCACCGTGACCGCTGCCGCGACGCGGGTGATCTGGCCACGCACCTGGGAGAGGTCGCGGGTGAAGGCAAACTCGTCCTTGCGGAAGTTGATCTTGCCGCGCGGCGTCTGCGCGCGGAGCGCGAGGCCCAGAGCCTGCGCAGCGGCGGGACCGCCCGCGGGAAGAGTCAGCGGCTCCGCCGGGAGCTGGAGATCCGAGGACAGCTTCTCGGCAGCGCCGGGCATCGCGGCGATGGGCCCGGCGAGCAGGATCTTGGAAGGCGTCATGTTCCGCGCGCGCAGTGAAATCTTCACGTCTCGCGCGATGAACCCGGCGATGCGCGAGATGGCGCCTTCGTCAGAGGCGGCGGAGGCCCAGGCGTCGGGACCGAGGGTCGCAAGAGCGCGCGCCAGCGAGACCTTGCCGTCCTGCGCCAGCACCAGGTCGGCGCGGCCGGGTCCGGTGTCGAGCAGCACCGCGGAGATGCCTTCCGGCGCCGTCAGCGAACCCTTCTCGACCAGCGCCGCCAGCGCGAAGGGCCCGAGCGTGACCACCCGCGGATCGATGCCCGCCGCGCTGAAGCGCGCGAGCTCTTCGCGGAGCACGTTCTTCTGCACCACCCCGACTAGGATCTCCGTCTTGCCGTTGGCGGCGCTGAGGATCGAATAGTCCCAGACGACGTCGGCGAGATCGAAAGGAATGATGCCTTCCACCTCCGCCGGGAGCACCTGCTCGATGCGCTTCGGATCGACGAACGGCAGGGTGACGAGATGCGCCGCCACCATCGCGCCGGGGAGCGCCACCGCGATAGCGTCTTCCGGGCCGATGGGCGGCGTCAGCGCCAGCGCGGCGAGCCCGGCGGCGAGGCGCTCCGCGGGCGTTCCCTCCGGGGGCAACCGCGCCTCGCGCACGTCCTCGAGCGACGCGCCGCGAAAGCCGCCCGACAAGATCGCGGCGCGCACCTCGTCCTGGCTGACATCCAATCCGACGATCCGGTGCATCAGTCTTCCTTCCAGTACAGCATCTTGCCGAGCCCGTCGTCGTAGCGGATGACGGCGGTGACCTGCTTTTGGATGCGGCCCATCCGGCCGATGGCGGTGATGCGGAACGTGTCACTCGACGAGCTGAAGAAGTTGTTGGCGTTGCCGTTCAGGCGCGGGTCGATCTCCTGCCGCACGCGGATGCCGTTCGCCTGCAGGATCTGGACGAAGTCCTGCGCCGACATGCCGAAGAAGGAGAACATCTTGTGCACCTGGATCTCCTGCAGGATGGTCTGGAGGAGCCGCGGATCGCGCAGGAGCGGGTCGTTGGGATTGGCCGCCGCGATGATGATGTTGGTCAGCATCTGCTGCGGATCGTTGGTGTTGACGTTGAGCTTCGCGTTGATGTCCGGCCAGACCGTGAGCCGATCGCCGAAGGCGTCCATGAAGCGGTCGTTCACCCCGCGCACCATGTACAATTCCTGCAGGCTGTCGAAATGCCCGTTCTTCGCCTTGTAGCGCGGCGTGTAGCGGTCGTAGGCGGAGTTCTCGTCGGAGAAGCCGTTGACGAACGGGTTCGTGGTGTTGGTCGGGTCGAGCGCGCTGCCGGTCTCGTCGAGGTCGATCCAGTCCTTCATCGCGAGGATGACGTCGTCGCGTTGGACGCGGTCGTGCTGGGCGTCGTCCTCGTCGAAGATGAAGTTGTACTTGGGGTCGCTCATCATCGCGCGCAATTGGATCAGCGCGGCGAGCGGGCCGCCGGAGAGGCCGTCGAGCGCGGTCACGTTGATGCGGCTGTTCTCGTCGACGATCTTGGTGGTGAAGCTGCCGTCGAACTGGCCGAACGAATGCTGCTGGCGGACCGGGCTGAGCGATTCGGTGGCGGACTGGCTCGCGCTGCTGTCGGGAAGCGGCGCCATCGGCCCGAGCTCCGCGACGCTGCCGGAGAGAAAGCCCATGAACGCGTTGCTGTCGATGGGGATGACTTCCCAGAGCCGGATGCCGAGGCCGCCGCCGCCCGCCGCGGGTGCATTGGGCAGCGCGCCGCCCCCTGGCGTGGTCCTTCCCAACAGCCCGGTCAAGGTCTGCGAGAGCTGGCCGCCCATCGCGTCGACCTGCTTCTGGAAGTGCAAAAGGAGCCGGGCGAGGTTCACGCCGGACCGGGCCAGGTAATAGGCGCGCGTCTCGTCGCGCAGGTTCTCCGCCAGCTTGAGCGAGACCCGCGAGCTGTAGCTGAAGTCGACGCCCACCGAGGTGAGGATGGCGATGGTGGTGAGCACCAGGATGAGCGCCACCCCGCGGTGACCCTTGACCGCCGCGCCGCGCGCGACTCCGCCGCGGCTCTGTTTCGGAAGTGGCGTCTTCGGGGTCGTCATCAGTAGTCCAGGACCGAGCTGATCTGCACCTTGGCCTGGGTGGTCCAGGTGCGCTCCTTGCCGTTCTCGTCCTTGACGGTCAGGGAGATGCGCACCCGCGGCGGGATCAGGATGGAGTTGGTCCGCTGGATGGAGTTCGAGTCCCATTCCGCGCGCCAGTCGCGCGTCTTCGGCTCCCACGCCTCGACGGTGAAGCGGACCACGTTCTCGCAGAGCACCGCCTTGTCGCCGCCGCGCTCCCAGTCTTCGTCGAGGACGGGCTTCACCCTGCGGGTGAGCGAGTTGTTGCCGCTGTCGTCGCGCTCGAGCTTGTAGGCGAAGAGCGCCTGATCCGACTCCTTGGCGTCGATGGAGAGGCGCTCGTGCGCGAACGAGGTGAAGGCCAGATCGGCCTCGCTGCGCCCGTCGCGCAGGTGGAAGAAAGTGGGGCGCTCGCGGAAGCGCTTCCGATCGTAGTGCTCGGACAAGAACGTCATCGAGACTTCGCGGGCGATGCGATCGAGCGCGCCGCGCACTTCCTGGTCGCGGTCTTCGGCCTTCTCGACGCGAGACTTGAGATCGTAGGCGCCGTCGAAGGCCTTGTAGGTGATGGCGCCGATCATCCCCAGGACGGCGACCGCGATCATCACCTCCATGAGAGTGAAGCCGCGCCGGCTCATCGGCTGGTCGTCCCGTTGTTGTTGGTCCCGGTGGTGGAGCGGGGGACGAGCTGCTGCGCCGGCAGCGTCTGGCCGTTCGAATTGGTGATGGTGTTCGCGGCCGAGGCGACGTCGCCCGTCGTTCCCACCAGCTCGGGCAGGATGACGATGATCTGCGACGCCTCCACCTTCTTGCGCTCCTTGCCGTCCTGCCAGCTCACCGCCAGCCGCACCTCGCGGACGGACTTCTTCAGCGTCTCGATGAAAGTGGTCATCTGCCCGGTGAGCATGCCGCCCGCGGCCCCGCCCAAGGGCGACCCGGTCGGCCCGCCCTGGGTGTTCTGCGCCTGCCCGTTCTGCGGCGCCTGGCCGCCGTAACCCATCGACTGCGCGAGCGACCCGGCAGCTCCGGCAAGCCCGCCGCCGGTCGCGCCGCTGACCAGGTTCAGCATCTGGGTGGGGTCGAGTTGGACATCGGGCTTCAAGATCTCCGCGCTCCACGCGTAGTCTGGCGAGCCCTCGTCGTTGAAGTCGCCGTGCTTCTCGTCGTTGAAGTCGGAGAACCCGTTCTTCTGCAGGTCCTCCTCGACGTCGAGCATCTTCCCGCGGAGCAGCATGGTGGCCTCGGTGGCGCGGCGCGAATAGGCGTGCATCTGCACCGCCCCGCCGTTCAAGCCGGAGATGGCCACCAGCGCCACCGCCAGGATGGCGAGGCTGATCATCACTTCGAGGAGCGTGAAGCCGCGCGTCCCTTTCATTGCTTCTGCCCCGGAGCCATGACGCGGTCGGCGACGATCTTCACCCTGCCGGTCATGGGCGAGACGATCAGCGAATACACGTCGTCGCCCTGCGCGAGATGGACCGCCGCTTCCTCGGTGAGCCCGCTCGACCAGAAGTACAGGTACGCGCGGCCGGCGACGTACGGCTCCTGTTGGTGCGAAACCCAGATGTCGGTGAACCGCACCGAGTTGCCCAGACGGGTCTTGGGGATCTCCTTGTTTTCCACGAACAGGCTCTTCGCCGCGAGGACCGCCTTCTCGCGCTCTTCGTCGGTCATCGCCTCCGCGTTGACCCGCCCGGCTTCCGCCTGAACTTCCTCGGTGCGGGTGGCGACGCGCACGCCGTTCTGCGAGCGCTCTCCCTCCGCTTCGAGCCGGACGTTGCCCCTCGCGCACTCCGACCAGTACATCGCGCCGTCGAGGTCGAAGACGATGCGGCAGGTGCGTCCCTGGATGGCGGCGGCCCCGTACATGGCGCGGATGCCGCCCGAAAGCTGACCCGCCTTCTGCCGCAACTGGGCGCGCGTGATCGACGACATCGCCGGGACCGCCACGGCGAGCATCATGCCGGCGACGCACAGGGCGATGCCGACCTCGATCAATGTCATCCCGCGCGCGCCCTTCATGACTCAATGCTGGCTTCCGGCGGCCGTGGCGGGACCTGCGCTTTCGCCGCCCTGGACGGTGATGTCGTCGCTGCCGCCCTGCTGCTTGTCGGGCCCGAAGGAGTAGACGGTGAAGCCGTCACCGCTGCGGACGTAGCTGTATTCGCTGCCCCAGGGATCCTTGTGGATCTCCTTGACGTACTTGGGCACGAGTTGCTGCAGGCCGTCCGGCCATTGCCCGGTCTCGACGTGGTAGAGGTCGACGCCGTTCGAGATGGCCTTCAGGTCGAGACCCGCGGTGCGGATCTGCGCGTCCTTGAGCGAGTTGAAGACGTTGTATCCGATGGCGCCGGCGATCAGCCCCAAGATGACCAGCACGACCATGATTTCGATCAGGGTCATACCGCGCGCCTTCGACTTCTTGGCTGCGGCGCGGATCAGCATCTGGCGTAGCTTCATGGTGCTTCCTCTCGCTACTTCGGGATGAAAGTGTTGAGCTGCATGATCGGCATCAGGATCGAGAAGACGATGAAGGCGACGCCGCCGCCCATCAGCACGATCATCACCGGCTCGAGCAGCGAAGTGAGCGCGGCGATGCGCATGTCCACCTGCGCCTCGTAGCTGCGGGCGACGTTCTGCAGCATCTCCTCGAGCTGTCCGGAGCGCTCGCCGATGGCGATCATGTGGTAGACGAGCGGCGGAAACTGGCCGCTGCGCTTGAGCGGCGCGGCGATGGATTCGCCCTCGCGGATGGCGTCGCGCGCATTGTCGATGACGCTCGAGAGCAGCGAATTGCTGACGATGTTGCGCACGATGTCCATCGCGGTGAGGAGCGGCACGCCGGACGCGAGCAGGGTGGAGAGCGTCTTGGCGAAGCGCGAGATGGCGAGCATGCGGACGAGATCGCCGAAGACCGGCAGGCGAAGCTGGGTGCGGTCCCAGAAGGCGGTGCCCTTGGGGGTCTTCAGCCAGCGCCGCAGGCCGTAGAGGGCAAGCGGAAAACCAATCAACAGCAGATACCAATAATCGCGGACGATGGTGGAGATGCCGATGAGGAGCCGCGTCGTCCACGGCAAGGTCACGTTCATGTCCTCGAAGATCTTGGTGACCTTGGGAATGACCACCGCGAAGAGGATGCCGACGATGGCGACGCCGACCACCACCATGATGGCGGGATAGAGCATGGCGCCGATGATCTTGTTGCGGAGCTGCGCTTGCGACTCGGTGAAGTCGGCGAGACGCACCAAGACCACGTCCAACGCGCCCGAGCTCTCGCCGGCGCGGATCATGTTGACGTAGAGGTCGCCGAAGACCTTCGGGTTCTCGCCGAGCGCCGCCGCCAGCGACGAGCCCTCGTTCACCTTCTGCTTGACCACACCCATGATGCGCTTCAAGCGCGGGTGCTCGATCTGGTCGGTCAGCGCGGTGAGCGCTTCCACCAGCGGAATGCCGGCGCCGATCAAGGTCGCGAGCTGCCTCGTGGCGATGGCCAGATCCTGCGAGGACACACCCGACATGCCGAACAGCGCGGCGATGTCCACCTCGCGGGCCATGCCGGTCTTCTGCTCGCCGGCAACCGCCCCGGCCTCTGCTGCGCGCGCCTCGGTCAGGTACACGCCGTCCTTGCGCAGGAGCTGGCGGAGCGTCTTGCTGCTCTCCGCATCGCGCAGCCCGCGGACGTTCTTCCCGGCCTCGGTCAGGCCCGTGTACTCGAACACCGGCATGGCTAGTTCATGTCTTCCTGGGTGACGCTGAGCACTTCCGCGATGGAGGTGACGCCCATCAGCACCTTGGAGGCGCCGTCGTCCATCAAGGTCAGCATGCCCTTCGAGACGGCGGCCTTCTTGATGGTGCCGCTGTCGACGTTCTTCAAGATGAGCTGCCGGACGTCGTCGTCGACCAGCATCATCTCGTAGATGCCGTTGCGGCCGCGGTAGCCGGTGTTGTTGCAGGACGAGCAGCCGACCGGCCTGTAGATCATGCCGCCCGTCGCCTCCCGCACCTTGGTCTGGGTGAGGCCGATCTCCTTCAGCTCTTCCGGCGTGGGCAGGTAGGCCTCGCGGCAGTCCTTGCAGAGCACGCGCACGAGGCGTTGGGCGAGGATGCCCATCAAGGACGAGGCGACGAGGAACGGCTCGACGCCCATGTCGACGAGACGGGTGACCGCGCCGGCGGCGTCGTTGGTGTGGACGGTGGAGAAGACGAGGTGGCCGGTGAGCGAGGCCTGGATGGCGATTTCCGCCGTCTCCAGGTCGCGGATTTCGCCGACCATGATCACGTCCGGGTCCTGGCGGAGGAAGCTGCGCAGGCCGTTCGCGAAGGTCAACTCGATCTTCGCGTTCACCGGCGTCTGCGAGATGCCCTTCAACTGATATTCGACCGGGTCCTCGATGGTCATGATGTTGAGGTCGGGCCGGTTGATCTTGCTGAGCGCCGCGTACAGCGTCGTCGTCTTGCCCGAGCCGGTGGGGCCGGTGACGAGAATGATGCCGTGCGAGCGGTGGATGAGGCTCTCGATGATGCCGAGCTGCGCCTTGTCCATCCCGATCTCGGCAAGATCGAGCAGCACCGCGCTCTTGTCGAGAAGACGCATCACCACCCGCTCGCCGTAGACGGTGGGCGTGGTGGAGAGGCGGATGTCGATGTCGCGGCCGGCGAGCTTGATGCGGATGCGGCCGTCCTGCGGCAGGCGCTTCTCGGCGATGTTGAGGCCGCCCATGATCTTGACGCGGGAGATGATGGAGTTCTGGAAGCGCTTCGGCGGCCGGATGACTTCCTGGAGAACGCCGTCCACCCGGAAGCGCACGCAGATGTCCTTCTCCTGCGGCTCGATGTGGATGTCGGAAGCGCGCTCCTTGGAGGCGCGGAAGAGGAGCGAGTTGACCAGCCGGATGATGGGCGCTTCGTCGCTCGAGTCGAGCAGGTCCTGCGGCTCTTCGAGCTCGTGCGCGACGGTGTCGAGATCGCCGGCTTCCAGATCGTCGACGAGCTGCTCGGCCTCGTTGGCGGCGCGGTCGTAGACGGAGTTGATGCAGTCGAGGATGGCTTGGGTCGGAACGAGGAGCGGCGAGACCGGCGCGCCGAGCAAGAGCCGCAACGAATCGACCGCGCCCGTATCCAGCGGATCGGCCATCGCCACCACCACGCCCATGCCGTCCATCCGCAGCGGCATCAGCCGCGCCTGCTTGGCGAAGTTGATTGGCACCTTGCCGATCAAGTCCTGCGCGATCTCGTCCGCGCCGAGACGCGGCTGGTAGGGCAGATCGAGCTGCAGCGCGAGCGCGGTCAACACCTGCTCCTCAGCGCACGCCTTCAGCGAAACCAGCACTTCGCCAAGCCGCCCCCCGCGCTCGGCCTGCGCGGCGAGCGCCTCCTCGAGCTTCTCCCGACCGATCGCTCCCTGGGCGAGCATGATCTCGCCGATGGGCAGGCCTGCGAGCGAACGCGAGGGCAGAACGAGCGGGCGCGGTTCGAGGGCGATGGTTTCCATGGGGTTCATTTCAACGCGCGGGAAAGGGTCAATGTTCCTTCTTCGGGTTGTCCTTCTGCTCTCCGTTCGGCGCGTTCGGGACCACGCTGTTCGGTTCCTGCGGTTTCTCTTCGGGCTGCCTGGTACCGGCCGAATCGGGCGGCTCGCGCAGCCCTGATTCCGGCGGCGTGGTCGACGTCGCCGGATCCTGCTTGCCCGGCGCTGGAGGACGCGACGGTTCAGCCGGAAGCGGAGCGGGCGAGGGCGCGGGCGCCGGCTGCGACGACCCCGTGTCCATCTGCGCAGGAACATAACGCTGCGAAGGCCCGATGATCCGTTCTCCGACAGCGCCCGAGCCGCCGTTCTCTGCCTTGGAGAGCTCGAAATCGACCCCGCGGCGCAGCCGCGACAGCGGCCCGAGCTTGCGGGTGTAGTCGACCGGCGTCTCGTAGTTGGTCTCGTCGCCGTAGAACCGCTTCACGAACTCGGCGCGCTCCGCCATCTTGCGCTCGAAGATCCTGCGGTAGTCGCTCTGGTCGCGGATGATGTACGGCGTGAGGAAGAGCAACAGGTTCGTCTTCTGCTTCTTCGTGCTCTCGTTGCGGAAGAGCCAGCCGAGGAGCGGCAACGAACCCAGCACCGGCACCTTCTGCACGCTCTTCGTCACCCGGTCCTGGATCATGCCGCCGATGACGACCGTCTCCTGATCCTTGGCGACGACCGTCGTCTTGGCGGTGCGCTTGGAAGTGGTTGGGCCGAGGGTCTTGTCGACGCTCGCGATCTCCTCGGTCTGCTCGTCCACTTCCAGCCGCACGAAATCGCTCTCGTTGATCTGCGGCTTGATGCGCAGCCGCAATTCCACGTTCTGGCGCTGGATGGGCGCGATCAGGCCGCTCGTCAGGCCTCCCAGGCCGCCGAGGAGCGCCGGGTTGATGCCGGTGCTGGTGCCGGTCGTGCCGGCGGCGCCGAGCGCGGAGGTGATGCCGCCCAGGCTCGAGCCGGCGGTGTAGCCCGCCTGGAAGGGGACGTTCTGGCCGACGGTGATCTCGCCCTCGGTGTTGTCGGTCATGATCACGTGCGGCGTCGAGATGACGTTCACGTCGCTCGAGCTCTGCAGCGCATTGAGCACGATCGAGAACGACGGGATGCTCACGCCCGCGACGGTGATGGCGGGTCCCTGGATGCCGGCGAGAAAGCCGCCCAGGGATGCGAGCGAGCTGATGCCGCCGAGCGAGGAGAGTCCGCCGAGCTCGCTGCCCACCACCAGCGGGGCCGCTCCTTGGGTGCCGCGGAAGTTGACGTTGTTGATCAGCTCGCCGCCGTGCGCGGAGACGCCGAAGTCGGTGTCGTTCTCGAGGTTGACCTCCATGATCACCGCCTCGACGAAGACCTGGCGGCGGCGGATGTCGAGCCGCTCCACCACCTTGACGAGGTTCCGGTAGTCGGCCTGCGAGGCGATGAC
>DASXHM010000256.1:0-5426 GCA_036488495.1 Myxococcales bacterium | reverse complement strand
GAACCCGCGCACGCAGGTCGAAAGATAGCGGTCGTAATCGTCGAAGACCTTGTCGCCCCATTGGGCGCGGATCTTCGCCTCGTTCTTCCGCAGGCGGTCGCGCCAATGCCAGGTGGTCTTCAGGTAATCGAGCCGGCGGGTTTTCACTTCCACGACTTCCCAGTACGGATTCACCGCGGCGATGATCTCCTCGAGGCGCGGGGTGATGCCGCCGGGGAAGATTTCGTAGGTGACCCAGCCGATGTCGCGCACGTCCTGCCGATCGCGCGGCACGAAGTTGCGCAGGATGGTCTGCAGCCCGAAGTACGCGCCGGGCTTCGTCCATTCGTGCACGAGCCGAAAGTAATTGCGGTACGCCGGAATCGATTTCCCATCCCGCGCCTCCTGCGGCGAGACGATATGCTCCATCATGCAGATGGACATCACCGCGTCGAACTTCACGGGCGGCTTGTAATCGAGGTAACTGCAGACCTGCGCGGTGACGTTGGGCAGCTTGCGCGAGCGGATCTCCGCGCACTGTGCTTCGCTCAGCGTGATGCCGTGGGCCGCCGCGACCTTGTTGACGAGCGATTGATATTCGAGGTTCGCGCCCCAGCCGCAGCCGATGTCGAGCACCGTCGAGCGCTGCGTGATGTGCGCGAAGCCGGAGAGAATCCGCAGCTTCTCGAGCTGCGCGTCCTCCAAGCTGCGCTCGCCGGGATGGCCCGGCTCTGGCATCTCCATCCGGTCCGGCGAATCGTCGAAGACGCCGCAGGTGTAGTTCATCCGCTCGTCCAGCCAGAGCCGGAAGAACTCGTTGGAGACGTCGTACGAGACCGCGATGTCCGCCTTCGTCGACCCCATCTCACGCCCCCAATCGTTTGAGGAAACCGCGTGCGCCATGGCGGGCGCGACCCACCCACGAAAGCGCCAGGTGCTTCGCCACCGCAAGCCGCGTCGAGCCCCCACGGCCTGCCTTGCCGAGCGTCCCGCGCAAGTATTGATCGCGCGTCTTCCGCCGTTGCAACTTCCCGGACGACGTCTTCGGCAACGCACCCGGCGGCACCAGCGCCACGTCGCTCACCGCCAGTTGGAACTCCTCGCTGATCCGCGAGACGATGGCCTGCCGCAGCGCCGCCTCGTCGCGTTCGCGCGTTTCGGCTGCCACCACGATCTCTTCGGACGCCGCGCCGGGCCGGGTGAAGACCACCGCGGAACCTTTGCGCACTCCGGGCAGCTCGTCCACCAGCCACTCGATGCGCTGCGGATAGTAGTTGCGGCCGTTGATGATGAGGATGTCCTTGAGCCGGCCGCTGACGTGCACTTCGCCGCCCGCCAGATAGCCGAGATCGCCCGTCTTCAGCCACCCCCCGAAGCCCGCCTCGCGGCTCGCCTCTGGGTTCGCCCAATAACCTTTCGCAACCGAGGGGCCGCGAAAGCAGATCTGTCCGACCGCGCGCTCGGGAAGGATGCGGCCATCGTCGTCCTGGATGCTGATCTCGTGGCCTGCGATGACGCGGCCGCAGTTGACGATCTCGAGGCCGTTGCCCGGCGCCGCCTTTTGGTCGCCGTGGTAGCGATCGGCGTCGATGCGATCGACTTTCAGCGTCTCGTCGAGGCCGATGAACGACATCGCGAGCGTCGCCTCGGCCATTCCGTAGCAGGGCATCAGCGAAGTGGCCTTCACCCCTGCCGCGGCAAACTTCTCCACGAACGCGCGCATCGTCGAAGGATTGATCGGTTCCGCGCCGCAGCCGAAGACGCGCATCCGCGACAGGTCCCACCGCGCAAGCTGCTCCGCCCGGGCGCGTTTCGTCACCAGCGCATAGGCAAAGTTGGGCGCGAACGAGAGCGAGCCTTTGTATTTGTGGATGGTCTCCATCCAGATGGTGGCGTTCTTGATGAAGCTCAGAGTGGAGATGTAGACGGTCGAGATCTGGTACGTCACCGGCGCGATGACGAGGCCGATGAGGCCCATGTCGTGGTAGAGCGGCAGCCACGACACCGCCACGTCGTCCCGCGTGACTCGCAGGCTGTCGTGAATGATGGCGTTGCAGTTCGCGGCGAGGCTCCCGTGCGTCACCATCACGCCCTTCGGCAACGCCGTGCTGCCGGAGGTGAATTGCAAGAACGCCAGGTCGTCGGGCGCGAAGGTTGCGGCTTCCGGCAGCGGCCCCGAAGGATCGCGCTCGAGCTCCTCTGCGATGAGGATCTTCTCCAACGACGGAATCCGCCCGATCGCCGACCAGAGGATCTTCGCCACCCGCTCGGTGGTGACGAGCGCCTTTGGCTTCGCCACATTGAGAATGGTGACCAGCGCGTCCATGAACGCGTCCAGCTTGCCGAGCGAGACGGGCGGGTAGAGCGGCACCGGCACCGCGCCCATCCAGAGCCCGCCCAGGAACGCGGGGATGAAATGTTCGCCTTCCGGCACCACCAGCGCGATGCGGTCGCCGCGCGCGATGCCTTGCGCGAGAAAGTGGGCGGCACGCTTCTGGGCGGCGAGGCGTACATCGTGGAAGGAAAGAAAGAGGTCGTCGGTTTCGGATCCGCGGCGCTGGCCGGCGACGGCGTTCGCGCCGGTAAAGGTGAAACCTCTCTCGTGCAGGCCGGAGCAAGCGTTCAGGCCCTCGACGACATAAATCATGGGCGCCCCGTGTAACGGCTGGCCATGCGAGCCGTCAAGCCGGTGCGTGGCGTTACGCAGTGGAATGGGATAGCTTGAGCGACAATGGGAATTTGCGTGCGTCAGGGTCGCGAGTTGATCGAATCGACGCGGCCGTTCGTGGCCGAGTCCCGGGCGAGAAGCTGGTGGGCCGTCGTGAGCACGACTGCGCTCCTGGCCGTGGCCGCGGTGGTGCTGTGGCGGCCGTTCTTCTGGCCGCTGCGCCTGCTCGTTTCTGTAGCGACCGGCCTTTTGATCGTCCGGCAGTTCGTGCTCTTCCATGACTACATGCACGGCGCGCTCCTGCGCGGGTCGAAAGCGGCCCGCGTCATCCTGTACCCGTCGGCGATTTTCACCATGACGCCGCCGCGCGTCTGGCGCGAGACGCACAACTACCATCACGCCCACACCGCCCAGCTCGTCGGCTCCAGCATCGGCTCGTTCGCCACCATGACCACCCAGCAGTGGCAGGAGGCCACGCCCGCGCAGCGGCTTCGCTACAAGCTGATCCGTCACCCGCTGACCGTGCTCTCCGCGTACTTCACCATCTTCATGTTCGATATGTGCGTGATGTCGTTCCTGCGCTCGCCGAAGAAGCGCTGGGACTCCGCGGTGGCGCTCGCGTTCAATTGGGGCATGAGCGCGTTTCTCTGGATCCGCTTCGGCTTCGCCACCTTCGCTTTCGTCTACTTCGTGCCGTTGGCCGTCGCCTGCGCCGTGGGCGCGTATCTCTTCTATGCGCAGCACAACTTCGAAGGCCTCGTCATCCAGAAGCGCGAGGCCTGGTGCTACGACCGCGCCGCGCTCCATTCGTCGAGTTACATGGAGCTCGGTCCGTTGATGAATTACTTCACCGCCAACATCGGCTACCACCACGTCCATCATTTGAATCCGTGCATTCCGTACTATCGGCTGCCGGAGGCGATGGCGAAGGTGCCCGAGCTGCAGAATCCTTCGCGGGTGCGGTTGACGCCGGCCATCGTGGCGGGGAGCTTCCAGCTCAAGCTGTGGGATTCGCAGCTCGGACGGATGGTGGGGTATCCGCAAGCGGAGCCGCGCGGCGTGCGCGCCGCGTCTTTCGATTAAACGCGGTCTCGAACTGTAGCGGTGTGACGTGCGGCGTCCTTAGTAATACCCGCGGACGGTCAGCCGTCTGGGCGCGAGCAGCTTCATCAGGATCGCGCCGGCGATGAACCCGCCGATGTGCGCCCACACGGCGACGCCGCCGCCCTGGGTCGGAGCGCCCAGCGATCCGAGGCCGTCGAAGAGCTGGGCGACGAACCAGATCACGAGATAGATGAACGCCGGGATGGGGATGAAGAAGAACGGCCAGGTGATGACCTTCGCGCGTGGGAAGGCCACCAGATAGGCGCCCAGCACCCCGGCGATGGCCCCGGACGCACCCACCGTCGGCAGCCGCGAATATGGATCGAGCGCGACCTGGGTGAGCCCTGCGAGCGCGCCGCAGACGAGATAGAAGACGAGGAACCGCACATGGCCCAAGCGGTCTTCGACGTTGTCGCCGAAGACCCACAGGTAGAGCATGTTGCCGAGCAGGTGGAGCCAGCCGCCGTGCCAGAACATGCTGGTGAGAAGCGGCAAGAAGCGCGCGGCGTCGAGCGGACCGCCCTGCCAGGTGGTGAAGCGCAGCGGCACGAGGCCGTAGGCGAAGACGAAGTGCGGCAGGTAGGGGCCGAGCGCGGCTTCGTGCAGGAAGACGAGGCAGTTGATGACCACCAGGGACACCACGACCACCGGGGCAGTGCGCGAGCGCTGGGTGTCCCGCAGGGGGATCATTCATCGTCCATAACCTATGGGCGCGAAATCCGCTCGCGGGTGGTGCGGTCCTGCGCCCTTTTGTGCTCACGCCGGAGGCGCGTCGGCCTTGGCAGCGACCAGGGCGGCGAGCTCCGCCAGGTCTCGGACCGCGAAGTCTGCCGCCCCGGGCCGCGAATGGGGGCGCTCGACGAACACGCAGGTGAGGCCCAGCTTCCGCGCCGTCTCCAGATCGTAGTCCGCGTACGCCGAGACGTGCCACCAGTCACGCCCGAACGGAACGCCCAGCTTCTTCGAAGTCGCCTGCCACATCCGCTCGTCGGGCTTGTACGCGCGGACCTCCTCGGCGCAGATCCAGCCGTCGAGCCGGAAGCCGAGCTGTGACTGGACATCCTCGCCGTGGGAGCGGTCGCTGTTGGTGATGGCGGCGCAGGGCGCGAGCGTCCGCAGCTTGCGGAGCGCCTCGGTCGAGTCGGGGAAGAGCGGCCAAAAGCCGGCTTCAGCGCCGTGGCGGGCGGCGCTGACGGCGTCGAAGCGCGCTACGTCAATGAGGCTCTGCGCGACGATCTCGGTGTAGCTGCGGAACGGCCCCGCCTCGAGCTCTGCCTGGCGATCGATGACTCGGTCGAACTCACGGTCGGAGAGCCGCGCAAGTCCGCGCCGCCAGTCGAGGACGGTGCCGAAGATGTCGAAGGTGATGAGCCGAATTGACATGCAAGTCCCCTTGTGGCTTCAAACGCGCGGTGCCGCCACCGCTGAAGTTCTGCCCAGCCTGCGCGAGCCCTTTAGGCGCCGTCGAATCGGACGGACGCACGCGGCTCGTCTGCTCGAGCGAACCCTGCGGGTACACCTTCTACGACAATCCCATTCCGGTGGTGGCCGCGTTGGTCGAGCACGGCGAGACCGTGCTGCTGGTGCGCAACAAGGGCTGGCCGGAATCGTGGTTCGGGCTCGTCTCCGGGTTTCTGGAAAAGGGCGAGTCGCCGGAGGATGGAATCCTGCGCGA
>DASXHM010000247.1:0-3282 GCA_036488495.1 Myxococcales bacterium | reverse complement strand
CCCACCCGGAAGACGCCCGCGCCGTGCGCCACGACGAAACGCAGACGAGGCCCAGCACCGCGAAGGCAAACGCGCGGTGCGCCATGTGCAGGTGCACCATCGGATGAACGCCGGTGGGCTAGATGACTCCGCGGCAGTACGGCAGGTCCACGCAGACGAGCCCGGCGCCGGTGTGCCGCACGGTCGCGCCGAGCACGATCTGCAGATAGACGGCGGCGGTGGTGACCCAGAGCAGCCGGCGCGGCGCGGGGACGAGCGATGCCTGGTTGAGCCGCAGCGCCAGGACCAGCGCCAGCGACAGGAAGATCATCGAGGTCGCGAGATGCATCACCAAGACCAGCGTCGGCAGCCGGTAGAGCACGGTCAGCCCGCCGAGGAGGCCCTGGAACATGACGACGCCGAGGGCTGCCGCAGCGAGCTTTCCGTCGAGCTCCCGGGCGCGGGCGATGGCCCAAGCGAAGCCCGCATAGCCTGCGGCGACGAGCGCGACCCCCAGCCACGGCAAGTCGCCGGTGAAGTGCTTCACCCTGCCCGCCCAGAACGAAGCGCCCAGGATGAGCACCGCGAAACCGGCCAGCGCGATGGCAAGCCTGCCCTGCTTCGCGCGGCGCAGCGTCAGGATCACGAGCGCAACCGTGCAGAGGCCGACGGCGGTGGCGATCAGCCGGTGCGTGTGCTCGACCGCGACGTTCCCCGCCATCTTCGGCACGACCGAGCCGAAGCAGGTGGGCCAGTCGGGACAGGCGAGGCCGGATTCGGTGTTGGTGACGATCCCGCCCGCGACGATGAGGATGACGGTCAGCGCTGCGGCGGTGCTGGCGAGCCGGCGAATCACCGAAAGAGGCTCCTTCAAAAAACGAACGCGGGGGACCTTGTACTTGGTCCCCCGCGGTTCGGGCAACGCGAACGGGCCGCGCGGAATCGTCGCGGCACGCTACGGCGGCAAGGCGTAATCGCTGAAGCCGCCTGCGGCGGCCGACGATCGGGCGGCCGCGACTACGCCTTGTCCTTGCCGGCGTCGTACTTGAAGGTGACCTTGGCCGGCTTGCCTGCCTCGACCGTCACTTCCTGCGACTTGGTGCCGTACTTCTCGTGCCACGCCTCGACCGTGTACTTGCCCGGCGGGACGTTCGCGATGCTGAAGCTGCCGTCGTCCTTGCTGATGGCCTGCAGCCCGCTCTTGGAGACGCCGATGTACCCGCGCATCCACGGGTGCACGTCGCACTTCCACTTCATCATCCCTTCCGCCGAGGCGGTGGTCTCGATGGGGGCGGCCTTGTCGTTGGGCATGCCCTTGTTGAAGAGCGTGCTCGCGCCCATGTACGTGTGGACGTTGTGGAGGATCGGGTCGTCGTTCTTGGCCTGGATCTTCTGGCCCAACACCGCCGTGGCCATGCGCGGCGTGTACATGCAGTCCTTCTGATCCATCTCCACCACGTCGGTGGGCGGCTTCGCGGCTTCCTTCGCGCCCTTGGTGACGTGCACCCAGACGTTCTCGAGGTGGCCCGACTTTCCTTCGGTCGAAGGATCGTTCATCGGCTTCTTGGCGCAGTACGGATCCGCCTCGCGGTGGAGCTTGCCGGGCTTCGGAATGGTGCCCGAGACGTCGATGGTGCCTTCGATGGACTCCGCGCTGGCGGCCGCGGGGATGATCAGCGCGGCAGCCAACGCGAGCAGACAAAAGCGCTTCATTCGTTGTTCTCCCTTCCTACGATGGGGCTGCCGGTCAATTCGGCTGCCAGTACAGAGGAGCGGCGGTTCGCCTAACAGACCGCTACTAGACGGTCAAGGGCGCAGCAACATTCGTGGCTGCGCCCGCGGCGCATCGTCGCACCGCCGAGCGAGCGAGCTAATCCGTCGCCGCTGACCCGCCTTCGGCGGACGCGGCCAAGCCGCCTGTGGCGTCCGCGACTATCCGTGGTGCGGATCGAGCGATGCGGTCTTGGGCTTGGGCACGTTCGCCGGCTCGAGGTGCATCAGGTAATCGCGCAAGGCGTCGATCTGCGCTTTGGCGTCGCCGCCGAAGGCTTGGCTCGGGGTGGTCGGATGGGTCTCGTCGCTGAAGTCCCAGAAGCTGGGCATGCGCGTTCCGTCCATCAGCGCCTGCGGGTTCTTCAACCAGAGCGGGATCCAATCCGGACGCAGCCGGTTCTTCGCCATCAAGAGGTTCGGCGCCGCGCTGCCCGGATCCTGTCCCGGCCGGAGCTGCCCGACGACGTGGCAGTTGATGCACTGGAGCTGCGCGAAGAGCGCCTCCGCGTCCTTCATCCGCTGCCCCGTCGGCTGCTCCGACTCGGCGGTCAGGTACGGGAAGCTCTTGCCCGAAGAAGCGGCGAAGTAATGGACGACGTCGGTTGCGTCCTGGTCGGTGAAGTGGAACGTCGGCATCCGCACCGATAGCCAGGGCCGCAGCGGGAACGGCCCTTTGAGGAACCCGAACAGCCAGTGCGGCTGCACCTTGGCGCCTTCGCCGGTCAACACCGGAGGAGCGAAGCTGGTGGTGTCCTCGTTGTACTGATCGCGGATCTTGCCGCCGCGCCCCTGGACCACGTGGCAGTTGCGGCAGCCGTTCCAGTAGACGAGCTTCTCGCCCTTGAAGATGGCCGCCTGCTGCTCGCTCTGCGCGGCGAGGTACTGCGGCTCCACCTTCTCGCCCGTCTCACCCTTCAAGAAGGTGAGGATGGCGAGCGCTTCTTCGTCGGTGAAGTCGAACTGCGGCATCTTCGTCTCCACCCGTTCGTAGGCGAAGACGCGGGGCGTGTGCAGCTTGGTCCACACCCAGTTGACGTAGGTCTGCCGGTGCTTGGGATCCTCGGTGAAGTAGGTGACGTCGCCGAAGTCGAGCAGCTCCTTGGCCTTGATGCCGTGCTCGGTCAGCTCGGTGCCGATCTTCTGCGCGTTCTCGAAGCCCTTGATGTTGTGACAGCCGAAGCAGCCGTACTTGGCGATGACGGTCTTGCCTTCCTGCGCGAGCCGCGCCTCCTCGCCCGAGCCGTACTTCGGATCGGGATAGGCCTGGTCGCTCTTCATCGTCATCAGGAACGCGGTGACGTTCGCGGCCTCGGCGTCGGAGAGCCGCAGGTCCGGCATCTTCGTCTCCGGCCACATCGCCTTCGGGTTCTTCACCCAGCTATAGACCCACTCCGGCTTCACCTTGTCGGCGACGTTCCAGAGGTTCGGCGCGTAGTCCCGCTGGTCGCTCGATTCGCTCCGGCGCGCCGCCGAGTCCTTCTCGTAGACGTGGCAGCCGCGGCAGCCGACGCTGTCGAAGATCTCCTTGCC
>DASXHM010000184.1:0-2155 GCA_036488495.1 Myxococcales bacterium | reverse complement strand
CCAGTCGGTCGCCGGATCCAGCGCCACCGCGCCCGGCACGTCCTCGGTGCTGGCGCAGATCGCGACCACTCCGGCCGACGCGCAGGCGAGTGCGGCCTCCTGGCTGCGCACGATCGCGGCGAGCTCGCCGTTGCGGGAGACGAACCGCTCCACTTCCAGCGCGAACGCGATGTCCGGAACCGAGACGATGCGCGGCGCGGAGGTGCGGTCTTGTTCAGCGCCCTCGAGAATCGTGCCGGCGGCGACGGTTTCATTGGTGAGGGCGTCGATGAGGATGAAGCTGCCGGTGGCGCGGTTGTTCGCGTACGAATCGCACACGAGCGGCCGCGCGCAGCGCACCGAGAT
This sequence comes from Myxococcales bacterium, assembly GCA_036488495.1. Classification (GTDB taxonomy): domain Bacteria; phylum Myxococcota; class Myxococcia; order Myxococcales; family 40CM-4-68-19; genus 40CM-4-68-19. Next base: position 1,810 of record DASXHM010000184.1, on the reverse strand, counting down.
GCGCCCGATGTCGTTCAACGCAAGCGCCGTGGCCGGCTCTTCCGCGAGCGTCTCGGGGTCGAGCCGGGTGCGCACCGCTTCGATGCGCGCAGGCGATGTGCGCGTAGTCTGCTTCACCAGGTAGGCGCGGCGGGGATCGAGCGGCGTGCTGGCCAACCACACCACGGTCGCTTCCAACGTGCTGCGGACCGAGGGCAAGGCCGTGGGATGCGCGAGCTGATCGCCGCGGCCCGCATCGACTTCGTCGGCGAGCCGGATCACGACCGACATCGGCGCGAACGCGCGGTCGAGGGTTCCGTCGAAGGTGTCGATGGCGGCAACGCGCGTGCGCACCCGCGAGGGCAACACCACCACTTCATCGCCCACCGAAACCGAGCCCGACGCGATCTGCCCGGCGAGCCCGCGGTAGTCCAGATTCGGGCGGATGGCCATCTGGATGGGAAAGCGAAATGGCAAAGCCGACTCGTCGCGCAGCGGCTCCACCGTCTCGAGAAACCCGAGCACGGTTCCGCCCTGGTGCCACGGCGTTCGCGTGCTCGGCTCCGCGATGTTGTCGCCGAGCCGCGCGCTGACGGGAAAGAAGACGAGCTGATCGAAGCCGAGCTGCGCTGCGAACGCTTGCAGCTCTTTGGCGATGCGCCGGAAGGGAGCCTCGTCGAACCCGACCAGGTCCATCTTGTTGACCGCGACCGCGAGCCTGCGGATGCCGAGCAGCGCCGCGATGGTGGCGTGCCGGCGAGTCTGCGGCAGGACGCCGAGGCGTGCGTCCACCAGGATGATGCCCGCGTCGGCCGTCGAGGCGCCGGTGGCCATGTTCCGCGTGTACTGCGCGTGTCCGGGTGTGTCGGCGAGGATGAACTTGCGCCGCGGCGTCTCGAAGTAACGGTAGGCCACGTCGATGGTGATGCCTTGCTCGCGCTCTGCCTTGAGGCCGTCGGTGAAGAGCGAGAAGTCGATGGCGTCGCCGTTCTTGCTGGCCTTGCGGACGTGCTCGATCTGGTCGTCGTAAAGCGCGCCGGTCTCGTAGAGGAGCCGGCCGATCAGCGTGGACTTTCCGTCGTCGACAGAGCCGATGATGACCAGCCGGAACAGCTCTTTCGCTTCCATTAGAAGTATCCCTCGCGCTTCTTCGTCTCCATCGAGGCTTCCTCGTCGTAGTCGATGACCCGGCCCTGCCGCTCGGAGACGTGGCTGCGGGTCATCTCGTCCACGATCTCGTCGATGGTCGAGGCGCCCGACTCGACCGCGCCGCTCAGCGGATAGCAGCCGAGGGTCCGGAATCGCACGCGCCGCGGCTTCGGCACTTCGCCCTTGCGCAGGCGGAAGCGGTGGTCGTCGACGACGATCAGGTTGCCGTCGCGCTCCACCACCGGCCGGTCCGCCGCGAAGTAGAGCGGCACGACGGGGATCTGCTCGAGCCGGACGTAGTTCCACACGTCGAGCTCGCTCCAGTTCGAGAGCGGGAAGACGCGGATGCTCTCGCCCTTGTCGATGCGCGCGTTGTACAGGTTCCACAATTCCGGCCTTTGGTTTCGCGGGTCCCATTGGCCATTGCGATCGCGGAACGAATAGATGCGTTCCTTCGCCCGCGACTTCTCCTCGTCGCGCCGCGCCCCGCCGAAGGCCGCGTCGAATCCGCCCTGCGAAAGCGCTTCGAGCAGCGCCTGCGTCTTCATCGCGAAGGTGTACTTCTGGCTGCCGTGATCGAAGGGGTTCATGCCTTCTTCGATGGCGCGCAGGTTGCGGTGCACGATGAGCTTGAGCCCGTTCTCCTTCGTGTACCGATCGCGAAACGCGTACATGTCGCGAA
>DASXHM010000186.1:0-9964 GCA_036488495.1 Myxococcales bacterium | reverse complement strand
CGCTGATCTTGCCGCTGCGATGCGCGATGACGAACTCGAGCTTTTGGTCCATCTGACAGGTGACCTTCCAGGGCATCCGCCCTCGTACCTGTCAACGCTGTCTCCGGTCTGATGTGTCAGCGATGTCCCCGGTCCGGACCGCCGCGACGACACCGATTGGATATCTCCCGTTTCAAGTGGGCGCTCAGCGCGTCCCAGTCTGCGTTCGCCGGATGAACGCGCACTGACGGAGGCGATTTGCTGCGAGCCCGCGCTGCAGAGGACAGCGCATGCGGCCAGGTTAGACCGCGCGCTCTCGGGAGGCTGCGGGACAGTCAGTAAGCGCGTGAGAGCCGGGGGAGGGTACCCTCGCGCCGACGCGACTTCGAGGCTCGCCCGAAGTTCGGCGCGAGCCACGCCGGTCCGGGAGGGGCGAGACTTGCACGAGCGGCGCGCGAGGGTGCCCTCCGCCGGCGACCCATTGCAGCATTGTCGCCTTGCCCCGCTGTGTAGCCTCGTGTGCGCGGTCACTGCCAGAGCTGCGCGAACTGCTGCAGCTCGGCCGCGTTCAAGTCCGAGACCGCCCAGAAGGCGAAGCCGTCCTTGCGCCAGGAGAAGAGCTGGTAGCCGCGCAGGGTGCGAAGCCGTGGCGGCGACGCGACGCCATCGGCGGGCCATTCGAAGAGGTTGATGACGTGCCCGTTGCGCTTGTAGACGAGCGCCGCCACCGCGCGCGTCCCGAGGTAGTCGAGCCTGCCGCCGACGAGCGGAAAGTCGGGGGCGAAGTCGCGCACGTCGGGGGCGAAGTCGAGCCGGCCTTCGAACCACGGCTTCACCGTGTGGCGGTCCGACGAGGCGACGTCCTGCAGATGCTCGGCCATCAACGACCGGACGTGGCTCGCCACCACCTCCTGCTCGAAGCCCGCGGCGGCGCCACCCGTCGTGCGCCCGACCCCGAAGCCGACGACCAGCGCCACCGCTGCGGCCGATGCGGCTGCCATCGCCCAGGGCACCCGGCGGGGCGGCAGAAACTTGCGGCGCAGTCCGGGCGGCATCGGGTGGCGGAGCTCCTGGCGGTGCTCCCGCAGAAGCTCAGCGAGATCGTCGTGCATGCTCGCTCCTCTCTTGCCGCAACAGGTTCTTCTTCAAGAGCGCCCGCGCGCGGTGCAGCCGCGACATGACGGTGCCGATCGGCACCTGCGCGACCTGCGCGATCTCTTCATAGGACAGCTCCTCCAATTCGCGCAGCACCACCATCTCGCGAAAGTGCGGGGCGAGCGCGTCGATACCGTCGCGGAGCTGCGCCGCGTCCGCGGCTGCCACGAGCCGCATCGCCGCGTCCGGCTCGAGCGACGGCTCGTCGTCGCTCACCTCCTCGAAGCCGCGCCGCGTCCGCAAGAGCGCAAAGGCGGCGTTGCGGACGATGCGCAAGAACCAGGCGCGCGGAGCATCGCCGCCGTCTCTGGGAAAACGGTGCGCACGCAGCATCGCATCCTGCAGAACGTCGTCCGCGTCGGCGTCGTTCCCCGCGAGCCAGCGCGCGAGGTTGTACGCCGCGTCGAGGTGGGGCAGGACGTCTCGCCGAAAGCTCATCGCTCAGCACCCGATTCAAGAGCGCTGGCGATTATTCCACGGAATATCGAAAGCCGCCCCCGCATCCGGCTCTGCGAACGTTTCACGAGGAGGACTTTCGATGCGCTTGCGAGAGTGGTTCATGAATCCCCCGCCCGACGGCCCGGCTGCAATCGTCTTGCTGCGGCTGATGACGGGCGGCGTCTTCTTCTGGGAAGGCCTGCTCAAGTTCGTCTATCCCAACCAGGGAGTCGGGCGTTTCACCAAGCTCGGCATTCCCTTTCCGGTGCTGTCGGCGCACGCGGTGGCGAGCTTCGAGATCGTCGGCGGCGCGCTGCTCATGCTCGGTCTCTTCACCCGGCTCGTCAGCGTCACCTTCGTGCTGGAGATGATCGTCGCCATCCTCACCACCAAGATTTCGCTGTACCTCGGCACTTCACCCTTGCCGCTGCCGCCTTCTCCTCCGCAGATCGGATTCTGGGCGGTGCTGCACGAGATCCGTTCCGACTACGCGCAGCTCGTCACTTGCGCGTTCTATTGCGCGGTGGGTCCGGGAGTGCTGTCGCTCGATCGTGTGCTTTTTCGGCAACGTCGCATCGAACCTGCGGTCGCCCTCGGCTAGCATCGGGAGGCAATGAACGCCCCCGCGCCGGACGAGCTCCTGGTCGTCGTCGCTTCGCTCGACGTTTCCGACGAGCGGCGCGAGCAGCTCTTGACCACCTTCGCGCCGCGCGAGCGCGAGCGGTACCAGAGCTTTCGCCACGACGAGCACCGCTTCCGCTGGGGCGCATCCCGCGGGCTGCTCCGCGAAATCCTCGGATCGGTCCTCGGGATTGGCCCCGCGGAAGTGCGCTTCGCCTACGGAGCGCACGGCAAGCCAGGCATTTCTGGCTCGCGGTTGCGCTTCAACCTGAGCCACTCCGCGGGGCTCGGGCTGCTCGTCATCGGCTATGTGGAGGTGGGCGCGGACGTCGAGCTTCCGCGCGAGCGGCGGTCGGACGACATTGCCCGCAGATTCTTCACGCCGAAAGAGATCGAGCGACTTTTCGCGTTGGACAAGCCCGCGCGCGACGACGCCTTCTTTCGGCTCTGGACATGCAAGGAAGCGTTCCTCAAGTGCACCGGCGAGGGGCTTTCGCGCTCGACGCGCTCTTACGAAATCGACCTTGGACCGTCCGGGGCGCGGCTGGTCTGGGCGGATGGCGTGGATGCGGCGAGGTACTCGCTGTTTCCGCTGACGGTGCCCGAGCCGTATCGCGGCGCCGTTTTCGCCGAGGGCAAAGGCCTGAGCGTCCGTCAAGAGTCCTGGCCGACCTGACAGGTGCCCGGCCGCAAGACCGGTCAACGCGTCCACGGATGGCCAGTGCGCATCGCGATGCGCACTTATTGCCGCATGCGCGCACTCACTTATGACGGCCCGTACAGGGTAGCAGTCCGCAACAAGCCGTTGCCCCGGATCGAGCATCCGCAGGACGGCATCGTCAAGGTCACCGCCGCTGCCATCTGCGGCTCGGACCTCCATCTTCTGCACGGCCTCGTCCCCGACACCCGCATCGGCTTCACCTTCGGGCACGAATTCGTCGGCACCGTCGAAGAGGTCGGCCCCAACGCCAAGGGCGTGAAGCGCGGCGACCGGGTGATGCTGCCGTTCCAGATCTTCTGCGGCGGCTGCTTCTACTGCCAGCGCGGCCTCACCTCCTGCTGCGAGAGCACGAACCCCGCGACCGACGCGGCGTGCGGCGTCTACGGCTATTCGCACACCACCGGCGGCTACGACGGCGGTCAGGCGGAGTACGTGCGGGTGCCGTTCATCGGCGTCGACGCGGAGAAGATCCCCGAGGACGTCTCCGACCTGGACGCGTTGCCCATCACCGATGCCTTCACCACCGGCTACCAGGCCGCCGAGATGTGCCAGTTGGTCGGCGGCGAGACCGTGCTGGTGCTCGGCGCAGGACCCGTCGGCCTCTTCGCCGCCTGGTCGGCCTGGGCGCTCGGCGCCGGCCGCGTGATCGTGGTGGACAAGGAGGATTACCGCCTCCAGTTCGCCCGCGATTGGCTGGGCGTCGAGACGTTCAACTTCATGGAGCACGACGTGGTCACGATGGTGAAGGGCATGACCAACGACCGCGGCGCCGACGCGACCATCGAGGCGGTCGGCTGCGAGGCCGCTGGCTCGCCGTTCCACCGCGCCTTCGGCGTCGTCGCCAAGATGGAGGCCGGCTCTCCGCAGGCGATGAACTTCGCCATCCACGCAACCCGAAAGGGCGGCATCATCTCGATGGTCGGCGTCTACGGCCCGCCCGCCGTCGGTGTGGATCTGGGCACGTTCATGAACAAGGCCCAGCGCATCAACACCGGCCAGGCGAGCGTCAAGCGCTACATGCCGCATCTCTTGGAGCACGTGCGGCAGGGACGCATCCAGCCGTCCAAGATCTTCACCCACAAGGTGCCGCTCGACCAGGCGCCCGCCATGTACCATACCTTCGCGCAGAAGAAGGACGGCTGCATCAAGGTGGCGCTCCTCCCCGGCAACTCGACCCTTCACTGACGGAGCTTTCGATGGAACCCGAGCTGACCACACCCGAGCGCGTCAAGAAGCAGTCCGGCTATCAGGCGGTGCAACCGCCGCGCAGACCCGCATGGGCGGGGATCGATCTCGACCCCGCGCGCCGGCCCGGCCATTTGCGCACCCGCGATCCAAAGCCATTTCCCAATTCGGTGTATCCGCCCGAGCCGCAGCCCGGCGAACCGGCGGTGCCGCGCCACAATCGCCCAAACAAGAAGATGCCGCCGGTCTTCGGCACTTCCACGCCGCTCAAGGGCGTGTCGGGCGCGGTGAAGCGGTTCGCGTATTCGATGCCCGACCACGCCCCGAGCCACTGGCTCTTGCTGATGCTGGGCGACCGCATCGAGTCGTGGGGCGTGCGCACGAAGAGGGCGCTGCCCATTGTGCTGCCAGCACTGGCGATCGCGGTGATCGCCAAGGCGCTGAGCGACTAGCGGCGGCGCCACTCGAATCCACCGGGTCGACGGCGGGGCGCACCCTCGCGCGCCGCTCGTGCAGGCTCGCCCTCCCGGCTGTGTCGTGGTGTCACGGAACTCGGGCGCGCCTCGAAGTTGCGTCGGCGCGAGGATGATCCTCACCCGCTTGCGCTGCTTGGCTGTTCTTCATCTTCCCGCGAGCGCGCCCACTGACCTGGCGCGGTTGTCGTTCCCGCATGACGATTCGCGACGCATCGCCCCGCCTTTCGCGCGCGTGCGTTTCACAGCAACGACAGAGGCCGTGCGTCTGGACCCGCCTCTTCCACTGAAACTCGCACGAGCACTCTGCTGCTACCTCAAGGATCGTGCGGGCCGCGCTTCGGCATTTCTAAGACCGACCGTGCGATACCACCGTATCCCGGGAACATGGCCGCGGTAGAGATACCGTAATGCTTCAGGTACTCAAGCACGGCAGGTGCATGACGGCGTTCCAAGACGAACTTCCGTAGCCGCGGAGCCTCCGGAGTGTCCCATGACTCTAAGAGTTCATCCAGAGGCGCCTCATTCCACGGCGCGTTCCACATCTCATCGGGTACTGAGCCCAAGACGTGCGCCGTCAAGAACCCACGTTGTGCGATCAGATTGCTATTGCCGGCGCGCGTGGTGTCGACGAGCGCGTAACCCTGCCATCCCCTCATCCAGGTCATTTTCGAGACGGTTCTCGGAGCTTGGCTGAAACGGACGATCCGCGGGTTTTCGACGCGTCCGTCGATCTCGGCATCGAGAGGAGTGAGAGCCCAAACCGCGAGATCGGAGTCTTCGGGAAGCGTATGATTTGGCAGTGCTGCGAAGTAGGCGGCGACGAAGGGTATGGACGTCCAATCCAATAGCCGCGTGGGGAGGCCGTTGTGCTGCGCGAGAGCCATCAAGCCAAGCCACGCGTCCGTCGGCCACGTTATGCCCGCTTGATCGAGGCTGTGGGGCGGTTGCGCGAAAAACGCGTTCAGCTCCAAAGCCTGCCTTCTTAGTGCTTCGCTGTCGTTAGGAATCGGTAGGCCGTGCTCGTCACATTCAGATAGGAAGCGAATCAACGCGTCGGTTTCAAGGCGAACTTGATGCTTTAGCGTACGTCCTCGCGCTTGCCGCAACGTGCTTGGAAGCAATCGCCATGTAGCGTCTCCGCATCCTCTAAACAGTAGCAGAGAGTTGTTGGAGTTGATCGAACGAAAGTACTTCGATATCGGAGCGAGCGCGTCGAGCAATTCTTCCGCGTTGCTGCATCTGATGATCCGCGCCATTTTTTTTCATATATCATTAGACTGGGTTTGGGGTGTGCGTTCAGGAACAAAATCGTCGATTAGATCCGCGACCAGATTTGTCGCCCACGACGAGTCGCGGGCGAGGCGCGCTCGCGACGCCATGAGCCGCGTGCACCTGCTGCGTGAGTCGCGTTAGTTGAAACGGGAGTAATCGCAGTCCCGTATGCCGATGGGGGTGATTGGGCGAAGTTGGCGATGCACAGCAAGGCAGAACCGGCCAGGTCGGGCCGCGCGCTTTCGGGATTGTGCGGGGCGGTCAGTCAGCGCGTGAGAGCCGGCGGGGGGCATCCTTGCGCCGACGCGATTTCGAGGCGCGCCGAAGTTCCGAGACACCTCGAGACAGCGCGAGAGGGCGAGCCTTGCATGAGCGGCGCGCAAGGGTGCCCCCCGCCGGCGACCCCCTGCAGTGCGTCCGAGACAGCCCGCGAAGCACTGCGCGAGCCTAAACCTCGTCGAGAAACTCCGCGTTGGAGTTGTACTCCGCGATCGACTTGAGCAGCCTCTCCATCGCCTCGACCGGCTTCAGCGCGAAGAGCGCGCCGCGGAGCTTCTTCACCTTTTCGTACTCGTGCTGACTGAAGAGCTTCTCTTCCTTGCGGGTGCCGGAAGTCTGGATGTTGATGGCGGGGAAGATGCGCTTTTCGGCCAATTGGCGGTCGAGGTTGATTTCGGAGTTTCCCGTCCCCTTGAACTCCTCGAAGATCACTTCGTCCATGCGCGAGCCGGTGTCGATCAGCGCGGTGGCGATGATGGTCAAAGACCCGCCTTCTTCCGCGTTGCGGGCGGCGCCGAAGAGGCGCTTCGGCCGCTCCAGCGCGCGCGAGTCGACGCCGCCGGACAGGGTGCGGCCCGAGGATTCGACTTCCTTGTTGTAGGCGCGGGAGAGGCGGGTGATCGAGTCGAGCAGCATCACCACGTCCTTGCCGGCCTCGACCAGGCGCTTTGCGCGCTCGAGCGCCATCTCGGCGACGTGCAGGTGCTCGTCGGTCGGGCGGTCGGAAGACGAGGCATAGACGTCGGCCTTCACCGTGCGGCGGAAGTCGGTCACTTCCTCGGGCCGTTCGTCGACCAAAAGCACCATCTGGATCACGTCCGGACGGTTGACGGTGATGGCCGCGCAGATCTTCTGCAGCATGATGGTCTTGCCGGTCTTGGGCGGCGCGACGATGAGCATGCGCTGGCCGAGGCCGATGGGCGAGACGATGTCGATGACCCGGGTGAGCAGCTCTTTCGGCGTGGTCTCCATCACCAGCCGGTCGTCGGGATCGATGACGGTCAGGTTCTGGAACGCCGTGCGCTTCGCGGCGTCCTGGGGCGGAAGGCCCTCCACCGTGTCGGTGCGGACGAGCTGAGGCCGGCCATTGCGGCGCGCGGCCTGTCCGGTGAGGAGAACGCCCGGCCGCAGACGGTCGCGGTCGATGAGGTGCCGCGGCACTTCGACGTCGTCCTGCTGGGGAAGGAAGTTGTATTTCGCGATCCGCAGCTTGCCGTTGCCGCGGTGGTCGACGTCGAGCACGCCTTCGCAGGCGGTGAGCTGCTCCTGCCGCGGCTGCTGCTGGTGGCGCTGCTGATTCTGGTGGCGCTGGTGGTTCTGCTGCTGCGGCCGCTGCTGCTGCGGCGCTGGCGCGGTCCCTTCCGCCGCGGGTGCCGCGGCCTGCGCCTCCGGAGTTGGATTTCCCTCGGGAGCTGCTGCGGGCGGTTGCGGCTCGCCTTCGACTGCGGCCTTTGCCTGGGCCGGCTGAGTGGACTGTCCGGGCTGCTGATCGTCTCCCTCGTCCCCGCCGTCATCCGCGGCGTCGTTCTCGACGTCGACGATGCGTCCCTGCGCGTCGAGCGGCGCCGGCGTCTGGTTCGGCCCGCCCTGACCTCCGCCCTTGCCGCGCCGCCCTCGCCCTCCGCGGCGGTTGCGGCGGAAGCGGCGGCGCCCTTCGCCCTGCGGCTGCTGCCCGTTCTGGGCGTTCTGGCCTGCCGCGAAGGTATTTCCGTTGGCCGCATTTCCATTGGCCGCGTTCCCGCCGCCGCCATTGTTGCCCCCGCCGCCGCCGTTGCCGCCGCGCGCGCCCTCTTGCGGGTACCGCGCGTTGCCCGGCTCCGGCGCCTCGTTGTGCGCCTTCGCTTCGGGTGCGGGGGGACGCTGTCCTTCTCCGTTCATCGATCGCTCCAATTACTTCTTCAACAGGCGGCTCAAGAAGCCGCCCTTGCCGTCAGTCGTGGATTTGGTGCGGAGCCGTTTGAGCTCGTCTTTGCCCTGATTGAAGTCCGAGTCCTTCTCGATCGCCTTGCGCAAGACGTTGCGCGCGCCGTCCAGGTCGCCTTGCGCCTCGAGCATCTGGGCGCAGAACAGGTTCGCCGAGTGCAGCCGCCCGTCGAGCTCGAGCGCTTTGTCCACGTGCGGAAGACCGTCCGAGGCCTTCCCGGTGCGCTTGAAGATGGTCATCCCGAGGTATGCATGGAACTCCGCCTCGGCATGGTTCAGCCCGATTGCCTCGCGGAATTGGACCTCTGCGTCTTCGTAACGCCCCATCTTGAAGAGCGCCTCGCCTTTTTGAAACAAACCTTCGGCGCGCATGATGGCGGCCACGTCGGTCGGCAGCCCCTTGCGCTGGCGGTCGAGGAAGACGTCGTATTCCGCCTTCTGCTCCTTGTCCGTCAGCACCGAATGCGCGTCGTTGACCCGGGAGAACAGCTCTTCGGCCACCCGCTGCGCCGAGCCCAGATCGAGCCCGCTGAACGAGTCGGAGTGGTAGCGCTTGGCGGCTACGAAATAAGCCCGCTTGATCTCCTCCGCGGGGGCGCCTTCCTGCACGCCGAGCACCTCGTAATGCGAGGCATCGCGCAGGTGATCGGCATCGCCGAAGAGCATTCTCCGCGCCGCCGTGGCCTGGGCATTGAAGGTCTTGCCGCGATCTTCTTCGCCCGCGACGGGGTGCCCCGCGGCGGGGTCGGGCTTCGGCGCGGTCTTGGCGCCGCCGGAGAGAGTGACGAGGCCGCTCTGGCAAAGCGCGTGCAGAAGCGGCAGCTCGGCTTCCTTTGCCCGCGCCAGCACTTCGCCCACGGTCCGCCCGCCGGTGGCGAGCGCGGTGATGCCCTCGCCGGGCCAGGAAGCCTTGAGCGCGAACAGATCGCGATCGAGATCGGGGCTGCGGTTGACCCGCTCGTGGGCGCGCTCCTCCAGCCACTTTCGCGAGGCGCTCGCATCGCCGTGCCGCTTCGCGGTCTCGAGGATGAGCGGCACCGGGCTCTGCCGCAGGTCGGGTTGGGTGCTGAGCGCCTCCACAGGCTTGGGCTCGAAGCGGTATTCGCCGCCGCGCAGCGTCAGCGCTCCTTCGCACACGTCGACGGTCTGCTGCTTCAAGGCAACCTTGAGCTGGTCGGGAGTGAGCACGCGCGCCGATGCGAGCGCCTCGTGCAGCGCGACGCCCTGCTGCTTCGCCAGCGCCACCGCGCGGTCGAACGAAGTCTGCTTGATGAGGCCCGCCGAGACCTGCGGCGCGCCCACCGTCTCCGCCTTCAGGTTCGATTGGGCGAAGCGGATCATCCCCTGCTGGAAGGTGACCAGCCTGCGGGCGCCGTCGTACGAGCAGGTGAGGATTCCGGTCGACCGGCTCCGGAGCAGCTCGACGAACAGCGCCGCGGTGGCCTTCTGCGAAAGCTGTCCGGTCAACGCGGGTGCGCCGCCGGCCGCCCCGGTCAGCTTTGCCAGCGCAGCCCGCAGCGCGGCTGGCTCGAAGGGCTTGGCGAAGAACGCTGCCGGCTTCACCTTGGCCGCGAAGTCGGGCGGGAGCTGCTTGTAGACGCCGCTGATGATGACGAGCGGCATCGCCGCCCCCCACGGTGCGGCGCGGGCGGCCGTAGCGAATTGAAATCCGTCCGATTCGGCGAGCACCAGATCGAGGACCACGGCGGAGAATGGCGCCCCGGTCGAGGCCGCTTGCGCGCAGAGCTGCAGCGCTTCCTGTCCGGAGGCGGTCGCGCGCGCGGAGAGCCCCACTTCCTGGGCGATGCCCGCGAGCAGGCGCGACGCGCTTTGCTCGTCCTCGACGATCAGCACCGTCAGGGCCATGGGCTGCGCCTTACCGTCAATGGATCTCCAGCTCGAAAGGGAGGGCCGC
>DASXHM010000178.1:0-7334 GCA_036488495.1 Myxococcales bacterium | reverse complement strand
GATGTTCGCCGCCATCACGCCGGCGCTCATCTGCGGCGCCTTCGCCGAGCGGATGAAGTTCTCCGCCTTCCTTCTCTTCACCTTGCTGTGGACGACCTTCGTCTACGACCCGGTCGCTCACTGGGTGTGGAGCGAGCACGGATTCTTGCACCAGCTCGGCGCGCTCGACTTCGCCGGCGGCACCGTCGTCCACCTCTCCTCCGGCACCGCGGCCTTGGTTTGCGCCATCGTCCTCGGCAAGCGCGCCGGATATCCAAAGACGCCGATGCCGCCGCACAACCTGCCCATGACGTTGATGGGCGCGGGCCTGCTCTGGTTCGGGTGGTTCGGCTTCAATGCGGGCAGCGCCCTCGAGGCTTCGGGCATCGCCGGCAACGCCTTTCTCACCACCCACGTGGCGGCCTGCGCCGCGGGCCTGGGCTGGATGTTCTGCGAGTGGAAGCTGCGCGGAAAGCCCACCGCCTTGGGCACGGCGTCGGGCGCGGTCGCGGGCCTCGTCGCGGTAACCCCCGCCTGCGGCTACGTCGGGCCGGTCGCTGCGGTCATCATCGGCGCCATCGCCGGTTGCCTCTGCTTCGGCGGCGTGCACATCAAGATGAAGTTCGGGTTCGACGATTCGCTCGACGTGGTCGGCGTCCACGGCGTCGGCGGCACCTTCGGAGCGCTCGCGACGGGCCTCTTCGCCTGGAAAGCCATCAACGCGGCGGGTGGCGACGGGCTCTTCCACGGCAACGCCAGCCAACTGACCACGCAGCTCATCGCCTGCGGCGCGACCATCTTGCTCTCGGCGCCGCTCACCTGGGTGATCTTGAAGGTGGTCGATGCGGTGGTGGGCCTGCGGGTGGACGAAGAGGACGAGTACGCCGGCCTCGACATCTCCCAGCACTCCGAGCGCGGCTATGCCATCGGCGATTCGGCCGGCGAGCACACCGTGGCGCCGCACTCCGCGCACATGTCACCGGCGCCGCTCCTGTCCATCAAGCCCGTCGCGCAATAGCCAGAAATTCGGCGCGCGCGCGGTCGTACTGGCGGCATGCCGCGGATCGTCGCAACCTGTTGCCTCGCCATCTTCGCTGCCCTGATGGTGGTCGGCGTGGTCAGCCACGGGATCCTGCGGCACGTCGTGCAGACGGCGCCGCTGTGGCCGGCGGTGGTGCTCGGGTTGCGGCGCGATTGGCTGGCGAAGTTCTGCGCCCTGCCCTGCTTCGTCATCTGGCTCTTCCTGATGGTCAACATCTGGCTCTATCTGCTCGGCTATCCGCACATCCTCAGCGGGACGTTCACACAGACCGAGGTCGCGATGACGCTGGTGGTCGGCGCTGCGGCGGTCGCGGGAATCGTCGAGGCTCTACGCGTCCGCACCAGCGCCAAGGCAAGTGCTGCCGCGGCGGCGCTGACGGTGATGACCGCGGTGCAGCTCGTCGCGCTGCGGATCAGCTTCTTGCCCGGCGTCGCGCACGACTGAGCGCCTCGGCCTCCGGCCCTGCGCTAGGATGCGCGGACCCCGTGATGCGCGACCTCTTCTACCGCGCCGTCATCCAGGCGCAGCGGCGGCTGCGGCCGGGCCGCGGTTGGCCGCCGCACCTCGACGGCTTCGGCATCGAGATCGGCGCGCACGGACGGCCGCTGCCGGGAATGCGCCCGCTGTATGTCGACCGCTTCAAGCACTACGCGGGAGCTGTGTGCCTCGCGGACGTGCTCGCCGATGCTTCGGCGCTGCCGTTTCGCGACAGCACGCTCGATTACATCGCCTGCTCGCACGTGCTCGAGCACCTTCCCGATCCGGCCGGCGCCATCGTCGAATGGAACCGCGCGCTCAAGCCGGGCGGCGTCCTCTACATGGTGGTCCCGGATCGACGCCTCACCTTCGACAGCCCGCGCCAGCGCACGAAGGTCGCGCATTTGATCGAGGATTTCGAACGCTCGACCGGGCCTTCCGATGCGACGCACATCGACGAGTTCTTCGATCACGCAGTGCTTCGCGACATCCACCCGTCGGTGCTCGCGAAAGACAGGCCTGCCTTGCGCGAGAGCCTCCGTGCGGCGAACCATGAATCGGCGCGGGCCGGAGGGCGGGTCGACATCCATTTTCACGTCTTCGAGCTCGCCGACGTGCTGGCGCTCTTGCGGGCTTTGTCCGAGCATCCGCGCGCGCGCTTGCGCTACCAGCTCTTGGAGACGCGCCAATTCTTCCCGCCGCAAGCCGGCAATGGGTTTCTGGTCGCGTTCCGATCGTTGAAGGAGAAATGACTTCGCGCGGGGCGGCTTGTTCCGCGCCCCGCGCGCTCGTCGAAGACCGCTCACCACGCGCCGTCCGCCGCGCGCCGTTCCCAGACGACTTCCGATCAAGCCGCGGGGATCGCGGCGACCGGCTGCGCCTGCAACGGGTCCGGGCCGTACTGGTTGTCGCCGCGCGTTCCTTCCTGGCACGCGAAGACGAGCAGCGCCGCCCACCCGACGAACGGAATCAGGGACAGAAGGCAAACCCAGCCGCTGCGGTTCGTGTCGTGCATGCGGCGGATGCCCAACGCCACGCTGGGGATGAAGGTGGCAAACGCCAGGATCGACCCGAGAATGAAGCCGCGGGTGAGGACGGAATACGCAAGCACGTTGATGAGGGTGAAGATCCAATACTCCTCGCGCGACGCGCGGCCCGTGAACAGCGAATACTTGTGCTTCCAAACGTTGAGATACGTGTTCCAAACATCTTGGTACGAGCCCATGAGGAGCCTCCGTGGTTGAAGGCCCGTGATGAGCCTCCGTGGTTGATGCACGGAAGCTAGCGCCAGGGCCTAAGTCAGCGGCATCCGTCACCTGACCGACCGCCACGGATCGCCGGCCTAGGCCTTCTTACGACCGTGCCATCGGGGTCGAGGAAGTCTCGTTCGAAACGCCCGCGGACATCGGCGCGAGGTATCATCGCTGCCTTGCTGCGCTTGAAGCCGCGACAGATCGGCTGGGCGATTGCGTTTGCCGTCCTCGCCGCGCACCTGGCGGTGGCCGGGCGCTACGATTTCTTTCGCGACGAGCTGTACTTCATCGTTTGCGGCCGGCACCCGGCGTTCGGCTACGTGGATCAGCCGCCCGTCGTTCCGCTGCTCGCCGCCGCCAGCCAATTCTTCGGAGAGCACCTGGTTCTGTTGCGGGCGATTCCGGCCTTGGCGGCGGCCGGGACGGTGCTGATGACCTGCGCGCTCACGACTTTTTGCGGCGGCGGCGCCCTTGCCGTGGGGCTTTCGGGAATTGCGGCAGGCTTCACACCGATGTTTCTCGGGCTGCAGACGACGCTCAACACCTCGACGTTCGACCCGCTGCTCTGGACTGCCATCGTCTATTTCGTGGCCCGCGCGACCTCAGGTGAGCCGCGAATGTGGCTGTGGGCCGGCGCGATGGCGGGGCTGGATCTGGAGATCAAATACGAGCTGCCGCTGTTTCTCCTGCCGCTCTTCTTCGGGCTGGTGTTGGCGGGGAAGTGGCGGACGCTGCTCGACCGCCGGGTCGCTCTCGGGCTGGGCGTCGCTGTGCTGCTCTCGCTGCCGAGCGCGCTCTGGCAGCTTTCGCATGGCCTGCCGTTTCTCGAGATGATGCGGGCACAGGCTGGCGGCAAGAACGTCGCGCTCGCGCCTGCGGCGTTCATCGCCAACCAGGTGCTGGTGATGAACCCGCTCTTCGCGCCGCTGTGGCTTGCTGGATTTACGGCGCCGTTCTTACTGCCGAAGCTTCTGCGGCTGCGATTCGCCGCGCTCGCCTTCTTGCTCTTCTTCGCGCTCCTCTTACTGCTGCACGCGAAGGATTATTACCTGGCGCCGGCCTATGCATCGATGTTCGCGTCCGGCGCGGTGGCAATCGAAGCGTGGCTGCGGAGCCTTGCGCTGCGGACGGTTTACGTCGTGGCGGCTCTTGGCGTGAGCGCGGTCGCGGCGCCGGTGGCGATGCCCATCCTCGAACCGCCCGTGCTGGCGGCGTACATGCGCGCCTTGCACCTCGCGCCGCAGGCGACGGAGCGGCTGCGCCAGAGCGAGTTGCCGCAGGACTTCGCGGACATGGTTGGTTGGAGGAGCTACGTCGGAACCGTCGCCGCTGTGTATCGGGCGCTTCCGGCCGAGGAGCGGACGAAGGCCGCCATCTTCACCGGCAACTACGGCGAGGCGGCTGCGCTCGATTTCTATGGTGCTCCTTTCGGATTGCCGCCGGCGCTGAGCGGGCACAACCAATACTTTCTCTTTGGACCGCGCGGATATGACGGGTCGGTGTTGATCCGGGTCAATGAAGAGCCGCAGAAGCTTGCCCGCCGTTGCGACAGCGCGGTTCTGGGAGGCAGATTTGGCGCCCCGTACGCGATGCCGTACGAGAACGACGCGCCGATTGCGATCTGCCGTGGGCTGCACCCGCCGCTCGGCGAGCTGTGGCCACAGCTGAAGCACTTCTATTGAGTGACGGGCTGGAACGGGGCTTACTTGCGCGTGAGCTGGACTTCCACGCTCAACGTCTCGCCGCCGCCGCCGACGTAGATGACGCCGGAGGTTGGAGTCGCGTCGGTGTAGTTGCGGCCGACGGCGACGCGGACGTGGTCGGTCTGGGTGAGGACGCCGTTGGTCGGGTCGAAACCGCGCCAGCCGACTTCCGGCAGATAGACTTGGACCCAGGCGTGTGAGGCGTCGGCCATGCGCGCATTCGGGTGTTTGGGGCCGGTATAGAGGTAACCGCAAGCATAGCGCGCGGGGACGCCGATCAGGCGCGCCAGGCAGATGAAGAGATTGGCGAAGTCCTGGCAGACGCCGCGGCGGTTGGCATAGACGTCGAACGCGGAAGTGCTCAGCACCGTCGAGCCGCTCTTGTAAGCGTAATCGACGAAGATGGAGGCATTCAAATCGAGCAAGGTATCGAGGAGCTCGTAATCGTTTCGCTGCGCGAAGCTCATCGCGTATTCGGTCAATTCGGCGAGCTCGCTCTCGGGCAATTCGGGCGGGAGCAGGAAGGGCGCGAGGATCTGGCGCTGCCAGGGCATCCACACGAGCGGAATGGTGGAGCGGACTCGCGCGGGACGGAAATCGAGCGGCTCGGTATCGAGCAATTCCACGTCCGATTTGCCTTCGATGACCAATTCGGTGAAGGGCGTGTCGATGAGGTAACGGCGGACGCGGTTGCCGAAGACATCCTCGAAGTCGCGGTCATTGCCGTCGACCGAGACGTTGACGCTTGCGGAATGGACGGTCTGCATCCGGTCGTGCTGCGGGTAGAGGCGCAGGACGTGCGAGCTGCGCTCGACCGGATTGACGTAGCGATAGATGGTGCGGTGGAGCACGTCGTAGCGGCGCTTTTCGGCGCGGGCGGTGCTGTGCAGAGGGCGCGTGCGCGGGACGAACAGGCTGGCCTTGTCCGGCGGCGGCTTGCGCAAGGCCTGTTGAATGGGCGCGACCGGCACTTGCGAAGGCGGCTGGGTGCGGAGCGGCATTTCCACTTGCGACAGCGGCAACGGCGGAAGCGCTTCCGGCCCGATCTCCGTGCGCACCGCGCCTTGGCGAACGAGGAGTAGATGTCCGGGTGCGAGCTGTCGCCAGGCGCCGACCTCGCCCTTGCGCGCTTCCAGGGGAGTGGAGCTGACGATGATGCCTTTGCGCGCGTGGACGCCGCGGCGGGTCAGATCGATGGTCAGGTCTTGGTCGCCGAAGGCGAGCTGGCCGTGGGGCGGGAGCAATTCCCAGACGAATGCCTCGCCCTGGCCGCGGCGGTCGGCGTAGACGGCCAGGTCGTGGCCGTCGGTGATGCAGGTGGTGAGGCTGCCCAGGCGGTTCAATTCGGCGAACCAACCGAGGAGCGTCTGCGGCGGCACTTCGCCGAGTGAGCGCGCGTCCAAGGCGGCGATGCGGGCGAGGAGGTCGCAGAAGATCTGCTCGGTGTCGGTGGAGCCGACCGGCTCGAAGCGCGAGGCCACGGGCAGGCGGCGCTCCAGGCTGCCGCTGTGGCCGATCAGCCAGTCGCGGCGGCCCCAGGAGCGCAAGAACGGTTGCGTGTTGGCTTCGGTGATGGCGCCCCAGATGGCGGTGCGGATGTGCACCACGAAGACCGACGATTCGAGGCGCTCCCAGGCGGAGACGAGCGCGCTGCGGATGCTGCCGTGGGAGGGAGAGGCTTCCTTCAGGACCAGGCCGGCGGCTTCGCCGTTCGGGTAGCAGCCGATGCCCCAGCCGTCGGGGACGACGTGGCCCGGCTCGAGGCAATGCAAGTCGAAGGCCGGGGTCAAGGAGCCCTCGAAGGACATGGCGAGCAGGTTCGGCATCGGGTTTTACGGATGCTACTCGGTCCGGGCGGGCGGCGGTGGCTTCGCCGCGCCTTGCGCGCCGGAAATCGTCTGAGAACTTCCGGAAGAAAGCGTCTGAGAACTTCCGGAAATTGTTTGAGATTGCGACCCGGAAGGCGTGTGAGAAGGCTCAGAAATCGTCTGAGAACTTCCAGAGCCGGAAATCGTCTGAGAACTTCCGGAAAGCGTCTGAGATGTGGGGGCGGATGTGGGGGCGCCGAGGAGCTCGTAGCCGATCTCCTCCGCGGCGGCCGTCGTCTCGTCCACCACCGCGGTCAGGATCTCGTGGAGCGTGGCCGGATCCAGGACGCTCCCGGCCCGCGCATCCAGCCAGCTCTCCAACGTCCGCAGCCGCTCCAAAGACCGCAGCGCCGGCAGCGGGCTGTCCTTCGGGCGGATGCGGGCCAGCCATTCCCGGGCGCGGATGACGGCGTGGCGGATGCTGCGGGGAAAGCGCGCCTCGAAGATCAAGAACTGCGCGACCGCCTGGCCCGCCACACTGCCCCGGTGCAGCTTCATGAACGGCTCGAAGCCGTAGCAGGCGCGCAAGAGCGAGAGCCAGAGCGACACCTCCACCACCGTCGGAACTTCGGCCGCGGAGGTGACGACCGCGTGGTGGTGCACATCCAGGATGCGCGCGGTCTGCCCTGCCCGCTCCAAGACGACGCCCAGCCAGATGAAGTTCAATGGCGTGTCGTACAGCATGGTCCCGCGCAGAAGCCCCATGCAGAGCTGCGTTTCGCGGCGGATGTGCCGGTAGAAGCCGTAGCGGTGGTCGGCATACAGCTCGCGCGCCTCCGCGCTTTGCATCCAGAGGTGCAACTCGTTGATGCTTTCCCACGCCTCCAAAGACACGGTCTCGCGGATGCTCCGCGCATTCTCTCGCGCGGCGGTGACGGTGCGCTTCAAACAAACCGGAATGTCCGGCCGGAAGCTCAGATACTCCTGCACCGCCTCGCCGTCGGAGAGCGCGTCCTCGCCGCACAGCTCGACGAACCGCTGCAACTCGCCCTCGGTGATGATGACCGGCTGC
>DASXHM010000049.1:0-7180 GCA_036488495.1 Myxococcales bacterium | reverse complement strand
TACGCGTTGTTCATGATCTCGCCGAAGCCGCCGCCGCCGGGGACGATGTACTGCTTGTCGGTCAGGCCGCGCTCTTTGTCCCAGTGCGTGCCGGGGACGGTGTCGAAGATGTCTTCGGGCGAGAGGCCGCGGTCGAGCCGCAGCGCATACACGGTCACTTCCGGGTGGTCCGTGGTGACCCGCCGCAGGTATTCCGGAGTGACGATCAGGTTCGCCGCGATGATCTTGCGCGGCTTGCCGGGCACTTCCTTCTGATAGGTTTCAATCGCGGTGCACATCGAGCCGCCGGTCGCGCCCATCGGGTCGGGGAAGAGCAGGATGGCGTCGTCCACGTCGCCGCCGATCTTGCTGCCGAAGATCTGTGCCCCCACCACCTTCGAGGCCTCGTCGAGCACCCGGGCCATCACGAAATGATCCTGCCGGACGACCCGCGGGTCGAGGAGCGTGTTCAAGAAGTCGTAGGTGATCTGCGAGGGCAAGGTTCCCGCCCGGGCGATGTTGACGGTGACCGCGCGGACTTCCGGATCGATGGTCTCGCCGTGGAAGACGCCGTGCGGGGTGGCGTCGATCATCCGGGTGGCGGTCGCCGACTGGCGGCGGGGGAATTCCGCGTTGACGATGACGCGCAGCAGATCGCGATAGAGAACGGCCACCAGGGTATTGATTTCTGGCTGATAGGTGCCCTTCGCGCAGAGCCGCGCGAGCTGGGTCAGCGCCAGCGGATCGGCGAGGATGTTCACCCGCGGCCCGTAGCGGTGCTCGAGCTGCGGCGGGCGGTACGGCACGGTGTCGTAGGCGTGGTCGCGCATGGACTAGCGGGACTTCTTGGCAGAGGCGAAGCGCACCCACAGATCGGCGTCGATGCCGTCCTTGGCCGGGCGGGCCTCGAAGAGCGCATCGCGGATGCCGGAGGCGCGGTCGGCGAAGAGGCGCGAACCCTGGCTCGCCACCCCGCCCTGCTCGCTCCCGGCGCGCTCGATCGACCGGACGATGCCGCCGACGTCCACCCAGAGGTTCTCCTGGCCGGGTTGTTCGAAGCCTCTGACGCCGATGCGCCGGAGCGACTGGGAGAGCGACGCCGCATGATCGGCGGAGAGCGCCCGGCCGAGGATGCCGAGATCGTCGGGGCTGGGCGGCCTCGCTCTTCGGCCGGGCCTCGCCGTTCGCTGTTCGGGGAGCGGCGGGCCGCCGATGGCGAGATAAAGCACGTCGTCCTTGAGCGCTGCCTGCGCGCCGTCGCCGAGGCGATACCAGGTCGCGCCGGCAAGTTGCACCCGGTCGGTGGTGGGCCTCTCCTTCATCGCCCGCTCCAGCGCGGCCTTCACCGTCTCGGGCCGCTGCAGTTGGGCAGCGACCAGGAACGCGGAGCGATCGAGCGAACCGACCTGCTCGCCCAGAAGCGCGCTCACGAACGACGACGCGTCGAGATAGACGGCCACCCCGACGTTGCCGGCGAAGCTCGGGATCAAGTCCTTCTCCAGATCGAGGCCGGTCGTTTCGGAGATGCGATCCTTGACCCGCGTGGCGTCGGCGCCGGCGACCCGGGTCAGCTCGCTCCACAGCGCCGCGGGCGCTGCCGAGATGCGCAGGTAGGCGGCGGCTCCGGCAGGAAGCTCGGCAGCGAGATCGGGCGGCGGCTTTTCCGGGGTGAACGCGGCGGTCAGCTTTTCGCCCTTGAGCGTGCGCAGAAGCGCGAACATGCGCAGTTGCACCAGCTCCTGATCGCCCGGCTTTTCCAAGACCGAGAAGGACGAAACCGCGAGAGCGCCGCCCAGCCGCGCCCCACTGTCCGAAGCCCGCGAGTAGAAGGTGGCGTCGCCCGGACCGATGTGGCGGAGCGCCGTCTGGTAGCCCTGGTCCGCGTACAACCCGCGGTCGGGCGGAAGCGCCGCCGCGCTCTCCAGCGCCTTGAGCGGGTCGGTCATGCCGGGCGTGCGCAGGTAGAGATAGCCGAGCGCCAGCATCACCCCGACCTTGTCGCCGGCGGCGTTCTGGCCGACCAGCGCTGCGGCGTTGCCGATCCGCGCTTCGCGCAGTTGGTACGGCCCGGCGGTGGCGCGCCCGTCGCCGTGGTGGCCGAGGATGCGCTTCGCTGTCTCTAGCGCCTTCTCGTCATCGGAAGTGCCGACGGCGAGGACCAGCGCCTCCGGATCCTCCGGCACGGTGTAGAACGCGACTCCTTCGTCGGGATCGAAGCCGGCTGCTTCGGCGGCTTTGACGTCCAGCGGATCGAAGCCCGCGGCTTCGCCGACGACGTGCGCGATGTCCTCGAAGAAGGGCCCGAGCGAAAGCTTCTCGGCGACCGCCCGGTGCACCTCCACCCGCGCCCATGGCCGCTGCGCGAGGAGCACCGCGCGGATCTGCGCCGGCACCGCCATGGCGACGTCGCGGCGGAGCACCACCACGTGCGTTCGCGCGGTGCGGCTCTTCTGGTCCTTGTCGACGATGGTCTCGACCACCGTGTAGACGCCCGCGCGAGGGAAAGCATGCTCGACGGCGACGCCCTTCGCGCCCACCGAGCCGTCACCGAAGTCCCACTGCGCCTCGCTGCCTTCGGGCAGCGCCTCGGGTTGTCCGAAGCGCACCAAGGCGCCCGAGATGGTGGTCCGATCGCCGCCCGGATTCGGGGCGACGCGCTTGATGCACGAGAACGCGACGGCGGCCACAGCGACGGTCGCGAGGCGGATGCGCATGGCGCCGCCGGTCTATCACAGCCGAAGCGCATGCGTGGGCACTCGGATCTGCCCGCGGTTGACAGCGCCGGGGGCCGCCGTTAGAGATTTCACAAGTTTTTGAAACTTCTGACTGGGAGCGCACGTGTCGCTGTCCACCGCCGGCCTCGCCGAGCTGCAGGAAGCTGCGGAAAGCCCGCTCGCCCGCCCGAGCGCGGCCCAGCTTCTGCCCAAAGCGCAAGCGGCGGAGGGCATCCCGAGGCTGGAGCGGCTGCTCTTGAACGCGGCGCAAGCGGCCCCGGCGCAGCTCGCGTTTGCCGCGGCGGATCTGGTCCGGGCGGGCGGAAAGCGCGTCCGGCCTTTGCTGGTCTTGCTCTCGGCGCGGGCGGCGGCGCCGCAGGTTCGCGGGCGCGGCCGGGTGGCGCTCGCGCTCATCGCCGAGCTCGTCCATTCGGCGACCCTGCTCCACGACGACGTCATCGACGACGGCCTCACCCGCCGCGGGCTGCCGGCGCCGCGCGTCGCGTACGGCAACGGCGTCTCGGTCCTCGCCGGCGACTGGCTCCTCACCACTTCGCTCGACCTCGCCTTCCGTTCCAAGGTGCCGGAGGCGCCGCAGACGCTGGTCGCGACCTTGCGCAAGCTCGTCGAAGGCGAGGCGCGCCAGCTCGCGCTCCGCGGCTCGGTCGATTTCACTTCCGACGACGCGCTCCTCATCTGCCGCCTCAAGACCGCCTCGCTCTTCGGCTGGTCGGCCGAGGCCGGCGCGCTCTGCGCCGGTGCGGACGAGCCGGTCCGCGCTGCGCTGCGCTCCTTCGGACTGCACGCCGGAACTGCGTTCCAGATCGCCGACGACCTGCTCGACTTCGAAGCCGACGCGGCCACCATGGGCAAGGCGGTGCTGGCCGACGTCGCCGAGGGGAAGCCGTCGGTGCCGCTCGCGATTGGCCTCAAGCGGTTGCCGGTCTTGCGCGAGGAGATGGCGCAGCTCCTCAAGGGATTGCCGGACGAAGTGGAGATGCGCGCCCGCACCCGCGCCTTCGCGGTCAAGCTCTCGCGCACCGGCGCTCTCGGGGCCGCCCGGCGCATCGCCGAGAAGGAGCGCGACGCCGCCTTGGCAGCGCTCGAACAGGTGCCGGAAAATCCGACTCGCGAGCTCCTCGCGCACGTCGCGCGGTCGCTCCTCGACAGGAAGAGCTAGATGGCTGCGGGAGCGCCCCAGGCGTCGCGCGAGTCCGAGCTGCTCCACGAAGTGGCCGACGCGGTCGGCGGGCTGATGGAGTTCTGGGGCTTCAAGCGGATCATGGGGCGGATCTGGTCCTTGCTCTACCTGCGCGGCGAGCCGCTCTCCGCGGCGGAGCTGTGCCAGGAGCTCGCCATCTCCACCGGCGCCGCCTCGATGACCCTGACCGAGCTCGAGCACTGGGGCGTCGTGCGGCGGCTCCGGCCACCCGGCAACCGCCGCGAGTACTTCGAAGCCGAAACCGACATCTGGCGGATGGTCTCGCGGGTCCTGCGCGAGCGGGAGCTGACGCAGATCGAGCGGGCGTTGGAGGTGTTCGACCGGGTCCGCGATCAGCTCGTGCGCAGCGCCTCGCCTTCGGAAAAGTCGCGGCTCGACGACGTAGCCGAGCGGATTGGCCGGCTCGCGGATCTGGCGCGGATGGGGCGGGGGCTGCTCAGCGCGGCGGTGGCGCAGGGAAAGATCGATCTTTCGCCCTTGATGCGCTTCGCGCGGCCACGAAAAGCCTAGCCGCCGCTTCGCGGCTACATCCTTGCGCGATCAGAACTCCATCTCGACGCCGAACCGGAAGGCGCGGTCCGACAACACGAGCGTGCTGCTCTTGTGAAAGCCGTCGAGCCGCGTCCAGCCGTACTCCGCGAACACCGAGCTGCGCTGGATGCCCGTGTCCTGGTACGCCTCGCGAGAGAGCTCGGGATCGATGGCGTCGAGCGCGAGCGCGATGCCGATTGCGGTGGTGTAGCCCGAGCTCCATCCCGAGCCGTGGCCGCCGCCGCCGGTCGGATCTTTCGAGATGTTCCCCACCCCGTTGAACGACGCCCAGAATGCGCGCATGAGCCCGCCCTGGACGTACGGGATCACCGGAAACCGCGGATACAGATCGGCCAGGTAATCGAAGCGGTAGGTGAGGACGATGCCGATGGGGATGACGTCGAGCAGCGCCGTGTCGTCCGAACGCTGGGTGGTGTCGCCTGCGAGCCGTCCCTTGCCGAAGTTCTGCCAGTACCCGACGGTGCCGCCGATGAGGAGGCTGCCGAACGGATGCCAGGCCTCCCAATCCGCCTCGATCTGCCAGCGCAAGGGCGCCCGCGGGCCGAAGATTTGATGGTACGGATTTCCGGTCAGGCCGGGCTGGGTGTCGATCTTCGGGTCGTAGCGGTCGACCTTGACGCCAACCAGGAGAAAGCGGTCGGGCCGCTGATAGCCTTGGGCGTGCGCCTTGGGCGCGAGGAGCGCGAAGAAGGCGACCAGCGCCGCGCCGCCGCGCACCTTCTTGCGCCGCCGCACCAGGATGCCGGTGGCAAGCGCGAGAAGAGCAATCCAAGTGCCCGCGCCCGCCGATGAGCAGCCTCCCTTGGAGTTGCCGCCCTCCTGCCGGTAGAGGCCGTAGAAATCGAGCACCTGCACCGGCGTCCCGGCTGCCCCCGCCGACGGCTCCGATTGATTGCCGTAGCGGTCGTTGGCGAAGACGAAGACTTGATAGGTGGTGTCGTCCTTGAGCGTATCGCCGGTGTCGGTTTGCGTGACGTCGGCGTTGAGCTGGTCCTTCACGTTCTTGGCCGGCGAGCCGAAAGTGCCTGCGTCGGCCGCGAGGACGTGCACGTCGTAGCTGTCGATGTTCTCGGACGCGTTTCCCGCCGCCCAGGAGACCTTCAAGTGCGCGTCGCCGGGCGAGACCGTCACCTGCGTGGGCGGCGTGGGCGGCACGAGCGCGTAGTTGATCTGGATGTCCTCGAAGATGACGCTCGATCCGGTGAAGGCGGAATTGCTCGACACCTGCACGCAGTAGAACGTGCTCCAGGGGGCTGCCGAGGTGATGGTGGTGTTGTCGCAGCCGCCGGGAAGGCCGGCGTCCAGGTCAAGGATCATGCTCTGCGCGGTGACCACGTCGTCGCCGGTGAGGTTCTGGGAAGGCGCAGGCGTCAGCGTCTCGCCCGGGCCGGTCGGCGCGCTCACCGACGAGCATTCGCTGGCGTTGTGCACCTTGGCGATGTTGACGGTCTGGCCGGCGCTGAGCCCCCCGATGGCGGTCAGGTCCCAGTGGAAGCTGAGCGACTCCGTGCAGTTGTTCTTGCCGATGAAGATCTGCGGCGCCTGGTTGTTGATGGGCAGCGCTTCCGGGCTGGTGAGCACGAACTGCGCGTGCGCCGCGAACGGCGCGGCCAGGATGGCGCAAGCGACGAGGACTTTCCGCATATCGGCCTGCCTCGTAGCAAGGAAGGGGCCACTCGTCCGAAAGCGTATTTCGCGGTCTCCCGCCGGGTGCCCCAAGACCGCGGTGACAAATTGTCGAAACCGCTCAAGAGCGGCCGGACAAGCTGTCAGCGTGCTTCTCGGCCAGAAGCTCGGCGATCTGCACCGCGTTGGTGGCTGCACCTTTGCGCAGGTTGTCGCTGACGACGAACAGCGCCAGCGCATTCGGGTTCGTCAGGTCCTGGCGGATGCGGCCGACGAAGGTTGCGTCGTCGCCCGCCCCGAGGAGCGGCATCGGGTAGATGTGCTCGTTCAGGTCGTCGAGGACCTTCACGCCGGGCGCCTTGCGCAGGATTTCGCGGGCGTCGGCGACCGGGAGCGGCCTTTCGAAGAAGAGATGGGCGGCCTCCGAGTGACAATAGAAGACGGGCACGCGCACGCAGGTGGCTGAGACCGCGAGGTTCGGGAGCCCGAGGATCTTCCGGCTCTCGTTCACCATCTTCATCTCTTCTTCGGTGTAGCCGTTGCCGGAATCCTTGCCGATCTCCGGCAAGAGATTGAAGGCGATGCGGTGGGGGAACTTCTCGGCGGTGATGTCCTGCAGGTTGAAGACTGCGCGCGACTGCGTCTCGAGCTCGTCGATGCCCTTCTGCCCTGCTCCGCTGACCGACTGGTAAGTAGAGACGATGACGGTCTTGAGGGTAGCCGCGTCGTGGAGCGGCTTCATCACCACCACGAGCTGAATGGTGCTGCAGTTGGGGTTCGCGATGATGCGGCGGCCGCGCAGCGCCAGCGAAACGTCGTTCGGATTCACTTCCGGCACGACCAGGGGACATTCCGGATCCATCCGGAAGGCGCTCGAATTGTCGATGACCACGGCGCCGGCGCGGGCGGCGTGAGGCGCGAATTCGCGGCTGACGGTGGCCCCCGGTGAGAAAAGCGCGATCTGCACTCCCGCGAAGGAGTCCGGCTTGAGGCGCTTCACGGTCACTTCGCGGTCGCGGAACGTGAGCGTCTGGCCTTCGCTGCGCTCGGAGGCGAGCGGGACCAGCTCCGCGACGGGAAAGTCGCG
>DASXHM010000025.1:0-11651 GCA_036488495.1 Myxococcales bacterium | reverse complement strand
CTCCTCACCATGGGCGATCGCAAGTGGTCGGCCTTGATGCAGGACCGGGTCGGTCCGAACCGCGCACGATTGCCGATTCCGGGCCTCCGGGACCGGCCGCTGCGCGGGCTTCCGCACATCCTCGCCGACGTCCTCAAGATGCTCTTCAAGGAGGACTTCATCCCCGAGGGCGCGGAGAACAACAGCTTCCTCTTCAACCTCGCGCCGCTCCTCGCTTTCGCGCCCGCGTTCATGCTCTTCGCGGTGGTGCCGGTGAGCCCCGAGCTGTCGTTCTTCGGCGACCGGATGCAACTCCAAGTCGCGAAGGTCGACTGGGGTATCTTGTATGTCTTCGCGCTCGCCTCCATCGCGGTGTTTGGGACGGCGCTTGCCGGTTGGACATCCAACAACAAGCTCGCGCTCCTGGGAGGGTTGCGCGCTTCGGCGCAACTCGTCAGCTACGAAGTGACGCTGGGCCTGACGCTGGTGGGCGCGTTCATCGCTTTCGGCTCCTTGCGGCTCGACGTAATGGCGGTCGCCCAGGGCACCACCGAATTCGCGCTCCGCGCCTCCACCCGCGCCGGCGATTTCTTCGTCCACGACGACTCGCTCTTGTTCGGCTGGCTGCCGTCGTGGGGCATGGTCTTCCAGCCGATCGGGATGATCCTGTTTCTGGTCGCCGCCCAGGCCGAAATCAAGCGCGCTCCCTTCGACACTCCCGAAGGCGAAAGCGAGATCATCGGCTATTTCCTCGAATACTCCGGATTGAAGAGCGGCATGTTCCTGATTGCCGAGTATGCCGAGACGGTGGTGATTGCCGGTATCGTCACCGCGATTTTCCTCGGCGGCTATCACGTCCCCTGGCTCGAGCCGACCATCGTCCGCGCGCTCGACGGAACATTGGGGATCTCCGGGCTGTCGTGGCTCGCGGTGCTGCAAGTGTTCTCGTTCTTGGTGAAGATGCTCTTCATCATCTGGCTGATGTTCATCGCGCGCTGGGCGTTCCCGCGGTTCCGGTACGACCAGATCATGCGGCTCGGCTGGAAGATGATGCTGCCGGTTGCGCTCGTGAACGTGATGCTGACAGCGGCGGTGTTCCTCTGGGGCGGCAGGGAAGGCATGGCGTGGATGGGCATCGTCGAATGGATCGCCATCCTCTTCTTCGTCGCCTTCTCGGCCGGCGCGCACGGCGATGCGACAGAGGGCAGCCACTCTTCGACCACGACTGACGCGCACGCGCCGCACGGGACGGTGATGGGTGCCGGGCAAGCGGCGGCTTCGGGCCACGACCACGCCGCCGCGACCGGCACGAGCGCTACCGCCACGATTGCGCCTGCCACGACCGCGCCTGCCACGACCGCGCCTGCTGCCGTCGGGCACTAAGGATATTCAATGGATTCCGCAAAGCCCAAAGACGAACGCGCGAGCCCCGAAAGCGATCTCAGCTTCGGCGAGCGCTTCTACCTGCGCGAGGCCATCAAAGGCATGGGGGTCCTGGCAAAGCACTTCTGGACCAACCTCATCGGCTACCGCGACCCGAACCCGGACATCATGGAGCGCAAGGGCCCGGGCGTGAACCTCGTCTCCACCATCAATTATCCCGAAGAGCGCAAGGAATACCCGCCCGGCTATCGCGGCATGCACCGGCTGGTCCCGCGCGTGGACGGCAAGCCGCGCTGCGTCGCTTGCTACATGTGTGCGACGGCCTGCCCCGCGCAGTGCATCTACATCGAGGCCGGCGAGTACGACGATCAAGCCATCGAGAAGTATCCGGTGCGTTTCGAAATCGACGAGCTCCGCTGCATCGTCTGCGGCTTCTGCGTCGAGGCCTGCCCGAAGGACGCCATCCGGATGGACACGGGCACGCACGCGCCGGCGGTGCTGTCCCGGCCATTGGCGGTGTTCGACAAAGAAGCGCTGCTCAAAGGTCCGGCAGTGGAGCACGCGAGTGATTTGATGACCTACCGCGTGCCGCTCAAGACCATGTCGAATCCGGACAATGGTGGTAAAAGCGGTCATTGACGTTGAATTGGGGGGAGTACATGACAAAAGTCTTGGGGATTGCCCGCGGTCCTGCAATTGCTGCGTTGATGCTTTCGGCTGCGTGCGGATCGAATTCGGCGCCCGCCACCACCACCACCACCAATAGTCCGGCGAACCCGGTCCCGACGGTGGCGAGCATCTCGCCTTCGACGGTGCCTGCCACCTCGCCGTCGCTCGTCTTGACGGTGAACGGCACCAACTTCGCGTCCGGCGCGACGCTGCAATTGAACGGCAGCCCGCGGCCGGCGACCGTCGTCAGCAGCACGCAGATGCAGGCGACCCTCGCCGCCGCGGACCTGCAAACGGCGCAGACCCTCCAGGTCACGGTTACGAATCCCGCTCCCGGCGGTGGCGCGTCGAACGCAGTCGGCCTGATCGTCGTAGCGGACAAAATTCTGTTCTCCTCCAATCGCGCGCTCACCGGCGGCGACGCGGCAGGGCCGCGGTCGAACGTCTGGTCGATGGATGCTGACGGGTTCAACCAGGTGCCGCTGGACGGCCTTGCCGGCGCGAACAGCTTCAACGCGGTGCGCTCGCCCGACGGCAGCAAGGTGGCCTTCTTGTCCAACCGCGCGCTCAACGGCGTCGACGCGCTGAACACGAACAGCACCCAAAACCTGTGGGTGATGAACGCCGACGGGTCCGCGCCCGTCGCGCTGACCAAGTACACCTTTACGCCCGCCAGTGAGGGCGCCCTCACGGCGTCCGTTGCCTGGTCTCCGGACGGCAGCAACATCGCCTACACCTCGTCGGGCGCGCTGGACGGCAGCGACGCCTTGGCCCCGGCATTCAACGTCTGGGTGGCGAAGTCGGACGGCAGCTCGCGTAAGCCGCTCACCCGCGGCACTGCCTTCCTCGCAGGGGCGCCGGTGTGGTCGCCGGACGGCGGGCGCATTGCCTTCATCAGCACCCAGAACCCAGACGGGAGCGACGCGAACGTCCCCACCAACAACCTCTGGGTGATGAACGCGGATGGCAGCGGCGCCACCGCGTTGACGAAGCTGAACGGCCCCTTCATCCTCCCGCCAGCCCCCTCCATCCTCCACTTTGAGCCGCAGTGGTCGCCGGACGGCCGCCGGATCTCGGTCACCGCAAACCGAGCTCTCGACGGCAGCGATACTGTTGTGAGCAACCTCAATGTCTGGGTCATCAATGCGGACGGTACTGGCCTGACGCCGTTGACGCGAACGCTCGTCGGCGATTCCAGGAGCGCGGTGTGGTCGCCCGATGGTACGCAGATCGCGTTCGTCTCGACCCGCAGCTTGAACGGCTCGAACGTGGCCAACCCGACGCAGAATCTCTGGATCATGGACGCGAGCGGGGCCGGGGCGACGGCGCTGACGCAACTTTCGGCGGCCTTCGCAAACGCGCCCGTTTGGGCGCCCACCGGGCGGCACATCCGGTTCTTTTCGAACGCTGCGCTGAGCGGAACGGACACGGCCCTCTCGGTGGAGAATTTCTGGCAGATCGATTCAGACCGTTCGAACAAAACGCCGCTGACGCGGCTCACGGCTGCCAACGTCACGCAGTAACGGCGATCTTTTCCCGTCTTCCGCAGGCGAGGGCCGGCGGTCGTACCGTGCGCGCCATATGATATGGGTAGGAAATGATCAAAGTCAGGGCTCGATGGATTGCGGCGAGTGCGCCTGGAATTGCGGCAATGGTGCTGACCGCTGCCTGCGGCTCTGACACCCCAGCGCCGGCGCCGGCTCCCACCGCTACGAACCCCGTGCCAGCGATCACCAACATCTCGCCGGCCACGGCCCCGGCGACCGCATCCAGCCTGCTGCTCACCGTCACCGGCACCGGCTTCGCGCCCGGGGCGACGTTGCAATTGAATGGCGGTCCGCGGACGGCGACCGTCACCAGCAGCACGCAGATGCAGGCCACCCTCGCGGCCGCCGACCTGCAGGTGGCGCAAAGCCTCGCGGTCACGGTGGTGAATCCTGCGCCGGGCGGCGGGGTTTCGAACGCGGTCGGGTTGACGGTGGTGGCGGACAAGATCGTCTTCTCTTCAAACCGCGCGCTCAGTGGGGCGGACACTGCGGGTCCGCGCTCGAACGTTTGGTTGATGGATTCCGACGGCTTCAACCAGACGCCGCTGACGCGGCTCACGAACGCCGACAGCGCCGGTGCGGTGAGGTCGCCGGACGGAAGCAAAATCGCTTTCTTGTCCAACCGCGCGCTCAACGGCATCGATGCGCTGAACACGAACGGGACCCGGAACCTTTGGGTGATGAACGCGGACGGCTCCAGCCCTGCGCCTGTGACCTCCTACACCTTCGCGCTGTCGGGCGGCGCGATCGCAGCCGGCTCCATCGCCTGGGCGCCGGATGGCAGCCGCATCGCCTACGCCGCGCCGGCAGCCGTCGACGGCACCGACGCGGCCAACCCGGCGACCAACCTTTGGGTGGTGAAGACCGACGGGACCGCCCGCACGGCGCTGACCGGCCTGACCGCGGCCAGCACGGCCTCCTCGCCGGCGTGGTCGCCCGACGGCACCACCATCATCTTCTCGAGCGACCGCAACATCGACGGCAGCAACTCCGCCGCTTCGGACACCAACGTCTGGATGGCGAAGGCTGATGGCTCGGCCGTGGCGCCGCTGACCAAGACCACCGCGCACCTCGGCACGCTCGTCATCCTCCACCTCCAGCCGCGCTTTTCGCCGGACGGACGGCGCATCCTCTTCACCTCGAATCGCACTCTCGATGGCAGCGACGCGATCACGACCGGCATCTTCAACGTCTGGGCCATGAACGCGGATGGTTCCAGTCTGACCGCGCTGACGCGGCTGACCGGCGTCAGCAGCGGCCCGGCAGCATGGTCGCCCGACGGAACGCAGATCGCGTTCGCCTCCAATCGCGGAGTGGACGGCTCCGATTCGACGCACCCCTCGAGCAACATCTGGATCATGGCCGCGGACGGCTCGGCGCCGACCATCCTCACCGCACTGTCCACCGCCACAGCGGGCGGGCCGGTCTGGGCGCCCGCGGGGCGGCACATCCGGTTCTCCTCGAATCGCGCGCTGAATGGCGCCGACACCACCATCGCCACCAACAACATCTGGCAGATCGATTCCGACCGCTCGAATGAAGTGCCCTTGACGCGCCTGGCGGTGGCGAGCGTCACGCAGTGACGACCAGCGAGGCAAGGAGCGCGGTCGACTGACCGCTAGCGGGCGGCTGCGTCCCGTTCCGCCGCCAACAAGCCGCGGTCGTACCGGCGCATGAACGGCCAATAACAAAGCAGGGCAATGGCGAGATTCACCATCTGCAAGACCACCGCGCGGACATCGCCGCCGGTCGAGAGGTACGCGCCGATCGGCGCCGGCAGCGTCCACACCACTTCGATGTAGGGCGGCCGCACGAAGCCGAAGTGCATCGCCAGCCACGAGATGGTGACGAGCAGCAGCGGCACCGCGACGAAGGGTGGGGCGAGCTTGCCGTTCATCACCACCGGAGTCCCGAACAGCAATGGCTCGTTGATGTTGAACAGCGCCGGCACGATGGCGGTCTTGCCCACCAGCTTGAGCTGCTTCGATCGCGCGCGGATCATCAAGAGCGCCAGCGCCAAGGTCGCCCCGGAGCCGCCCTGCCAGGTGAACCAGATGAAGAACTCCTGGGTGAAGAGGTTGTGCGGCGGCTGTCCCGAGCTGACCTGGGCCATGTTTTCGGCGAGCGACGCGAGCCAGAGCGGCCGCACCGCGGCGAGAATCGACAGTCCGTGCACGCCGACGAGCCACAGGGAGCTGTCGATCAAAACCACGATCAGCACCGCCGGTAGCGAATTGCCGCCGATCAGGAGCGGCCGGAAAATGGCGCCGATGCCGCCGATCAGATCGACGCCGAAGACGTGAACGACGAGCCAGATCGAGACCACGCAGACGACGGTGGGGAGCATCGCCGCGAAGCTGCGCACCACCACGTCGGGCGCGCCGCCGGAAAGCTTGATGCCCCACTGCCGCCGGACGAAGACGTGCAGGATCTCCACCGCGAAGATGGCCGCGGCAAAGGCGGGAAAGAGCCCGGCAGCGCCGAGCGTCGCGAGCGGCAGCGCCTTCGCCACCGGATGCTGCGCCACCAGGAACACCGCGAGGCCCGTCGTCGCCGCGGCCACCGCGTCCACTTCGCGCCGCCGCGCCAGAGATAGCGCGGTCGCCGCGCAGGCATAGATGGAGACGAGCCCGGCGCACGCCGAATATCCGGCGAGCAGCATCGTCGGCGCCGGCAAGAAAGCCGAAAGCCCCGGCCAGGGCGGCTGCGCGAGGAGCAAGAACAAGCTCCCCAGCAAAATCAAAGGAAGGCTGCCCACCACGCCGTCGCGAACGGCCTGCAGGTGCGGCTGCTTCGAAAGCCTGTCGCCGAGTGCTTGGAGCCGTTCGCGCACGAGAGGCATTGTGGTGTGCAACCCCTCGCGAAGCCAGTTTGACACGCGAAAGGTCGCGCGCTACTTGACCGCGCACGTATGACGACGGTCGTGATGCCGCAGCTCGGAGAATCGGTGGTGGAGGGGACGGTGGTTCGGTGGATTGCGCAGCCCGGGCAGCGGGTTTCGCGCGACGAACCGCTGCTCGAGATCGCGACCGACAAGGCCAACACCGAAATTCCCTCGCCGTCGGACGGCGTGCTCGCGGAGCAGTTGGTGAAGGAGGGCGCGGTGGTCGCAGTCGGTGCGGCGCTGGCGAGTCTCGACGAGTCGGGCGCAGCGGCCGCACCCAAACCGGCGCCGGCGAAGGCTGCGCCGCCGCCGCTCCAGAACGGCGACGAAGTGCGCGCGAGCCCGGTCGGCCGCAACGTCGCCCAGGAGCACGGCGTCGACCTCAACAAAGTCGCAGGCTCCGGCACAGGCGGGCGGGTCACCAAGGCCGACGTCATCCATTATCTCGAGAAAGGCGCGACCGCCGCGCAGCAGTCCGAGCTGCAGCCGCCCTTGAGCACGTTTCCCGGCCAGAAGGCGCCCACGTCGCCGCCGCCGCAGTGGTCCCAGCCGCCGGTGGCGCCGGTCTATTCGCAGCCGCCTCCGCAGGCGCTTTCGCAGTATCCCGGCTCGGGCCCCATCGCCATTTCGCTGCGCGCCTACAAACCGCCGCGATATTCCGCCAAAGAAGGCGATCAAACGGTCCCCTTCGATCAGCGCCGAAGGCTCATCGCCGAGCACATGGTCTATTCGAAGGCGACCAGCCCGCACGTTCCCTGCACCGCCGAAGTGGACATGACCGCGCTGTCGCGGTTGCGGGGCGAATGGAAGAAGGCCAAGGAGACCTCTGGCAAGGCGCCGAGCTTTCTGGTCGGGATCTGCCGCGCCACCGTGCAGGCCTTGAGCGAGTTTCCCAGGCTGAACGCGGTGGTACAGGACGAGAGCCTGATCCTGCGCAGGGACGTGAACCTGGGCGTCGCGGTGGAGACCGAAAAGGGGCTCCTCGTCCCGGTCATCCGCCGGGCGAACGAGCTGAGCGTGCTCGGGCTTGCCCGCGCGCTCGACGATCTCGCGCTCCGCTCGCGCACCGGCAAGGTCACCGCGGACGAGCTCTCGGGCGGTTCTTTTACTGTCTCGAATCCTGGCCTCAAGGGCAATTTGTTCGGCGCCGCGATCATCAATCAGCCGCAGGTCGGCATCCTGCGCATGGGCGAGATCGTCAAGCGGGCGGTCGTGCGCGAGGTCGACGGCCAGGACGCCATCGTCGTCCGCCAGATGATGTATCTTACGCTCTCGTACGACCACCGGGTGATCGACGGCGTGACCGGCAACAGCTTCCTCCACCGGGTGCGCGAGCTGATTGAAGAAGCGAAGTTCGCGCTGTAGCGCCATTGCCAAAACCGCGGCGTCCCGCTACCTGATGAGCGGACGATGCCTCGCAAAGAGACAATCAACCCCGCCGTCGAGGCGATTCTCGAGCGCATTCGCGAAGTGCGCAACGTCGACTTCCGCAGCTACAAGCGGGCAACGCTGCACCGGCGCCTCGAGCGCCGCATGGCCGAGCGCAGATGCAAGTCGGTTGCGGAGTACCGGGCGGTGCTCGAACGCGAGCCGGCCGAATTCGACGCTCTGATCTCGGCGATGCTGATCAAGGTGACGTCGTTCTTTCGCGAGCCGGCGATGTGGGAAGAGCTGGAGAACACCACGCTGCCGCAGGTGCTGTCGGAGAAGCGCGCGGGCGAAGAGATCCGCGTCTGGTGCGCCGGCTGCGCCACCGGCGAAGAGGCGTTTTCCGCCGCCATCGTCGTCGCCGAGGTGCTCCAGCGTACCCACCAGCAGCAGACGGTGAAGATCTTCGGCACCGACGCCGACGAGAAAGCGATTGGTTTCGCCCGGCAGGGTTCGTACACGCGCGACCGGGTGAAGGGGGTGCCGAAGCGCATCCTGGACAAGTACTTCGTCGCCACCGGAGAGGCCTACACGGTCCGCCGGGAGCTGCGCCGATCCACGGTGTTCGGCGTCAACAACCTGGTCGCGGACGCGCACATCTCCCGGCTCGACGTCGTCATCTGCCGCAACGTCTTCATCTACCTCGACGCGGCGCTACAGAAGCGGGTGCTGACGCGCTTTCATTTCGCGCTGCAGCCTCACGGCATCCTGGTCCTCGGGAAGAGCGAGCTCATCCCCTACGCGGCGAAGCTGTTCGAGCCCGTCGACCTCCCGCGGCGCATCTATCGCAAAGACGGAACGCGGCACGTCGCGCTGGCGAAGTCGCAGCTGTTGGCGCTGATCCCGTCGCCGCCTGCCCTGCGCGCAGCGGAAGAGCTGCAGCCGGCCTTGGAGGCTGCTCACAAGATCTATTCGGACGTGGTGCAGTCGTTGCGCAATGCGGTCATCGTCACTTCGCTCGACGGTGCGGTGCTCCTCTGGAACGACGCCGCGGCCGCGCTGTGGGGCAGGGCGGACACCGAAATCCTGGGCAAACGGCTCGCCTCCCTCAACCTGCAGGGGCTCGCGGGTGAGCTGATCGTGGAGAAGACCCGCGCGGTGCGCGAAGGCCGCATCCCGGTCGATCGCGCGTTCGGCGTCGTCGACAGGCGCGAGGCGGAGAAAGCGGTGCAGATCATGGTCGAAGTGTCGGCGCTGCGCGACGGTGCGGGCGGCGCCGCAGGCCTCGTCTACACCGCGCACGACGTGACCGAGCTGATCGAGCTGCAGGGTGAATTGCGCAAGGCGAACCAGGATCGGCAATCTGCCCTCGAGGAGCTGCAGACCACCAACGAGGAAATGCAGTCGTCCAACGAGGAGCTGGAAACCACCAACGAAGAGCTGCAGTCGGCAAACGAGGAGCTGCAGACCACCAACGAAGAGCTGCAGTCCACCAACGAAGAGCTGGAAACCGCCAACGAGGAATTGCAGTCGATCAACGCCGAGCTCGACGCGACCGACCGCGAGCTTGCCCACCGCACTTCCGAGATGACGACCTTCGGCTTCATCCAAAGGACCATCATCCGAAGCCTCGGGGTGGGCGTCATCGTCCTCGATGAACAGGGCAGGGTGAAGGTGTGGAACCTCGCCGCTGAGCGCCTCCTCGGAGTGGGCGAGGACGACGCGATGAACCAGGTGCTTTGGACGCTACACGTGCCGGCCTTGTCGCGCGCCGTCATCCAACGCTTGCGCAAGACGCTGCAGCAGCAGTCGTCGCTGCGGGCGGAGCGCGTGCAGTACGAGCTGCCGAGCGGCGGAACCGGAAACGCGACCGTTGCCGCCATCCCCATCATCGACGGAGGGAAGACGTTGGGGTCCTTGATCATGTTCGAGGACGTGACCCGGTTCACGGCGGTTTCCGCCGAGCTTGCGGAGATGAAAGGCGACGATGTCAAGGCGAGCGGGCGCTGAGGAGAACAGCGAGCTCCGCGCCAAATACCTAGAGCTCGTTCGCAAATACTCGACCGTCGTGCACCGCGCCTCGGTGCGGATGCCGGTCTTGGTGGCGGGCGTCAGCACCCCGGCGCGCATCGCCAGCATCGCCGTCGCCCTCTTGGACGGTTCGGGCAAGATCGTCGAGTGCAGCGCCCGCTGGAAGCTGATCGCGCCGCGCAGCTTGGGACAGAAACTTCGCGAGGCGCTGGCCAAGGGCCGCCGCTCGCCGTCTATCCAGCAGCTCCGGGTGCCGGGGCGCTCGGGCGCGACGCTGGTGCTGCGGCTGGAGGCGATTGACAAGGGGCTCGCCATCGCGCTCGCCAGCGAAGAGGCCGTCACCTGGGCGGTGGACGACGAGCGCACCCAGAGCCGGCTCTGGCACGGCGAACGGTTGCGCGTCCTCGGGGAGCTGGCCGCCTCGGTCGCGCACGACCTCTCCAGCACGCTGCGCAGCGTCCGCTACCTGCTCTCGTCGGTCGAGGCCGACGAAGTGGTGCGCAAGCGCTGCGGTGCCGCGCTTTCTTCGATGGCGCGCGGCATCGACGACAGCTCGAACGTCATCCGCAGGTTGCACGACTTCGCCCGCAACGGCAGCCAGGGCCTGCAGACCGTCCAGGTCAAGGGTGTCATCGACGAAGCGGTGAAGCTGCTCGAGCTCGAGGGCCTGGAGGACGGGACGACGCCGCACGTGCGGGTGACCATGGGCGCGCTGCCGTCCGTGCGCGCTTCTCCCGGCGAGCTCGTCCACGTGGTCCTGAATCTCTTGCGCAACGCCCGCGAGGCGACCTCGGATCGCAGGGGGCGCATCTCCGTCATCTGCGCGCAGGCGCGCGAGGTCGTCCGCATCGCCGTCAGCGACGACGGGATGGGCATTCCTTCGACGGTGTTTCCCCGGCTCTTCGAGCCGTTCTTCACCACCAAAGGCGGCAAAGGCACGGGGCTCGGCCTCTTCATCTGCGCGAGCCTCGTCGAACGGATGGGCGGAACCATCTACGCCGCGAACCGGCCGAACGGCGGCGCCCTCTTCACCGTGGAGCTCCCCGCGATCAGCGCGGGCGCGCCTTCCGCGGAGCCGCTCCGAGAAGCTCGCGAATTAGGTTCGCCTGCTGCTCCGAAGTCTCGGCGCGTTCCTCGTGCCAGGAAGCGCTCTTCGGCTGATTGATCCGCCTTGCCTTGGCGGTCAGGCGCCTGCCCAGGTCTGCTTGCTGTTCGAGCGCGCGCAGCGCGGCCCACAGGGCTGCCTCCAGCACTTCCGATTGAGCAGCGTGGAGCGAGGCGCGGTTGAAGGCGTGGCCAACCTGGCAGCGGAAGCGCAGCCTTCGATCGTCTTCGATCTCGTTGAGCACCCCGCCGCAGTCGGGGCAACTGAAGGTCGACGGCGTTCCCGGAGTCGCGACGTACTCGGTGGAGCCTTGAAGGGCGATGTCCGCCTCGGCCGCGATCAGTGAGTTGACGTCCGGCGCTTCTTCGACCGATTGACTGGTCCAGGCGGGAAGCTGCCGTGCGATCTCCCCGAGGCTTGCCACCGCGTCGACGTCGGTGTGGTCGAGCGCGGCGCGAGGCATGTCCGGGCAGTAGGCGTCGTCCGGATCCTGCACCACCGCGAAGCCGCCGCGCTGCTTCACCGCGAAGAGGCCGGCGGCGCCGTCGTCGAGCGCGCCGGTGAGGACGATGCCGATCACCCGCGGGCCTTTGGCCCGGGCAGCCGTGCGGAACAGCGCATCGCCCGCCGGGCGGTGGCCGTTCTCGCGCGGCCCCCGCCGCACCCGGATCGTGCCGTCCTCGAT
>DASXHM010000022.1:0-10029 GCA_036488495.1 Myxococcales bacterium | reverse complement strand
TACGGCGACTTCCAGGATCCGCTGCCGAAGCTCGTGCATGCCTT
The DNA here is from genome assembly GCA_036488495.1 of Myxococcales bacterium. Classification (GTDB taxonomy): domain Bacteria; phylum Myxococcota; class Myxococcia; order Myxococcales; family 40CM-4-68-19; genus 40CM-4-68-19. The sequence goes on along the minus strand of DASXHM010000022.1, from coordinate 9,985 downwards.
GAACCGCGGCTGGTTCTACGAGGGCCAGCACAAGCCGACCTTCGGCAAGCCGCACGGCACCAAAGCCGCGCACCTTCCCGGCCGCAACTTCGTCGTCTGCGCGCAAAATCACGACCAGATCGGAAACCGGGCGAGCGGCGAACGCCTGACCGCCCTCACCGACGAAGGTGGCCTGCGGGTGGCGGCGGCGGTGGTCGCGCTGCAGCCCGCGCTGCCGCTCTACTTCCAGGGCGAGGAATGGGCCGCGAAGGAGCCGTTCCAGTACTTCACCGGCCACACCGACCACGACCTGGCCGAAGCCGTCCGCAAGGGCCGCCGCGAGGAGTTCAAGGCTTTTGCCTGGCAGGGCGAAGTGCCCGATCCGCAGGCGCGGGAGACGCTTTTGCGGAGCCGCATCGATCGATCGAAGCAGGATCGGAAGGCGCTGGAGTGGCACCGGGCGCTCTTGAAGCTGCGCCGGGAAAAGCTGCGCGACGACCGGCGCGACACGAGTGCGGCATCGCTGCAGGGCGAGACGCTCTTGCTCAGGCGTGGACCTGTGCTCTTGGTCGCGGCCCTCGGCAAGGGACCGTTCGAGGTGCGGTTGCCGGAAGGGAAGTGGCGCGTCGTCCTCGACTCCGGCGAGGCCAGGCTCGATGGCGCGCGGCTCAGCGGCCGGGGCCGCGAGGCGGTGGTCTTGGAGAGCGCGTAGTAACCTCGGCGCGATGAGGCTCCGCATCGTGCCGCTCGGGACGTCGGCCGGCCGGCCCACGCTCTCACGCGGGGCCTCGGCGCTGGCGGTCGCGGCCGAGTCGTCGTGGATCCTCTGCGACTGCGGCGAGGGCGCGCAGATCGCAGCGCAGCGCGCCGGGCTCTCCTTGTCGCGGCTCGACGCGGTGCTGATCACGCACCTGCACGGGGACCACTTCAACGGGCTTCCCGGGCTGCTCGGCACCTTGGGCCTCGAAGGCCGCACCCGGCCGCTCCTCGTCGCCGGACCTCCGCGTCTCGGGGAAGTGCTCTTGTACCTGCAGCGGTCGGGGTCGCTCGGCACGGGGCAGCTCGAAGTACGTGTGGTGGAACAGCGCGGAACCGGAGGCGAGATTGCGCTGGCGGGCTTCGAAGTGACGAGCCGCGCGCTACGCCATCGGATCGAGACGTACGGGTATCGCATCGCGCTGCCGGAACGGCCCGGGACGTTGGATGTGGCGAAGGCGGACGCGCTCGGCATTCCGCGCGGGCCGCTCCTCGGTGCGCTCAAGGCGGGACGGACCGTCACGCTTCCGGATGGCCGAGTCGTTTCGCCCGAGGGTCTGGTCGGTCCGAAGCAGCGCGGCCAGTCGGTCGCGTACGCGCTCGACACCGTGCCCTGCGCAGCGGCGGTCGAGCTCGGCCGCGACGCCGACGTTCTCGTGCACGAGGCCACCTACGAGGATGCCCGACAGGAGCTCGCCCACGAGCGCGGCCATTCCACGGGGGTGGAGGCCGCTCGCATCGCCGCCGAGGCGAACGCCGCGACGCTCGTCCTCACCCACTTCTCCCCGAGCGTGATGGGCGACGCGGTGGCCGAGGAGGCGCGCGCGATTCATCCGCGCATCGTCGCGGCGCAGGACTTGGTGGAAATCGCGAAAATCGTCTGAGATGTGTGGGGGGGGGAAATCGCGAAAATCGTCTGAGATGTGTTGCCGAAATCGTCTGAGATGTGTGGGGGCGGCGCGGTCAGATTCGTTCGACGAATTCGGCGTGTAGCTTGCGGACCGCGTCCTTCGCGGCGTCCTTCGGAACCAGGAACGCGAGGCGCAAGGGAGCGGTCAGGACCGATCGCGGCGGCTCCCCCAGCGCCGAAAGCGCGCGGTCGAGCGGCTCCTTCGAGGCGCCGATTCCCGTTCCCACCACCGACACCTGCGCAAGCCCTTCTTCCACTTCCGCCACAGCGCGCAGCGCCTCGAGCAGCGCCGGAAGCGAATGGACGTTCTCCAGCGAGACGACGGCGCGGTCGTCCCACGACTCGCGCGGCCATGCCCCGTGCGCCTGCAGGACCGCGCGCGCATCTCCACGCACCACCAGGATCTCGCTGTCCAGGGCGACCCCGCTGATGCGCAACTCGCGCTTTGCGCCGGCGAGGACGCGGGTTCCGGTCCCGCTGCCGAAGGTGCTGCGCGCGTGGATGACGATGCCGCGGTCGCGGGCGAACTCCACCGCCTGCGCGTTCAGCACTTTCGCGCCCGCGAGCGCCAGCTCCTGCATCTCGTCGTGCGAGAGCTCGGACAGCTTGCGCGCCCCTTCGACGATGCGCGGATCGGCGGTGAAGACGCCGTCGACGTCCGAGCAGATCTCGCAGACCTCCGCCTCCAGCGCCGCCGCGAGCGCGACCGCGGTGGTGTCGCTTCCGCCACGGCCCAAGGTGGTCACTTCCTTCTCCCGCGAAACGCCCTGGTAGCCGGCGACGATCACCACCCTGCCCCGCGACAGCTCCTCCAAAATCCGCACCGGCCGCACTTCCAGGATGCGCGCGCTCGTGTGCGCGCCGTCGGTGATGATGCCGCTCTGCGACCCGGTGAAGCTGACCGCCGGGACAGAGCGCGCGTGCAACGCCATTCCCAGCAGCGCCATCGAGATGCGCTCGCCGGCGGTGAGCAGCATGTCCAGCTCGCGGCGGTGCGGGTCTTTCGTGACCTGCCGCGCCAAAGCAAGCAGCTCGTCGGTCGTGTCGCCCATCGCGCTCACAACCACGCACACCTGACGACCCGCGGCGCGCGTCTTCGCCACCCGATCCGCGACGCGGCCGATCTTCTCCACGTCGGCGACCGAGCTGCCGCCGTACTTCTGCACCACGATCGGCTCTCGTACGGTCATGTACGACCAACTTTAGCAGCCGAAACGGCGGGATGCGGGGAAGGGAAGCTGCGCCTGCCGTGTTCTTTTCAACGCTTGAGCGTACTCACAGTCACGTTTTAAATTGCGCGCCCGCCTGTAACTCGGGGCAAGCGGCAGGAGCAGAACGCGATGATCGAAGTGAACCACCTCGTCAAAACCTACCGGGATCTCAAGGCTGTCAACGACGTCAGCTTCACCGTCGAGCGCGGCGAGATCGTCGGATTCCTCGGTCCCAACGGCGCCGGCAAGACCACCACCATGCGCATGATCACGGGCGTTTTGCCGCCCGACAGCGGCAGCGCCAAGGTGGCGGGTTTCGACGTCTTCGAACAGCCCATGGAGGTGAAGCGCCGGATCGGGTATCTGCCCGAGACTCCGCCGGTCTACACCGACATGACGGTGCGCGCGTACCTGACCTTCGTCGCCGAGATCAAGGGCGTGCCCCGGAAGACCCGCAAGGACGAGGTGGAGCGCGTCTCCAACCGCACCAACTGCGACCGCTACATCCACCGCGTCATCGGCAACCTCTCCAAGGGCCAGCGCCAGCGCGTCGGCCTCGCCCAAGCGCTCCTGGGCGACCCGGAAGTGCTGATTCTCGATGAGCCCACCGTCGGCCTCGACCCGAGCCAGATCATCGAGGTCCGCCAGCTCATCAAGTCGCTCGCCGGCAAGCACACCATCATCCTCTCGACCCACATCCTTCCCGAGGTGGTGGCCACCTGCCAGCGGGTGGTGATGCTCGCGCAGGGTCACGTCGTCGCCGACGACACGCTCGACGGCCTGATGGCCGCCAACGCCTCGGCGATCACCGCCGACGGCCACGCCGGCCCCGCCCCGTCGCTCGAAGAGATCTTCCTCAAGCTCACCTCGGCCTAGAGACGAAAAGCTACCCATGAAGAACGCCATCGCCATTGCCAAGAAGGAGCTGAACATCTACTTCGCGACCCCCATCGCGTACGTGATGTTCACGCTCTACGTCATCATCGGTTCCTACTTCTTCCTCCGCCTGGTCGGCTTCTACGAGCAGCGGTCGCTCGAGTACATGCGCGTGCAGGATCCCGCGCTGCTCGCGCACCTGAACTTCCAGGACATCATCTTCCACAACCTGTTCGGGAGCATGGCCTCGATTCTGATGTTCATCGTGCCCGCGCTCACCATGCGGCTCATCGCCGAGGAGAAGCGGCAGAAGACCATCGAGCTCCTCTACACGACGCCGGTGACTTCCTCGCAGATCGTCTTCGGCAAGTACCTGGCCGCCGTCGTCATCCTGTTCGTCACCCTGGCCCTGACCGTCACCTATCCGGTGCTCACCCAGGTCTTCTCGGGTGACGTGAACGGCGTCGACTGGCGCTGCATCGCGCTCGGCTACACCGGGCTCTTCCTGATCGGCAGCGCCTTCATCGCCATCGGCCTCTTCATCAGCTCGGTCACCGATTCACAGGTGGTCGCGGCGCTGGTGACGCTGGTGGTCCTGATCATGACCTGGATCATCGGCTGGGCCGGCGCAGAGACCGATAGCTGGCTGCGCGATCTGGTCATGTATCTCTCGAGCGGCAGCCACCTCGACTCCTTCACCAAGGGGACCCTGGTGGTGAAGGACGTCGTCTATTTCCTCTCCATCATCGTCGTGGGTTTGTTCGCGACCAACCGCGCTGTCGAAGCGCATCGCTGGAGCTAGTCGGACATGAACATCAAGCATTGGGGACGCGTGGCCGGAATGTTCGGCCTGGTCGCTCTCTTCAGCGGCATTTTCAACTGGTTGTTCGTCTCCGGCTCGCCCACCGCGACGCCGGTCGCCATCCGCCTCGGGCTCGCGGTCGTCTGCATCGGCGCCTGGCTCTTCGCCACCCGCGGTGAGAAGCGCATGGGCAAGGGCGCCTTCTACGGCACCATGAGCGCGCTCTCCATCGCAGTCGTGATGGGCGCTCTCGTGGCCGCGAACTACATCGCGGTCAAGAAGGGCCGGAGCTGGGACTTCACCAAGGAGAAGCTCTTCACCCTCTCCGACCAGACCAACAAGACGATGAAGGAGCTCAAGACTCCCGTCTCGGTCCAGGCCTTCTACGGCCCGAGCGAGCCGGAGTACAACGAGCTCAACGCCCGCTTCGATCAGTACAAGCGGCTCTCCGACAAGCTGACCGTCGAGTTCGTCGATCCGCTCAAGCACCCCGAGCTCGTGCAGCAGAAAAACATCACCCAGGCCGGCCCGCGCGTGCTCTTCACCAACGGCACCAAGGAAGCCCGCGCCAAGGACATCGGCGAAGAGGCGCTCACCAACGCCCTCATCGAAGTGACCCGCGGCACCACCAAGAAGGTCTACTTCGTCCGCGGCCACGGCGAGCGCTCGATCAACGATCCGTCCGAGCGCGGCTTCAAGCTCTTCGCCGACCAGCTCCGCACCGAAGGCTATCTCGTCGAGGACATCGTCCTCGCCGAGCACAAGAAGATGCCGGAGGACACCCAGGTGCTGGTCATCGCCGCCCCTGCCGCCGCGCTCCAGGACAGCGAGCTCGCGCTGGTCAAGGACTACGCCGACGACCAGGGCAAGATGGTGGTGATGCTCGACCCCTCCTCTGACGGCGGCCTGGGCAAGATGCTGCTCTCGATCGGCATCCGCGTCGACAACGACATCGTCGTCGACCCCGAGTCGCAGAGCCCGCAGATGGCCATCGCGCAGCAGTACGCGAACCACACCATCACCGCCATCCGCGCCGGCAACAGCGCGCCGATGAGCGTCTATCCGATCGCGCGCAGCGTCGGGAAGGCCGACAACGTTCCGGTTGGCTGGGAAGTCTTGGAAGTCGCGAAGACCGGCAACAAGGCCTGGGGCGAGAGCGACACCGCCTCCCTGCGTGCCGGCAAATACAAGTACGACGAGGGCAAGGACGTGGCCGGCCCGGTCGCCATCGTCGCGGTGGCGCAGCGGGGCGGCGACAACGTTCCCCAGTCGCGCGTGGCGGTGTTCGGCAACTCGCTCTTCGCCGCCAACACGTACATCGACATCCTCGGCAACCGGGACATCGCGTTGAACGCGGTCGCCTGGGCGGCCAAGGAAGAGTCGCGCATCTCCATCCGTCCCAAGCAGCGCCTCTCCAACCACCTGTTCCTGACGCTCGAGCAGAAGAAGCGGATGACGCTGTTCGCCTTCGACCTGCTCCCGTTCGGCCTGCTCTTCGCGGGCCTCCTCGTCTGGCAGACCCGCAAGAGCCGCTAGCCATGGCCATGAAGCAGACCACCAAGGCAATTGCAGGCGTGGCCGCGCTGCTCGTCGTCGCCGGCGGCGTGGTGCTGGCCGCGGCGTGGGCCGGGCGCGACGAAGAGAAGAAGGTGGAGGCGCAAGCCAAGCACGACCAGCTCTTCGACTTCGACAAGAACCACGTCCTCGTCATCGACCTCGTCCAGCCGGGCGACCTCGTGCAGGTGGCCCGCGACACTCCCACCTCGCCCTGGCGGGTGACGCAGCCGGTTCAGGCGCCGGGAGACGAGCAGAAGATCAACCAGGTGCTCGACGCTTTCACCCGCATCCGGCAGAAGCGCGACGTGGGCGAAGACCCGAACTTGAAGACCTATGGCCTCGAGCACTCGCGCATCATCGCCAAGGTGGTCTTCGACGACGGCAAGGAACAGGGCCTCGAGTTCGGCGTCGAGAACAGCTTCGACCACGGCATCTACGTGAAGAAGCTCGGCGAGAAGACCGTCCGCGTGCTCGACACCTGGGAGAAGAACCCCTTCGACAAGAGCGCCTACGACCTGCGCAACAAGAAGGTGGCCGAGCTTCCGGAAGGCGCCGAAATCCGCCGCTTGGAAGTGAGCGGCAACCAGACGCCGTACGTGCTGGAGAAGGACGGCTCGCAGTGGCGGGTGAACGGCTCGCCGGCCGACACCGAGACGATCGAGCGCCTCGCGAGCAATCTGAAGAACCTGCGCCTGACGAGCGTTCCGGCGCAGGACTTCGCCTTGGCCATGCCGCACGAGTTCGCGCTCGATCCGCCGCAGCTCACCCTCAAGGTCGACGCGGTGAACGGCCACGAGAAGTTCACCCGCACCATCCTCTTCAGCCCGCCCCGGCCCGGCATCAACAACGGCCCCGCCATCGCCTACGCGAAGCGCGAGGACCAGAAGCCGGTCTACGAGCTCGAGAACCTGATCGTGAACGACCTCGACAAGTCGCCGGCCGACTTGGCGGACAAGCAGCTCGTCCACGCGAAGAGCGACGAAGTGACGAAGCTCGTCTTCGACTCGCAGGGCTCGAACGTGACCATCTCCCGCACCACGGCGAACAACGAAGACCAGTTCGCGGTGATCGCGCCCAAGCCGGGTCCGGCCAACAAGGTGCGGCTCTCGGCGGCGCTGTTCTCGCTCGTGAACCTGCGGGCGAGCAGCATCGAGGGCAATCTGCCCAAGCAGCTCTCGAAGTACGGCCTCGACAAGCCGATGGTCGCGACGCTCCTCGGCCCGGGCGACAAGGTGCTGGCCCGGATCAAGGTCGGAAGCCTCAACAAGGAAGGCAAGCAGCGCTACGTCAACGTCGACGGCTCGGACAAGGTGGCCCTGGTGGAAAAGGGCGTGGTCGAAGATCTGCCCTGGACCGTGAGCTCCGCCCTCGAAGTCGCGTCGAAGTAGGCTTGACGGGGAGGCTGGCGTAGCTTACGCACAGCCTCCCCTTGTCTTGAGGTTTCAATGGCCCGCGTCACCGTCGAAGACTGCCTGCCGCTCGTCGACAACCGCTTCGCCCTGGTGCTGCTCGCCACCAAGCGGGCGCGCCAGTTGATGGCCGGCGCCCGGCCGCTCATCGAGGCCAAGGACAAGCCGCCCGTTCTGTCGTTGCGCGAAGTCGCCACCGGCAAGGTGCGGTTCGACCGGCCCGTCCGCGCTGCCTTGGCAGGGCAGTATGACGACGAGAAGTTGCCGGCCGCCGCCGCCCCGCACCACCGCCGGTAAGGGCTGTCCACGGCCAAAAGCCGTGGTCGTTCGCGTTCGGGTTCTCGTTTGCGTTCGGGTTCCCGTTCGGGTTCGGGTTCCCGTGCTCGTGCCCGTGGGCGTGCGTCGTCGCCTCTGCTGACTGCTTACGACTGTCCTGCACCTGCTCGGCTTGCGGGTCACGAAAACGCGAACGCGAACCAGCACGAGCACCTGAACGCGAACCCGAACCCGAACGAAAACGGCAGTTCAGGCAGCCCAGGCGACGGCGCCCCCGGCGAGCGCGGAGAACTTCTCTCCGCCCGACAGCCGGTAGAGTCGGCGCGCTTCCCTGAGCAGCGCTTCCAGCCGTCCTTCGACGACGAACCGCGCTTCCAGAGCGCGCGCACACGCTGCAGCGAGGGCCGAGGCCAGCCGGTAGCGATCCCGCTCAAGCGCGGTCAGACCTTCACGCAGCGCGCTGGTCTCGAAGAGCTGCCGCCGCAAGACCGGCGAGGCGTTGCGCCGTCCGGTCGCCCAGAGTTGGAGCAGCACCGCGAGGTACTTGTCGAGCTCGCCCTGGGCCTCGAGCTCGAGCTGCGACACCTGGCCGCCCTGCCCTGCCCGCTGGGTCAGGTAGAGAAAGTGCGAGACCCCTTCGGCGGCGGCGCAGAACCCCGACAGCCGCGCGCGGCTCCACGGCTCGCGATGGTCGCGCGAGAGCTGCGCGAGGACCTGGTCGTCGAGAAACAGCGCGACGTGCAGCGTGTCGCCGGACTCGAGCACGAGCAGCGCCTCGTCCGGGCTCGCGTCGGGAGCGAGCTGTTCGCGGACGGTGCCGTCGACGAGAAAGTTGCCGACCGGGGCAGCCGAAATGCCGTGCAGGGATTGCAGGAGTTGCTGGAGCTGGCAGAGCGCCTCGCTCACCGCGGACCGCCCCTCACTGGACGAATCCCTTGCGGGTGGGGATCCCGCGTTGCGCGAGCATCCCTCCCAAGCGGTCGCTGCCCGTCTTTAGCCACCGCTCGTACAGCCGCACGACGCCCGACTCCGTGGAGGCAAGCGTCCGCTCGCTCACTTCGTTGAGCAGATCGACCAACAGGCGGAAGCGCGAGGAGAGGTCGTCCCAGAGATCTCGGCCTGCGTGCCGGGCGGCGATGGAGCCGACCGCGTCGTACGCCCTGCCGCCCATGGCGATGTAGTAGTCGACGTCGACCGCGGACGACCTGCGCGAGAGCGAGTCGGGGAAGAAGCCGGAGACGAACAGCGAAGTGTCCCCGAGCCGCCGCAGCATCTGCACCCGCGCCGGCCCGTGCTCTTCCAGGGCTTCCTTGAGCAAGAACGCGAGCGGCTTCTGCTGCCAGGAACCGTCATCGCCTTGGACGTAGAGCGCTTCCGAGCTGAGGTATTCGTAGAGCAGGTTGGAGACGTAGATGAGCGTGGTGGGCTGGACCTGCGCGCGCTGATTTTCGATAGCGCGGCGCAGCAGGTCGTTGAAGAACTCGCGAATCGACTCCGACGACAGAACCTTGGCGTCTGGCAAGTCTCCCTCCTGCCAGACAGCTTGGCGCGCGCCCCGTTAGCAGACAAGAGGGGGAGTCTGCTTGACATGCCCCGTGCCCTGGTTACATTGCGCCCGCCTTGGCACTCCAGGGTTCTGAGTGCCAGACCACCACGAAGGAGAAAACCTCATGAAGATTCGGCCTTTGCAGGATCGCGTCATCGTCAAGCGGGTGCAGGAAGAGGAGAAGACGAAGGGCGGCATCATCATCCCCGACACGGCCAAGGAGAAGCCCATCGAGGGTGAGGTCCTGGCGGTCGGAAACGGCAAGATCCTCGAAGACGGCAAGGTTCGCGCGCTCGACATCAAGGTCGGCGACCGCGTGCTGTTCTCGAAGTACGCCGGCACCGAGATCAAGATCGACGGGCAAGAGCACCTCATGATGCGCGAGGAAGACATCCTCGGCGTCATCGAGAAGTAAGTCCCCGAGTCGTCCCGAAGTCACTCCCGTCTTCGCGCGTCCCTCGCGCGACCAAACACTTTCAAGGAGCAACTGAAATGGCCAAAGAAATCCTGTTCGACGTCCGTGCGCGTGAAGCCATCCTCAAGGGTGTCAACACGCTCGCCGACGCAGTCAAGGTCACGCTCGGGCCCAAGGGCCGCAACGTCGTCATCGAGAAGAGCTTCGGCTCGCCCACCATCACCAAGGACGGCGTGACGGTGGCGAAG
>DASXHM010000156.1:0-6865 GCA_036488495.1 Myxococcales bacterium | reverse complement strand
CCGACCGGGTAGCTCTGGTGGGTGTGGAGGACGAGCTTCGGCTTCGCCGTGGTCCCCGAGGTGAAGTAGAGCAGCAGCGGATCGGTGGCCTTGGTCTTGCCGTCCGGCTTGAAGTCCTGGCTCGATTGATAGGCTTCGGTGATTGAATGCCAGCCATTGGCGGTGCCGGAGACGATGCGGGTGTAGTCGCCCGGCACTTCGTCGAATTTGGCGGCGGAGCTCTGCTCGACCAGCACGTGGCGGACCTGGCCGCGCTGGAAGCGGTCCGACAGGTCTGCCTTGGTGAGCTGGGTGGTGGCCGGAATGATCACCGCGCCCAGCTTCATCGCGGCCAACATCCCTTCCCAGAGCGCCAGCTCGTTGCCGAGCATCAAGAGGATACGGTCGCCGCGCTTGACGCCCCAGGAGCGAAGCGCATTCGCCACCCGGTTCGACGACTCGGAGAGCTGGGCGAAGCTGCGCGTTACTGGAGCGGCTGAGTCGCTGACGAGGTGCAGGGCGGGGCGGTCGTTGCCCTTGGCGAATTCGTCGAACCAGTCCAGCGCCCAGTTGAAGTGGTCGAGCTTGGGCCAGCGGAATTGCGCGTAGGCGGTCTGGTAGTCCTCGCGGTGTTTTTGCAGGAGTGCGCGCGCCTCGGCGAAGGCTTGGTTCGGCATGGGCGCAAAAAAGCACGCGCGCTTTCGCAGGGCAACTGGCGCGGACGGCGCGCCGGCGCGGGGACGCCGCAGACGGTTCGCTCAGAGCAGCCGCTGCACCAGCCAGAACGCGCCCAGCACACAGACGAGCGCCGCCATCGCCGGCGAGAAGGCGCGCACGGTCCGCAGCCTGCGCAAGAGCGGCAACGCGAGAAGCACGATGCACACCTGCCCGACCTCGACCCCCAGGTTGAAGGAGACGAGGCCGGTCGCCAGCACCGAGCGCGGCAGATCCAGCTCGCGCAACACCGAGGCGAAGCCGAAGCCGTGCACGAGCCCGAAGGCGAAGGTGATCATCCACCGGTGCCGCAGCGCCGACTCCGCGCGGTGCAGTCGCAGCGCCCAGAGATCCTCGAGCCCGACGAAGACGATGCTGGCGGCGATGAGCGGCTCCACCACGCGCGGCGAGGGCGAGAGGATGTCCAACGCTGCCAGCGCGAGCGTGATGGAGTGGGCGACGGTGAAGGCGGTGACGATGCCGATCAGCCGGCGCAGGGTTCCGCCCAGGAGCAACAGTCCGACCAAAAACGCGATGTGATCGTAGCCGGTGAAGATGTGCTCGACGCCGAGCTTCAAGAAGCGGGTGAACTCCGCGCCGACGCTGCGCACCCGCTGCGCTTCGAAGCTCGGCTCGTCTGCTTGCGCCACGCGCTCCTGCGGCAAATCTCCGTGCGCGAAGCGGATGCGGGAGAGATGGACCGCCGCCGGCGGCATTGCGTCGAAGAAGCCGACCTGGACCTGCAGCGACTCGGGCGGCCCTGCGCACTGCCAATGCGCGACCAGCGCAACGCCGTCCTCGCCGTCCGGCGCCGCCGTCGTCCCCGGCTCTAGCGTGCAACCTTTGATGACGAATCGGTCGAGGAGGAGGTGGGAAAGGGCCGCGGCGTCCAAGGTGTGCGGATCGACGGCGAGTTGGGCGCGCAGGTCGACGAGCGCGAAGCGGAAGGTGGCGTCGATGCGGGCGCCGTCCACCTCGAGCTCGCTGTAGGAGACGGCCGCCTGGTGCGCGGCGGCCGGCAGCGCCAGGAGCAGCGCGAAAGCGATCAGGCGTCGTGCGCCCGGCTGCATCCTCGCGCGGCGAGCCGGCATCACCGCGCGAGCGGCAGGGCGCCGGCGAGGAGCCGGTTCATGCCGTCGTCGCGGCCGCGGCCGGGGTTGGTGAGCGGCAAGCGCGCCTCGCCCTGCGAGTAGAAGCCGACGTAGAGCAAGAGCGGGTCCCTTCCGGCGACGAAGTAGAACGCGTCGGCGATGTTGTCGCCCGGGCGCCAAGCGTCGGTGGGAAAGCGGCCACCGGCGGGATCGTGCTCGGCGTGGATGCGCTCGCCGGTCCCGGCGGCGTCGTCCAGGTGGACGAAGATGTGCCACTGCTCGAGCTCCGCCTTGCACCGCCAGTACAACGTCAGCCGCGACCGCTGGCCGGGCACGAGCTGCGGCGGCTCCAGTTTGTAAGCCACCAGCTCGGCCGCGTTTCCGAAGACGGCTCCGACCGGCGTTGCGTCCGCAGGCGCCGGAACCAGCACGTCGCGAAGCGCGTTTCGATCGACCTGCGCGCGCTGCGGCTGCCCTTGCGGTGTCTCGAACGGCCGCTCAATGCAGGCGGGCAAGAGCAAGGCCGCGGCAATCGATGCGAGGGCGATGCGCACGGGCCGGCCATTTTGCAGGCGGCGCGCACGAAGGGCAAGCCGTGCTAAATGACGCCTGCGTGGAGCCGCTCGGCAGTTTCGAACGCTTGGTGCCACAGGCGGCGGGGCTCGTCCTGGGGGCCACAGCGGTGGCTGCCGCAGGCGCGCTCCTCGAGCTCTCGCGTTCTTTGGCGGAGACGTTTCGCGGCCGGTGGTTCGCCGGCAACGGGCGCGACGTCTTTCATGCGATGGCGGTCTTCGTCGCGGCCGCGGCGCTGTTCGTCAACGGGCTGCCTCCGGCGCTGGCGTGCTTGTGGGCCGCCTCCGCGATGGTGGTGCCGCTGCTCTTGCTCGATTCGTTGCCGCAACACCGGCCTGTACGGGCGGCGCTGCTCGTGGTGATGATCGCGCTCGCGGCGGCGCCGGCGCTGCTGGAACCGCAGTCGATCGTCAACGCCGGCAACGCCATCGCCCGCGCAGTCTTTTGACGGAGCTGCTGTTCGAGGTCAGGCGAGCAGCGTGTCGAGCTTGCCCTCTGCATCGAGCGCGTGCAGCTCGTCCGACCCGCCGACGCATTCTTCGCCGATGAAGATCTGCGGCACCGTCCGCAAGCCGGTCTGCGCCGTCAGCCGCTCCCGGGCGTCGTCATCGCCGGCCACGTTGATCTCCTCGTATGGGACCCGCTTCTTGTCGAGCAGGCGCTTGGCGCGCACGCAGTAGGGGCAATACGGCGTCGTATAGATTTTGACCTGTTTCATGCGCCTCCAATGCTGCGCGCCTTCGCGCTCCGCCCGTCGCGGGCGAAGCCCGCTCCTCCGAAACCTACTCACTTTCAGAAGCTTTTCGACTGCGCGCCGTCGACGACCACGCAAGCGCCCGCAACCCAGCTCGCCTTGGGACTGACCAGGAAGGCGACGACGTCTCCCACCTCTTGGGCAGTGCCGAAACGCCCGAAGGGCAGCTCGCGTTTCACGAAGTCTTCGATGCCGTCCGGGTCGTCGCGCTTCCGCCGCTCCCACGAGCCCCCCGGGTGGAGGATGCTGCCCGGAGCGAGCGAGAGGACGCGAATGCCTTTGGGCGCGAGCTCGCGCGCCTCTTCGTGGGCGAGCGAGATCAGCGCGGCCTTGGCGGCGTTGTAGGCGATGCTGCCGCCGCCCTCCCGGCCCCAGATGCTGGCGACGTGCAGGATGACTCCGCCGGAAGGCATGCGCGGAACGGCGAGCTTCGACGCCTCCAGCGCGGGCCAGAAGTTGCGGTCGAAGGCGGCGCGGAAGTCTGCGTCGAGCGTGCCGCCCTTGACGCTGCCGCCGACGAGCGTCACCAGCGCGTCGAGCTTTGGATGCTGCGCGAAAACGTCTGAGAGCTGTTTGGGGTCGGTCGCGTCGGCCGCGATGCCGCGGGCTTCTTCGGCTCCGGCGGCCCGGCACTCCTCGGCCTTGGCGTCCACGGTTGCCTGGGTCCGCGCGACGACGGTGATGTTTGCGCCTTCGCGGGCCAGCGAAACCGCGGCTGCGCCGCCCAGCCCGCGCCCCGCGCCGAGGAGGAGGACGCGTTTGCCTTTGAGCTCCAGATCCATCAGCCGACCACCCCCTGCTCATTGGCGGGCCGCGCCGAGAGCTCCTCTCGCGGCACCTCCAGCGGCTTCAAATCCTGCAAGGCGCCCAGCCGCGCAATCTCCGGCCACACCCAGGCCACGATCAGCACCACCAGCAGCGTTCCGATGCCTCCACCCACGACCGACGCGATGGGCCCGAAGAGCGCCGCCGTGCTCCCGGATTCGAACTCGCCGAGCTCGTTGGAGAAGCCGATGAACACGTAGTGGATGGAGGAGACGCGCCCGCGCATCGGGTCCGGCGTCAGGAGCTGCTCGAGCGTCAGCCGGATGACGACGCTGACGTTGTCGAAGACGCCGGTGAAGACCAGCGCCACCATCGAGAGCGTGAAGTTGCGCGAAAGCCCGAACACCAACGTCGCGACGCCGAACCCTGCGACGGCGACGAGGAGCGCGCGGCCGGAGCTCTTCCACGGTTTGAGGCGCGTCTGAATCACGGCCATACCGAACGCGCCCATCGACGGCGCCGCGCGGAGCCACCCGAGGCCGCTCGCGCCGACGTGCAGCACGTCCTTGGCGAAGATGGGTAGGAGAGCAGTCGCTCCGCCGAGGAGCACCGCGAAGAGATCCAGGGTCATGGCCGCGAGCAGGACGCGGGCGTTGAAGATGAACCGCGCGCCGGCGAGCGCGTCCTTGAGCCCCGTCGCGCGCTTCCCCGGCTGCTGCTCGGTGCGGATGGTCGGCAGGGTCAACAAGAGCACGACGAAGAACAGGTGCCCCGCGGTGGCCAGAACGTAGACCAGGGTTTCGCCGCCCGTCCAGGCGATGATGAACCCGCCCAACGCCGGCCCGGCCATCGACGCGAGCTGAAACCCGCTCGAGATCCAAGCGTTGGCGTTGGTGAGCAGCTCGGTCGGGACGAGCTGCGGCAGCATCGAGCTGACCGACGGCGAGCGGAAGGAAGTGCCGATGCCGGTTGCGAATAGGAGGCAGTAGATGATCCAGATCGGCCCGTTTCGCCAGGTCACCACCGCGAGCCCCGCCGCGGACAGCGCGAGCAGCGTCAGGGCCCCCATCGCCATCCACTTGCGCGGGTACTTGTCCGCAGCCTGTCCGGCCGGCAGCGCCAGCAGCACCACCGGCACGATCTGCACCAGGCCGACCAGCCCGAGCGACCACGCGCTCCCGGTGCGATCGTAGAGCTGCCACCCGATCGCGACCGACAACATCTGCGCGCCCAAGACGGACACAATCCGCCCGAGCGCAAAGCGCCGAACCTCGGGAATCCTCAGCGCGGCTAGCGAGTCAGTCCCAGACACGAACGCCGCAATCTACCGAAAAAGCGGAAGGCCCGCCTCCGACTGGGAAGCGGGCCTTCGCTGAAAATCAGGCTGGGGCGACCGTTACATCCCCATCCCGTGGCCGCCGCCCATCGCGGGGGCGTCGTCCTTGTCCTTCGGCTTCTCCGCCACCATCGCCTCGGTGGTCAGCATCAAGGAGGCGACCGAAGCGGCGTTCTGCAGCGCGAAGCGGGACACCTTGGTCGGGTCGATGACGCCGGCGGCGAGCAGGTCCTCGTACTGACCGGTGGCGGCGTTGAAACCGAACGCGCCCTGGCCCTCGCGAACCTTGTTCACCACGATGGAGCCTTCCAGGCCGCCGTTCTGCGAGATCTGGCGGATGGGCTCCTCCAGCGCCTTGCGGATGATGTCGACGCCGAACTTCTCACCGCCCGTGACCTTCAGCCCGTCGAGCGTCGAGAGGCAGCGCAGGTAGGCGACGCCGCCGCCGGGGACGATGCCTTCCTCGACCGCCGCGCGGGTGGCGTGGAGCGCGTCCTCGACGCGGGCCTTCTTCTCCTTCATCTCGGTCTCGGTGGCCGCGCCGACGTGGATGACCGCCACGCCGCCGACGAGCTTGGCGAGGCGCTCCTGCAGCTTCTCGCGGTCGTAGTCCGAGGTGGTGTCCTCGATCTGGGTGCGGATCTGCTTCACCCGCGCCTCGATCTCGGTCTTCTTGCCGCCGCCGTCGACGATGGTGGTGTTGTCCTTGTCGATGGTGACGCGCTTCGCCCGGCCCATCTCCTTGAGCTGGACGGTCTCGAGCTTCACGCCCAGGTCCTCGGCGATCATCTTGCCGCCGGTCAGGGTCGCGATGTCCTCGAGCATGGCCTTGCGGCGGTCGCCGAAGCCAGGCGCCTTCACCGCGGCGGCGTTGAGCGTGCCGCGCAGCTTGTTGACGACCAAGGTCGCCAGCGCTTCACCCTCGACCTCTTCGGCGATGATGAGGAGCGGCTTGCCCGAACGCGCCACCTGCTCGAGCAGCGGGAGCAGGTCCTTCATCGAGGAGATCTTCTTCTCGTGGATGAGGATGTACGGATCCTCGAGCACCACTTCCATGCGCTCCGGATCGGTGACGAAGTACGGCGAGAGATAGCCGCGGTCGAACTGCATGCCCTCGACGACTTCGAGGGTGGTCTCGAGGCCCTTCGCCTCCTCGACCGTGATCACGCCTTCCTTGCCGACCTTCTCCATCGCCTCGGCGATCTTGGTGCCGATGTCCTGGTCGCCGTTGGCGGAGATGATGCCGACCTGGGCGATCTCCTTGTGATCGCGGGTGGCGCGGGAGAGCTTCTTCAGCTCGGACACGACGGCCTCGACCGCCTTGTCGATGCCGCGCTTGATGTCCATCGGGTTGTTGCCGGCGGCCACCAGCTTCGCGCCCTCGCGGAAGATGGCCTGGGCAAGAACGGTGGCGGTGGTGGTGCCGTCGCCGGCGACGTCCGAGGTCTTGGACGCGACTTCCTTCACCATCTGCGCGCCCATGTTCTCGAACTTGTTCTCCAGCTCGATTTCCTTCGCCACCGTCACGCCGTCCTTGGTGATGGTGGGCGAGCCGAAGCTCTTCTCGATGACGACGTTGCGGCCCTTGGGCCCGAGCGTGACCTTGACTGCGTCGGCGAGCGTGTTGACACCCTTGAGGATGGCTTCACGCGC
>DASXHM010000153.1:0-19697 GCA_036488495.1 Myxococcales bacterium | reverse complement strand
CGATCCGCGCACCTTCATCGAGCGCGCACATGCGGCCGGGGCGCTCGTGGCCATGGCGGCCGACATCCTCTCGCTGACGGTCCTCACCCCGCCCGGCGAGCTCGGCGCCGACTGCGCGGTGGGCAGCTCGCAGCGCTTCGGTGTTCCGCTCGGCTATGGCGGCCCGCACGCGGCGTTCTTCGCCACCCGGCAGGACTTCGTCCGGCACATGCCCGGCCGCATCATCGGCGTCTCCATCGACGCCCAAGGCAAGCGCGCGCTGCGGATGGCGCTGCAGACGCGCGAGCAGCACATCCGCCGCGAAAAGGCGACCAGCAACATCTGCACCGCGCAGGCGCTCCTCGCCATCATCTCGTCGATGTACGCCGTCTACCACGGGCCGCGCGGCCTCAAGGCCATCGCCCAGCACGTGCACGCGCTCACCTCGCAGCTCGCCAAAGGCTTGAGCGCCCTCGGCTACAAGCTCGCGCACGATCAGTTCTTCGACACGCTCGCGGTGCACATCGATGCACCGCAAATTGGCGGCATCTTCTCGGCTGCCGAATCGCGCGGCATCAACCTGCGCCGCATCGACGCCCAGACCATCGGCGTCTCGCTCGACGAAACCACCTCGGCCGAAGACGTGCGCGACATCCTCGCGGCCTTCGCGGGCGCGCGGCCGGTGCCGGAGCTTGTCGCGCCCGACACGCGGCTTCCGGCAGCGCTGCAGCGGACCACCGGATATCTCACGCACCCGGTCTTCAACACCCACCACAGCGAAACCGAGATGCTGCGCTACCTGCGCCTCTTGGAATCGCGCGATCTCTCGCTCACCCGCAGCATGATCCCGCTCGGCTCCTGCACCATGAAGCTGAACGCGACCGCCGAGATGCTGCCGGTCACCATGCCGGGCTTCTCGCGGCTGCATCCTTTCGCGCCGCGCGGACAGGCCGCCGGCTACACCCAGATCTTCCAGGAGCTGGAGGCGATGCTGGCCGAGATCACCGGCTTCGCGGCGGTCTCGCTACAGCCGAACTCCGGCGCGCAGGGCGAATACGCAGGACTGCAAGTGGTGATGGCGTACCACCGCGCGCGCGGCGAAGGCCATCGCAACGTCTGCCTGATCCCGCAGTCCGCCCACGGAACGAACCCCGCCAGCGCGGCGATGGTCAACTGCCAGATCGTGGTGGTGAAGACCGACGAGAGTGGCTACATCGACGTCCAGGATCTGGAAGCGAAGGCCGAGCAGCACGCGAAGAACCTGGCCGCCTTGATGATCACCTACCCCTCGACGCACGGCGTGTTCGAGGAGGACGTGCGCCGCATCTGCGAGGCGGTCCACAAGCACGGCGGCCAGGTCTATCTGGACGGCGCCAACATGAACGCGCAGGTCGGCCTCTGCCGGCCGGGCGACTACGGCGCCGACGTCTGCCACCTGAACTTGCACAAGACGTTCTGCATCCCGCACGGCGGCGGCGGCCCGGGTATGGGGCCCATCTGCGTGGCGCGCCACCTCGCGCCGTATCTGCCAGGACATCCGGTGGTGCGGACCGGCGGCGAAGAGGCCATCGGGGCCATCAGCGCCGCGCCCTGGGGCAGCGCGTCCATCCTTTTGATCAGCTGGGCGTACATCAAGATGATGGGCGCATCCGGCCTGACCCAGGCCACCAAGGTCGCCATCTTGAACGCGAACTACGTGGCCCGGCGCATCGACGCGCACTTCCCGGTCCTCTACAAAGGCAAGAACGGCTTCGTTGCCCACGAATGCATCGTCGACCTGCGCAAGGTGAAGCGCGACGCGGGCGTGGAGGTGGACGACGTCGCGAAGCGCCTGATGGACTACGGCTTCCACGCGCCGACGACCAGCTTTCCGGTGATCGGCACCTTGATGATCGAGCCGACCGAGAGCGAGCCGAAGGCGGAGCTGGATCGCTTCTGCGAAGCGATGATCGGCATCCGCGAGGAGATCGCCGAGATCGAATCGGGCGAGGCGGACCGCGCGAACAACGTGCTCAAGGGCGCGCCGCACACCGCCGAAGTGCTCACCGCCGATGCGTGGGATCGTCCGTACTCGCGCCAGCACGCCGCCTATCCCGCGCCTTGGGTGCACGGCCGGAAGTTCTGGCCGGCGGTCGGCCGTCTCAACCACGTCTACGGCGACAAGAACCTGGTCTGCTCCTGCCCGCCGATCGAGGCTTACGAAACCTAGGCGTCCGGCTTTGTTCTCCAAATAAGTCGTACTCCGCGGGTGGATGTGGGTTCTAGAACTCCCTCGGAGCACGTCAAAACTGTCGGTTTTGCCGTTTTCGAGAGAAAAAAAGCCGAGCGACAAGCCCGCGGGGCCTGCGTCTTGGCCCAAGACGCAAGAGCGCGTGTGCTAGAGATTTGCGTTTTGTACAGTTAGGCGGTCATGCTGCAGCCAATGCTCGACGACGGGCTTCGCAATCTCATCGCTCAACACGGCGTCGGGGAAACCCGTAGCGGCGGGATCCTCATCGTCGACGACGAGCGTCCGAACCTCACGGTCCTACGGAACTTCCTCGACTCCGGCTATGTCGTGCACGAGGCGGAGTCGGGGCCGCAGGCGCTCGAGATCGCGAAGCGCACCGATCTCGACGTCGTCATCACCGACCAGCGCATGCCGGAGATGACCGGCATCGAATTGCTGGAGGCGCTTCGCGACATGAAGCCGGACGTCGCGGGCATCGTCTTGACCGGCTTCACCGATCCACCCGCGCTCATCTCCGCCATCAACCGCGCCCGGGTGTTCCGCTTCCTGAAGAAGCCCTGGCAACCGGACGACATCCTCGAAGCGGTCCGGCAGGCGAGCGAGAACGTCTATCAAGCGCGCGCCATCCAACGGCTCGTCGGCTTGCTCGCGAAGCGGACCGAAGAGCTCGACGCCTCGCTTGGCCAGGTGAAGACCGCCCAGCGCCAGCTCCTTCATCTAGAGCGCCTCGGCACCATGGGCCGCCTCGCGGCCGGCGTCGTGCACGACCTCCGCAATCTGATGGTGAGCCTCGGCTATGTCGAAGGCGTCCTCGCGCAGCGGAAGATCGCGCCCGATGTGCTGGAGAGCGTGCAGGTAGGCCTGCAAGGGGTCGGCAACCTGATCCAGACCCTGGAAGCCATGCATGCGTTCGCTCGCGGCGGCGGACTTTCTTTGGATCTGGCGAAGATTCCCGGTGCGGCGGCGGTTCAAGACGCCGTGGCGATCTCCCGTATGGATTTGAACTTTCGGATGCACAAGGTGGCGGTCAACGTCGCCGAAGGGCTGCCGTCCGTCCAAGGCGATCGCCAGAAGCTCACCCAGGTGCTGGTCAACCTGATCCGCAACGCGCTGCAGGCCACGCCGCAGTGGAAGCACGTCAACATCGGAGCGTCCCGCAAGGGCGACAGCATCGTCTACTCGGTCGAGGACGAAGGACCGGGCGTCCCCCAGGAGCTGAAGCAGCACCTGTTCAAACCGTTCGTCTCCACCAAGGGAGAGAACGGGCTCGGGATGGGCCTTTACATGGCCAAGCTGATCGTCGACTCCCACCAGGGCGAGATCGCGGTTCTCGACCGCCCCCAGGGTGGCGCACGCTTCGAAGTCAAACTACACGCAGCTCAAGAGGGTTGAACCGATCATGACCGTTTCTCCGCTACTCCATCGCGTCCGCAATTACGAAGAGCTCGAAGGCGGGCAAGGACGCGAAGTCTTCTTCCGCCCGCACCGCTACCAGGCAGCGGATCTTCTCCCGCTTCGGGCAATCGTCACGGTCAAGATCGACGGCGCACCCCGCACCTGCTCGCTCCTCGACGTGTCGCAGAACGGCGTCGCCTTCGAGTGGCCGCAGAGCTACCCGGTCTCCGTCGGCGACCGCGTCGCCGAGCTGGTCGTCTCCTTCGACGAGTACGAGGCCTACCGCGGCGAAGGCCGGGTCGGCTCGGTGCGCGACCTGCACGGCGTCGCCATCGTCGGCGTCTCCTTCGAAGGCCCGCTCCTCACCATCGACGAAGTCCTCGACCGCAAGGCCATCCGCAACTTCGCCACCGGCGTGCCGCGCGCTCCCTGGCGGGTGGACGGGTACGACCGGTACAAGGTGTTGATCTCCGAATTGCGCCTCTATCTCGAGGACTCGGAAGCGCAGCTCGCGCGGCTGGAGAAGGACCTGCCCTGGCACGTCCTCCACGGCGACGCCTCGCCGAGCAAGACGGCGCTGATGGACATGCTCCGCGAGACCTTCTGCCGCGAGGTGGTGCGCGCGAGCGAGGAGATCGATCAGGCCGTCCGCGCCGCGCCGCCCGCCCACACCCAAGCCTTGCTGCAGTGGTCGCGCCGCCAGCTCCACGACTTCTTCATGCAGTCTCCCTCGATGGCGCGCTGCCTGCAGAAGCCGTTCGGCTACCCGGGCGACTACGAGTGCATGCGCTTCATCTACGAGAAGCCGTTCGAAGGCCCGACGCTGTTCGCCAAGGCCATCAGCCTCTCCTTCGACGAGACCAAGGCCGCCCGCGCGGTCCGCCACCGCAAGGACCTGGTGAAGCGGAAGCTGCTCGAGCTGATCAATTCGCGCAGCGGCCCCTTGCGCATCCTCGCCGTCGCCTGCGGCCCCGCCCAGGAGCTCGCCGAGCTCTTGCAGGAGACCTCGGAACTGCCGCAGCTCGAGATCATGCTCTTCGACCAGGACAAGGGCGCGCTCGGCTACGCCTACCGCCGCCTGCAGCCCATCGTCGATGCGCGCCACGCCGGCAGCGTGAAGATGATCTACCTGCACGAGACGGTGAAGCGGCTCTTGCGCGACGCCGACCTGCTCGCGAACTACGAGCGCTTCGACATGATCTACTCGGTCGGCCTGTTCGACTACTTCCGTCCGCACACGGCAGTCGGCCTCGCCCGGAACCTCACCAGCCGCCTCGCCGAAGGCGGCCGGGCGATGATCGCCAACATGGTCCCGGAGAACCCGAGCCGCTGGTACATGGAGCACCACCTCGACTGGTGGCTCATCTACCGCACCCGCCAGGAGCTCCTCGACATCGGGCGCCGCGCCGCCCCCACCGCCCAACTGCAGATCCTCGAAGAGGAGAGCGGCGTGAACCCGTTCGTCGAGATCGCGCGCGTTTGAGCGCGGACGACCAGAAGTTCCGTGAGATGTGGCGGCAGTGGCTCCTCGAGAGCAACCGCCGCCGCATCGTCATCGGGCTCTACATCACCATCCTGCTCTACCCGTGCTTCGGGGTGCTCGACTACCTGGTCGCGCCCAGGGGGGCCTTGCCGCTCCTGTGGGGCACGCGGATTCTGGTCATGGCCGCGACGCTCGCCATGTTCCCCTTGCAGCGGTCGAAGTTCTTCGACCGGCATCCGGACGTCGTCACCGGCGCGTACACCGTGCTGGTCGGCACCGGCATCGGGGTCCTCACCATCTCGATGGGCGGGCTCTCTTCGCAGTACTACGCCGGCATCTCTCTCGTGATCATCGGCGCCAGCCTGCTCTTCATCTGGCGCGGCGCCACCATCACCATCGTCCTGCCGCTGGTGGTGCTGTCGTTCATCCTGCCGAACCTGATCGCCGGCAAGATCGGCTCGCTTCCGGTCGCGTTCTCCAACATCGCCTTCCTCTGCGCCATCGGCGCGGTCGCCGGCATCGGCCAGGTGGTGCTCTACCGCTCGCAGCGGCAGCAGCTCTTCAACCAGGTGCGCCTGGAAGAGACCAAGGCTTCGCTCGAGGCTGCCCACAACCAGTTGAAGCAGCTCGACAGCTTCAAGAGCGAGCTGTTCGCCAACATCACCCACGAATTCAAGACGCCGCTCGCGATGGTGCTGGCCCCGCTCGAGCTGATGCTCGCGGGCGAGACGGGCGATCTCACTCCCGCCCAACACGCCACCTTCCAGTCGATGTTCCGCTCCGGGCTGAAGCTGCTGAAGATGATCGGCGACCTCCTCGACCTCTCCAAGCTCGAGGACTCCAAGCTGCGGCTCAAGGTGGCGGAGAACGACCTCTGCGAATACCTGCGCGGGCTCATCGCCCAGGTCGAACCGCTCGCGCACCGCAAGAGCATCGCCATCAAGCTCGAATTGGAAGCGCCCAAGTCGATGGTCTACTGCGACCTGGAGCGCATCGAGCGGGTGTTCTTGAACCTGCTCTCCAACGCGACCAAGTTCACGCAGCCCGGCGGGCACATCGCAGTCCGGCTGCGCGAGTCCGGCAACTCCACCCTGGTCACCGTGCAGGACGACGGTCCGGGCTTTCCGCCGGAGAAGGCCGAGCAGATCTTCGAGCGGTTCTACCAGGTCGACATGGGCGGCACCCGCCGCTACGGCGGCACCGGCATTGGCCTCGCGCTCGCGAAAGAGATTGTCGAGCTGCACGGCGGCCGCATCTGGGCGGAGTCCGCCGGCGGCGCCAAGTTCACCGTCGAGCTGCTCCGCGACCGCGAGCACTTCGCTCCCGAGGTGCTGGACCGGCGCGGCGCGGCCCGCTCGCTCCCCGGCGGCAGCCGCGGCAGCCGCGGCGAGGATCGCGGGCTGATGGACTTCGCGGTGCAGATGGCCGCCCGCGACGAATACCGCCTGCTCGACATCGCCGAGGCGACCGAGCGCCGCATCACCGTGCGCGATACCGACGAGCACCTCCGTCCGCACGTTGCGCTGGTCATCGACGACACCCCCGACATCATCCGGCTCGTCCACACCTCCTTGCGCACGCACTTCAAGATCATCAGCGCCGAAGACGGCGAGAAGGGTCTCGAGCTGGCGCTGCGCGAGCGGCCTTCGCTCATCGTCACCGACCTGATGATGCCCGGCATCGACGGCCTGGAATTGACGAAGCGCGTCCGCGCCGACTCCAGCATCGGCCACACCCCGATCTTGATGCTGACCGCGAAGGGCGATCTCGGCGACCGCGTCATCGGCCTCGAGAGCGGGGTCTCCGCGTATCTGGCAAAGCCGTTCTCGCCGCGCGAGCTGCTCACGCAAGCGCGCGCCCTGGTGAAGGCGCAGGCGAGCACCGCCGACCTGGTGCTGACGCAGCGGATGGATTCGTTGGAGATCGTCGCCGGCGGCCTCGCCCACGAGATCAACAATCCGCTCAACTACCTGAAGAACGCGCTCGCCCGCATCCGCATCGACGCGCAGGCCCTCTGCGAGGGGAAGGCGTCGGACGTTCCGCGCACCCAGAAACGCATGCAGGAGATGTTCGAGATCGCCGAGAGTGGCATCAAGCGCATCACCGGCACCGTCGAACTGATGTCCAGCTACGGCAAGGCGGGTTATTCGCGGCAGCTTCGCGCCCACGACGTCTTCGCGGCGGCGCGGGAGACGGTGGCGCTGGTCCTGCCGGCAACTGGCCGCGCGGTGCGGGTCGAGCTCGACTTCTCCGGCGACGGCGTCATCGATTGCGTCCCCGAGGAGCTGAACCAGGTGATCTCGAACCTAGTGCAGAACGCCATCGAGGCATCGCCGGACGTGGGCGGGCTCGTTCGCGTGCGCGGGTACGTCGACGAGCAGGAGAAGCTCGTGCTCTCGGTCAAGGACAACGGCCCCGGCGTCAAGAGCGACGATGCCGCGCGCATCTTCACGCCCTTCTTCACCACCAAGGGGCCGGGACGCGGAATGGGGATGGGACTGACCATCTGCTGGCGGGTCGTGCAGGCCTTGGGCGGCACGCTGCAGGTCATCCCCGGGCCGGGCGCCGAGTTCATCATGCGCGTTCCCCGCAAGCACACCCGTCTGCGCGCCGTCAGTTAATCGCCGGCGAACGCGGCGCAGCCGCCTCGAATGCAGCCCATTTTTGCCTACGGCGGGTTTGCGCGCGGACGACGCTTGCGACCCTTCGGCTCCGCCCGCAGCGGCGGAAGCGCCGGAGCCCGTCCGAGCGCCGCCTGCCGCTCGGTGAAGAAGTCTCCCGGCCCGATCACGTGCAGGCCCTTTCCCTGCTTTCCCAGGCCGATCGCGATCGGGATGATGCCCACCTTGACCCAGGCTGCGCCCTCTTCGTCCGCGCCCTGCCGGCGAAAGACCGCGCGGATCTCGGCGCCGTCGCCCTCGGCGTGCACCTGGCGCAAGACCAGCCAATTCCGCCCGGCGGCCGCCGATCCAGAGACGTGCAGCCCGTCCATGCGGAAGAGCTTGCGCATGGACCCGGGCAGCGACCCGAGCCGGTGGTAGAGGCCGACGATAGGGCGGGCATCCCGGCAATCCGCCACCAGGTCGGCGTCGAACGTCTCCTCGCCGCGAAAGCGAAGCTGGGCCCGCGGCAGGAGGAACCTGCCCCACCATTCGCGCGCCGCCGGATCGCGCTTGATGCCACCATTCGCGATCGACAGCTTGGTGCCGGACAAGTCGGCGCCGCGTTGCGGGTCGAACGCCGCCACCTTCGCGTTCAGCGTCAGGTCGGCGTGAAAGGTTTCGTTCCGCGCGTCGATGGCGAGCTTCTCCACCGTCAGATTGACGAAGCCTTCCTCGCGCGAGGTGGGGCCTTCGAGGTGCGCGGCGAAGGTGCCGTGGCCGCTGGAGAGCCGGAGCGCTTCGGGAAGCCTCGCGGTCAGCGCCGCCGCGTCATCGATGCGGCCATCTTTCAGATCGAGTGCGACGCTCTCCGGCAGCTTCAGATCGGCGAGATCGGGAGGCGCGCCGGCGAGGTCGAGCCTCGCACTCTTGAGCGTTGCTCCGGGCGCGCTGACGGAGTCGAAGAGAAGCCGCGCGTGCTTTTCGTCGATGCGCAGCTTCACCGCCGCGGCCTTGACCGTCTCGTACGAGGTGCGCCCGAGCTCGACCTCGATCAGGTTGCCCTCCGCGATGCGCCCTTTGCGCATCTGGACGGCGACGTGCGCGGTGCCGGCTCCGCCTTTGACGCCGCCGAGCAACTCGAGCCCGCGCAGGTGCCCGTCCAGATTGGTGCTCAAGCTCGCGGCGCGGGCGAAACGCTCGCGGGTGAGATCGCGCGGGTCGAGCGGACCGAGGCGCACCTCCAAATCGCCCTGCAGACCGTCCACCATCTCGCGCCGGTCCAGGTGCAGCGCGCCTGAGGCGATGCGCAGTTGCCCCGGCGCGATGAAGACTTCGCGCTGCGGCTTCAGGTAGAACGCGCCGGCGACCTGCGCCGCTCCTTCCAGCCGAAGCTTGTCGAACCACAACACCCGCACGTCGCGGCCGTCGATGTCCTCCAGCCAGACCGAGAAGAGCTTGTAGCGTTCGTCCGGAATCCGGTCGTCCACGTCGTACGTCATCTTTGGAATGAGCGGCAGGCCGTCGATGGCCGGCAGCCCCCGCAGCGCGTCCTGGGTGATCTTCCCGGGCGCGAGTCGCCGCCGCATCGCGAAGGTGATGCCGTCCGCACGCACGTGGGTCGCGTGGAAGGTCCGGCCCAAGAGCTGCCCGAGGACGATGTTCACCGACACGTCGTCGATGGCGAGCCGGAACTGCTGCACGTGGTCCTGCACGGTGAGGACGAGACCGCTCGCGTGGAGCCGCCCGGGGAAGAGCGACCACGCAAAGTGATAGTCGACATGCACGGTCTGTTGATGCTCGTTGATCAGCTTGCGCAGGAGCGGCGTCCAGAGAAAGACGTGCACCGCCAAGAGCCATAGCCCGTAGGCTGTGACCGCGCCCGCCACGATTCTCCGGGCAATCAGGCGCCCGCTCTCCCGCCGGCTTTTCATCCGACCCCCGACAGCGAAGTTGGGGAGTCTTCAGTACGCCTGCAATCGCAGACCGTGCCGGAAGGCGAGGCTGATGCGCGGACCGGCGCGCGCGACCTTGGCAATGGTGTGCTCCCATTCGCGTTGGGCGAGGCCGCCGGTGACGAGCAGGTCGCCGGGACCCATGGTGAACGGCAATGACGATCCGCCGCCGTGCGGGCGCATCAACAGCTTCCGAGGCTCACCGAGAGAGAGAAGCGCGACGATGGGCTCCCGGATTTCGCGGCGGATGTGGTCGCGGTGCCAAGCGACGCTGTCTCTGCCGTCGCGGTAGTAGTTGAAGCCTACGGTGTCCAGTTCGACGCCGTACCGCTGGGAGAGCGCCTGGCGCAGCTCCTCGAGGATCGGCGGGTCGAGCGGCCGCCCGCCTGCCTTGCTCCACGGCGCGGTCAACCGCGGCTCCAGCATCTCCTTGTCGAAGAGCTTGCGCGTCCGCTGCTTCCAAGGCCGGGTATCGCGGATGTGCTCGAAGAGCGGCTGCGACCCGCGCACCCATTCGCGCTGGTAATCCACCCACGAGCGCGGATCGAGCTGGATGCGTTCGATGCCGCCAAAGCTTCGATCGAACGAAGGGTCGCCGTCGTGTTTCGGTGCTGCGAACAGCTCAGCTTGCATCGCCCGCAATTGTAACGGCGGTCAGTCGCCGCGGCTCGCGCCGCCGCCGCCCGACTCGCCTCCACCGCCGCCGCCAAATCCACCGCCACCGCCGCCGCCCCATCCGCCGCCGCCGCCACCACCCCACCCGCCGCCGCCGCCGGTCACCACCGTGACCTGCTTGCGCGGAATGCGCTTGTCGTATTCGTTGGTGTAGCCGCAGCGCGGGTTCGTGCACTCTTGGATGACCCGCGCGTAGCCGTCGCTGTAGTAGGTGGGCTCGTCGACGATCTCCTCGTCGATCAGCATCCACGACCCGTCGCGCGGGCAGCGATGCGCGCGGATCGACGTCCACACCACCGCGACGATGATGAGGCCGACGGCCAGCACCAGCCAGCCGGCTCCGCTGCCCGCGAACACCAGCGAGAGAAACGAGACACCGGTGACCGCGGCCGCCGCGAGTTGGGTCTTCTTGCCGGGGAACTGCCGCCGCGCGCTGCTGGTCGCGAGCAAGAGGATGAGCGCGAGCATGCCCGCGAGCGTCACCGCGAGGCCGCCCATGCTCTCGGGCGGTGCGTTGCCGCGCATGCCTTGCCCGCTGCCGCTCCGCCGCGCGCCGGCTGCGGGCGCGAGCTCACCACCGGAAGCCGCGTTCTCTCGAAGGACGCCTGCGATGGCGTCGACGAGATGGGCCGCCGCCGCCCCGTATTCGTCGCGGCGGATGTAGGGCCGCGCATGTTGGTCCAGGAGCGCGCCGACCTTGCCGTCGGGCAGGACGCCTTCGACTCCGTAGCCGACCTCGACCCTGCTGAGCCGGTGTCCGGCAGCGCCGGGCTTGAAGACCACCAGCACTCCGTCGGAGCGCTTCTTGTCGTGGCCGAGGCCCCAACTCTTGAACACCGCGACGGCGTATTCCTCGATGCTGTCGTCGCCGAGCATCTGATCGGTGACGGTGAGGACCGCCACCTGCGCGACTCCGGAGTGATCGAGCTCGGAGGCGACCTGGTCCAGGTGCGCGCGCGCCTGCGGGTCAATCACCCGCGCAGCGTCGACGACGTAGTCGGTGAATGCGGGAAGAGGCCGTGCCACGACCGGCTGTGCCGCGAGGAAGAAGAGCGCAAGCAGCATGACTGGACTGTACTCCGAACGAACGGAGCGCGCCGTGGATTAGGGGGCGATCTGCGCCAGCGTGCGGGCGAGGCGGGAGGCCGCCATCTCGCTCGGCAGCTCGATGACCGGCACCTGTGCGCCTTGTGCCTCGCTGCGCAGCGCATCGAGGCGCTTGCCGTGCGGACGCGTGGGGTCCACCAGCACCAGATCGGTGCGGCGATTGCCGAGCCGCGCCGCCGACAGCGTCGCCGCCCGCACCTCGCAGACGGTCTTGAGGCTGCGCGACATCTCCCGCAGCCACTTCTGATCATCGCTGACGATCAACACCCGAGGCCGCGAGCTCGGCGGCGAGAGCGGCAGCTCGATGAAGAAGCGCGTTCCATTTCCGGCGCTGCTCTCCGCCCAGAGATCGCCGCCGTGGCGCTCGGCGATGCTGCGGGCGATGCGCAGCCCGCGCCCGGGTCCGAGGCCCGCCACGAGCTTCGGCAGCTCGTTCGCGACGATGCCTGCGCCGGTGTCGCGCACCGACAGCCGCACTTGCTTCGGGCTCGCCCGCCAGGCGCTGACCACCACGCTGCCGCCGGACGGCGTCGCTCGAATCGCATTGGCGACGAGGTTGTCGAGGAGCCGCGCCAACAGATCGCCGTCGGCGCGCATCTCGACGGCGGTGTCGGGTGGAACGGCGGTGAGGGTGACGCCTTTCGCCCGGGCCTGTGCCTGCCCCTGCTCGACCACCGTCTGCACGAGCTGCGCGAGATCGATCGGGTGCGCCTCGATGGCGACACGCTGCCGCGTCCGGGCGCCTTCGAGAATCCGCTCCGCGAGGTGGAGCGCCCGCAGCGATTGCCGGGTCGCGGCGGCGGCGCATGCCCTCTGCGTCTCGCTGAGCGATTCGTCCCGGGCGAGCAGCTCGGCGTTGCCGATCACCGCTTGGAGCGGGCTGCGCACGTCGTGGGCGCAGTCGGCGAGGCCGTCTTCCAGCGCCGCGACGCGCTCGGTCAGCCGCTCGACCCGCGCCTGCAGATCGACGCGTTCGAGCATGGCGCGCAGGCGGCGGAAGAGCAGCTCCGGCTCTTCCGGAACCACCACGTCGTCCGCTCCGCCCGCGAAGTACTTCCCTGCCGGAGCGCCGATGACGAGGAGCTGGGTCGTCCGCGGCCGGAGCACGGCAACGTCTTTCGGTTCGAGGGCAACGAGGATGTCGCAGCGCGACACGCCATCGTCGGGCGCGGCCACGATTCCGCCGCGATTGAGGCGCGTGCACAGCTTCCGCGCCACCGCTTCCGGCGCTGCAACCCGTACACGAATGCCGTGTCCACCCGACATGGACGGGTCTCCTCCGGGCCCCGCGCCCCGAACGCCGAAATCAGTCTACAGTCACTCGCACGCCACCGCTAGTGACCTTCAAAACACCGCTGCCACGAGAAATTCGCGATTGCCGGCGGGTCCCTCGAGCGGGGATTGAATGCTGCCGCAGAGCGTTAAACCGAGGCCTTCGATTTCGCGGCTGATTTCCGCCACCACCCGCTGGTGGACGGCTGCGTCGCGAACCACCCCGCCCTTCCCGACCTCCGCCCGCCCGGCCTCGAATTGCGGCTTCACCAGAACGCAGATCCACGCGTCTTTCGGCGTCAGCACCGACAACAGCGCGGGCAAGACCAGCCGCAGCGAGATGAACGACAGGTCCGCGACGGCGGCAGAGCATGCCTCACCGACGATCCGGGGCGAAAGCTCGCGCGCGTTGACCCGCTCGTGCACGACCACCCGCGGATCGCCGCGCAACTTCGGGTGGAGCTGGCCGTAGCCGACGTCGACCGCGTGCACCTTACGAGCGCCCCGCTGGAGCAGGACGTCGGTGAAGCCGCCGGTGGAAGCGCCCAGATCGACGCAAGTGCGGCCGTCGGGGGAGAGCTTGAACGCGTCGAGAGCCGCCGCAAGCTTGAGGCCGCCGCGGGAGACGTACTTGAGCTGCTCCTTGACGCGCAGCTCGACCGCATCGTCGATGAGCTGCCCCGGCTTCTCCACCCGGTGATCGCCCGCGACGACGCTGCCTGCGAGGATCAGCGCTTGCGCCTTGGTGCGCGATTCCGCGAGACCGCGCTCTTGCAAGAGCACGTCCGCCCGCACCTTCATGGTGCAGGAGTTGCCGCCGGCGCCTTCGGCGCGACCAGCGCGGCGATGCGCGCCATCAGCCGCTCCATGTCGATGGGCTTCGAGAAATAGTCGACGGCGCCCGCGGCGAGTCCGGTGCGGATGTCGGCGGCGGTCTTCTTCGCGCTGATGAAGATGACCGGGATGTCGCGGAACTCGTCGTTCTTCTTCACCGCCCGGCAGAGCTCGAAGCCGTCGATCCAGCTCATCATTACATCGAGCAAGATCAGGTCGGGGCGGTCGACGTGGAGCGTGGAGATCAGCCGCAGGCCGTTGGCTGCCTGCGCCACTTCGTAGCCCTCGAGCTCGAGCGCCATCTTCAGCATCTCGCGCGTCTCGCGGTCGTCGTCGACGATGATGATCTTCTTGCGCGCGCCCATAGAGCGTTCCGGCCTTCGCTACTTCTCCCCGGCGAAGGGCGCGGTCCTGTCGCCCTCGAGCAGAACTTCGACCTTCCGCTCCGCCTCCTCCAACTTGGCAGCTCCCGCGCGGGCGAGCTTGATGCCTTCCTCGAACTGCGCGATCGACTCCTCGAGCGACAAGCCGCCCCCTTCCAGACGCTCCACCACCTTGCCGAGCTTCTGGACGATCTCCTCGTACCGCTGCTGCTCCGTGACTTCGGCTTTCGCGGGTTCGGCCACCGTGGACCCCCTCTACTCCGTTTGACCGTCGCGCTCAAGGCTCGCGATCACCTGCGCGGAAAGCTCACCCTGGTGGAGCCGCACGCGCAGCCGCTCGCCCGGCTGGACTTGCGTGGCACGCGTCACCGCATGGCCGCGCGGGTCGAAGGCCACCGCGTAGCCGCGGGCGAGGACCTTCAAGGGGCTCAGCGCATCGAGATGTCCGGCCGCGCGAGCGAAGTCCTGGCGTCGCGCCGCGAGCAACTTGTCGATCTGCGAACGCAGCTTGGATTCGAGCCGCGCCACCTCGGCGCGCAGACGGTGGAGCTTTTCGCTGGGATGCTGTCCGGCGAGCCGCTGGCGGAGCCGCTGTAGAGCGCCGCCTCTCTGCGCCAGTTGCGTGCGGAGGGCATCCTCTGCGCGCTGCGCGAGCTTGTCGAGGCGCAGGCGGCGCTCGCTGACGAGCCTTCGCGGATCGGCGACTCGGGCGCGGAGCTTGTCGAGCTGCGCCTGCCGACGCTCGTGCTGGGCGCGCATGGCCCGGACGAGGCGCAGCTTGCGATTTGCGAGATCGAACGCGAGCTCGCTCTTTTCGCGAGCGATCAGCTCCGCTGCAGCGGTGGGCGTCGGCGCCCGCACGTCCGCGCAATAGTCGGCGATGGTGACGTCCACCTCGTGGCCGACCGCGCTGACCGTCGGCACCGGGCACGCGCAGAGTGCGCGGGCGACCACCTCTTCGTTGAAGGCCCAGAGATCTTCCAGGCTCCCGCCGCCGCGGGCGACGACGACGATGTCGACGTTGCGCTGCTTGCCCGCGCGGACGATGCCGCGCGCAACCTCCTGTGCCGCGCCCTCGCCCTGGACTCGCGCCGGCACGATCAAGACCGGCAAGTTGGGAAAGCGGCGATGGAGCACGCGCAGGAAATCGTGGACGGCCGCGCCCGACGGGCTCGTGACGATGGCAATGCGCCGGGGAAGGAACGGGAGCTTGCGCTTGCGGCCTTCGGCGAAGAGACCCTCCGCCTGAAGGCGCGCTTTGAGTTGCTCGAAGGCGATCTGCAAGGCGCCGGCGCCGACCGGTTCGACGCTGTCGCAGACGAGCTGGTATTCGCCCTTTGCTTCGTAGACGTCGAGGTGGCCGCGGGCGACCAGGGACTGCCCGTTCTGCAGCTTGAACTTCAGCCGCCGCGCTTCGTTGCGGAAGAGCACCGACGTGAGGCAGGCGTCGCCGTCCTTCAGGGTGAAGTAGAAGTGGCCGGCGCCGGAGGTCTTGAGGTTGGAGATCTCGCCGCGCACACGAACGTCGAGGAAGCGGCCGCCGAGGACGCCTTTGATCTCGCGGGTGAGCTCGCGCACGGAATAGACGCGGGCGCGGTCCGCCGGCCGTGCTTCGGCAGGGCGTGCTTCCGCAGGGCGTGCTTCGGCAGGGCGTGCTTCCGCGGGTCGGGCTGCAGCCGGTCGCGGCTGCGTGCGTTCTGGCCCGCCGTTGCCCGGCCACGGAGGCCGTTCGACCAGTGCCGGCTTGTCGGCGTCGCCCGGCTGGGAGCGCGGCTTCCCGAACAGGTCGAACTGACCCGCGCTCGTCGCCGGTTTGGGAGGCAGCCGTTCCGGCATCAGTTGTCGTGCGACGCTTCAGTCATCGATGGAGGCCTTGCCGCCGAGCTTCTCCAACCAGTGCTTCGCTTTTTGCGCCGTCTGGTCGGCCTCCGGCAAGGCCGAAATGACAATCTCGAAGGCGGACTTCGCGGCTGCCGGGTCATCCTCCTTGGCGACGTAACCGCGCAGATACAGTTCCCGGCAGCGGGTTTCGATGTCCTGCAGGGCATGCCCGGCTCGTTCATCCTGCGGCTGGTCGTCGAGCGCGGCGCGAAGCTCCGCCGCGGCAGCCGGAAGCCCCGCATCGGTGGACATCAGCGAAACGCCGATCCGGACGTGCAGCGAGGCGATGATCCGGGCCAGTTCCGGAGTCGGACGTTCGCGGCGCGCTTCTTCGAAGGCACGCAACGCTTCCGGGAGCTTGTTTTCCGCGAGCCTCGCCATGCCCTCGCGCCGCGCTTGTTCGAAGCGCGTTTCGTCCGCAGCGGCCGACGCCGAGACTGCCGGCTTCGCCGCGGGCGCGCGTTGAAGACGAGCGTTCGCCGTCCGGGCGCGCGACGCCGAACGCTGCACTGACGCGACGGCGGCTTGACCAGCCGCCGCAGTCGATGTGGCCGACGCTGCCGCGTGCTCTCGTGCAGCTCGCAGCGGGCGCGGCATGTCAGCCGCCACGGTCTGCACCGGTGCTGTCACAGCCGGCGCCACCGGGGCCGTCTGAATGGGGGGCGTTACGGTTGCGATCCCGCCGTGCTTCGCTTCGTCGGACCGAACCTGCACGGCAAGCTGAGGCTGCCGCTCGGCGTGATGGCTGGCGCGGACGGCACGCACGCCTGTTGCCGCGATGACCGTCATCGCCATGGCCGCCACGGCGTACCAGATCTTCGTCGAACCGCGCCGAGCGGGATCGACGAATCGCAGCCGCGTCGCGCCCACCTGGACGACGTCTCCGTCGCGCAACGAGCGGCGCTTCGTCTTTCGGCCGTTGACTCGGGTGCCGTTGCCCGACCGCTCGTCCCGAAGCACCACGGTGCCCGCGTCCTGCTCGAAGCGCGCGTGGTGGCGCGAGACGGCGATCTCCGAAACGATCACTGCATTGTCCTGCGCACGGCCGATGGTGGTGACCGGCGCGCGAAACCAGACCTGCTTGCCGCTCTCCGCCCCCGACAAGAGGACGAGGTGCGGCGCCGGCGCCGAATTTCCCGAGGCAGCGTCCAACTTCCCGACCGGCAGCGGCTGGACGACGGTTGCCTCCGCGCGGCGCGGCGTTGCCGCGGATGGCGGCGCCGCCGGATGGGTGCTCTCCACCATCAAGCTCGCGATCTTTTCGGTCGACGATCCGGTCATGATCCGCTCTCCTCGGTCAACCAGTCCTGGGCTTTTTTGCGGCATCCGGCGGGGTCTTCGCCGGGAAAATGCAACAGCACCTCGCGATACGTCTGCAGCGCTTCGCGCCCCTCGCCGTACCGTTCGAACCGCGCCGCCTGGAAGAGAAGCCGCTGGCAGTCCCGGCGCAGGTCGGCTTCGGTCTCGTTCGCGAGCCGCACGGCGGCGGCGTAAGGCGCGGGCTTGGCCGGCAGCGCTTCCAGCTTGTCCCGCGCGACGGTGAAGGCGACCCAGGCGTCGAAGAGGTTCCGCGGGGCGATGCGGCGCTCTTCCAATTTGCGTTGGCCGCGCTCGAAGGCTGCGCGCGCCTTGTCGACGTCCGGCACCGAAGCCGCCTGCTCGACGGTGACCGGCGCGCTCGTCGGCGCTGCTCGATGCCGCGAGCTCATCGCGGCAGCCGCGGCGCAGGCGACGGCGGGCACCGCGAGCCACAACAGCCGTCGCGCACGCGTACGCTCGACCTGCAGCACGACCGACGCCACGCAGATGCGATCGCCCCCGCGCAGACGCTCCGGCCGAGAGGCGCGCCGCCCGTTCACGGCGATTCCGTTGGTGGAGCCCTCGTCGTGCAGAAACCACGCCCAGCGCGACCGGCGGATGGTGGCGTGCGTCCGGGACACTCCGGCCACCGGCAGGCAGACGTCGCTCTGTTCGTCGCGGCCGATGCTGACGGTCTTGCCATGGACCGCGAAGCGCTGGCCGAGGCCCGGCCCTTCCACGATGGTCAGTGCAAACGTCATCAGAAGCTCCCGCCGAGAAAGACCTGGTAGACGATGGGGCCGAACAGCATCAGGAAGATGGTGGGAAAGATGCAGCCGATGAGGGGGATGAGGAGCTTGACCGGCGCTTCGTTGGCGAGCTTCTCCGCCCGCTGCGTCCGCTCCTGCCGCATCTGAACCGAGAGGACGCGCAGCACCTTGCCGAGCGGAGTCCCGAGCCGATCCGCCTGCACCAGCGCGCGGACGAAGTTGGTCAAGGACAAGAGCCCGACGCGGTCGGCGAGGTTGCGCAGCGCCTCTTCGCGCGTCTTCCCCAGCTTCAGTTCCTTGAGCGTCACCGACAGCTCGATCGACAGCGGACCGTGGCGGCCTTTCTCCACCACTTTCGCGAGCGCCGCCGCGAAATCCAATCCCGCTTCCACCGCGAGCGTGAGCAGGTCCAAGTCGTAGGGCAGCTCCCGGCCGATGGCGCGGTGGCGCGCCTTCACCTTGTCGTGCACCCAGAGGAGCGGGCTTCCAGCGCCGAAGACGACGAAGGCGAGCCAGGTGCCAGGTCCGAGCCCCGACCAGCGGACGAACAGGAACCCGAGCACTGCGAAGGAGGCCGCTCCCAGCTCGACGCAGGCGGCGATCTCCGCTGCGCGGAGGTCGTGCGGCCGGCCCGCCTTGACGAGCTCGCGATCGATGCGCGCGAGATGCCGGGCCGCGATCCACCGCTCGTTCTGCCGCGCCAAGGAAGTCAGGACGACAGCGCGCAAGAAGGAGCGGCGGTCGGCCTTGCGCAGCCCGCGGATCTTGTCCGCCAGCACCCGCCCGGCCGCGCCGGAGAAGCGCGCGGCGAAGAACGCGAAAGATGCGGCAAGGAGCGCTGCCGCCAACGCGAGAAGGTCGGTCATACGTCGATCGCCACGATGTGCCGGATGAGGAGAAAGCCAATCGCCTCGAGAAGCGCGATGGCGCCGACGAGCACGTATCCGAAGAGCCCTTCGAACATCGGCTCCATCAGGTCGGGACGGTAACGGCTGAAGAAGAGCCCGATGGCGAGCGGCAGGCCGGCGACGACCCAGCCCTGCAATTTTCCCTGGCTGGTCAGCGCCGCGATCTTGCCCTCGAGGCGGAACCGCTCCCGCACCGTTCCGGCGATGGTGTCGAACATCTCGGCGAGGTTGCCGCCGAGCTGCCGCGCGATGTTGGTGGAGACGGCCACCAGCGCGAGGTCTTCGGAGCCGACCCGCGCGGCCATGTTCGCGAGCGCCTCCTCGAGCGGAATGCCGAGCTTCACTTGTTTGGAGAAGAGCCCGAACTCCTGCCCGAGCGGCGCGGGCGCTTCACGGCCGATCTGCTCGACGATCTGCGGCAGGGTCAGGCCGGCGCGGAGCGCGTTGGCGAGCTGCTGCAGCGCCTCCGCGAGCTGGACGTCGAACCGGCGCACGCGCCGCGCGCGGTACATCTTGACCGCCGCGCCCGGAGCGAAGAATCCGGCGATGGCGAGGATGGCGGCGCAGAATGCTCCGCCGAAGAGGAACCCGACGCCGGCAAAGACCGCGAAGGCGGCCGCGTTCAGCCAGAGGACCTGCTCCGGCGAGACGAAGAGGAACATCCCGCTCAAGTCCTGCAGCGACTTCGTGACGTACCGCTCCTGGTACTGTTCGAAGGCGCGGCGCAGGACGGAACCGGCGATGAGAGCGAGCAAGAAGGCGGAACTCGAGGCAAAGACGGCGACGACGAGGGCCATGGCTCATTCCTTCCCGCGCAGCGAGATGCCCGCGAGCTCGGTCTTGTTGCCGCGGATGATCTGGATGGTGCGGTAGCGCTTCTGCTGCAGCTCGGTGGTGCGTTCGCCGGTGAAGAGCGCCCGCTCGTC
>DASXHM010000381.1:0-7192 GCA_036488495.1 Myxococcales bacterium | reverse complement strand
GCTCGAGATCCGGCCCGTGTTCGAGGCGGAGGACTTCGGCAAGGAGCTCACGCCCGAGCTGCGCGCGCAGGAGGAGCGCATGCGCGCGCAACTCGAGCAGCAGCGCAAGGCGTGATCGACGAGCAACGCGAGGCGTGAATGGACGAGCGAACCACCCGCAACGCGA
The DNA here is from genome assembly GCA_036488495.1 of Myxococcales bacterium. Lineage (GTDB taxonomy): Bacteria > Myxococcota > Myxococcia > Myxococcales > 40CM-4-68-19 > 40CM-4-68-19. The sequence continues at coordinate 7,026 of DASXHM010000381.1, read as the reverse complement.
TCGAGGCGGTCTTTCGCATTGAGTCGTCGCGGTTGATCGGCGGTCTCGTGCGGGTGGTTCGCGACCTCGGCCTCGCCGAAGATCTCGCACAGGAGGCGCTGGTGGCCGCCCTCGAACGGTGGCCGCAGGCGGGCATCCCGGACAATCCCGCTGCGTGGCTGATGGCGACTGCGAAGAACCGCGCCATCGACCAGCTTCGACGGCAACAGATGCTCGAACGCAAGCACGCCGCCTCCGGCGAGACGCGCTCGATCGATCCCAGGGAGAGCGACCTCGATGACGTGGGCGACGATCTGCTGCGGCTCATCCTCGTCGCCTGCCACCCGATCCTGGCGCCGGACGCGCGCGCGGCGCTGACGCTGCGGCTCCTCGGCGGCCTCAGCACTTCCGAGATCGCCCGCGCCTTTTTGGTTGCGGAGCCGACCATTGCCCAGCGCATCGTCCGTGCGAAGCGGACGCTGGCCGAGGCGCGGGTGCCGTTCGAGGTTCCGCGCGCAGCGGAGCTGTCGGCGCGGCTGCCTTCGGTGTTGGAGGTCATCTACCTGATCTTCAACGAGGGCTACGCGGCGACGCGGGGCGACGAATGGATGCGCGTCGGGCTTTGCGACGATGCGCTGCGGCTCGGGCGCATCCTGGCGGGGCTTCTGCCGGACGAGGCGGAAGTGCACGGCCTGGTCGCGCTGATGGAGTTGCACGCCTCGCGCGCACGAGCGCGGGTCGGGCCCACAGGCGAGCCGGTGCTGCTCTTCGATCAGGATCGCGGCCGCTGGGATGGCGTTTTGATCCAGCGCGGTCTTGCCGCTCTTGCGCGCGCGGAATCGCTCGCGCAGCCGCTCGGGCCCTATGCGCTGCAGGCCGCCATTGCCGCCTGCCACGCGAGAGCTCACCGGGCCGACCAAACCGATTGGAAGAAGATCGTCGCGCTCTACGACGCGCTCGTCCAGATCACGCAGTCGCCGGTGGTCGAGCTCAATCGCGCGGTCGCGGTTTCGATGGCGTTCGGGCCACAGGCGGGGCTCGAGCTCGTGGACGCGCTGATGAGCGAGCCGGCGCTGAAAGGCTACCATCCGCTGCCGAGCGTCCGCGGCGACTTCTTGCTCAAGCTCGGCCGTCGCGACGAGGCCCGCGCGGAGCTCGAGCGCGCCGCGTCTCTGACGCAGAACGCGCGCGAACGGGAGCTGCTGCTGGCTCGGGCCAAGGAGTGTGCTCCCAGGCCGCTTTTGCGACCGGTGTAATGGTCCGGCGGCGCGTGCGTCTCTCCTGTCGACGGCGGGCAACGAGGCCCCCGAAAAGGAGAGCGCAATGACGACGAATCAGAACGATTGCCGGTGCGAGAAGAAGTCCTGCGGCTGCACGAAGGCGGAGACCTGCACTTGCGGCCCGAACTGCGGCTGCCAGCCGGTGTGCAACTGCGCAGGAAACTGCCGCTGCGCTACCGCGAAATAGCGGAAGGTAGCGCCCACTCCTCTCAAGACCTGGGGTAGGCGCACCCGGTGCTGCCGGGCTCTCCGCAGGTGCAGTCCACGCAACCCTGCGACGCGCACGATCCGCACCAGCTCACCACGCGCTTGCGCAAGGTCTCGCGCGCCCGGAACACGCGCACCCCGGCGTTGTTGGGCGAGATGCCCGCTTCAACCGCGAAGTCGCGCACCGAGACGCCCTCGAGGTCGATGCGGCGGAGCGCCAGCGCGTATTCCGGCTTCAGGGTCTCGGCGAGGCGCGACACGCAGCGGCAGACCGCGTCGCGGTCGTCGAGCGACGGCTCGGACTGTTGGTCGAGCTCTTGGGTGAACGCGGCCAGGGCCCGCTCGCTCGCGCCGCCCCGCCGGTAGTGGTCGACGACGGCATTGCGCAGCACCCGGTAGAACCAGCCCACCGCGCTCTCGCCGGAGGTGAGGGGCAGCTTGTCCAAACTGCGCGCGAAGGCGTCATGCAGGACGTCCTCGGCCGTCTCGCGATGCCCGACCCGCCGCTCGAGAAACGAAAGGAAACCGCGCCGGTGCTCGGCCAGCGTGGCGAGGAGCTCCTGCCGTGCGGGATCCGCGTTCACGAGCAACAGTATAGCTGCCGTCACTGCAGGGTGGAGTTTCAGCCGCGCTCGGCAGCGACCAGTCGTGCCACCTCGGGCGCCTCCGCCGGCAGCTCGTGGCGGTGGCCGAGACCCTGCGCGATTGACCCGAGCGCGCCCTCCATTGCGGAGAGGCGCGTCTCGAGCGCTTGCAATCGCGCCTGCGACGCGCGTCCATGCAACTCCGCCTCCAACTCCAGCTCGCGCGTCCGCAGCTTGAAGTGCTTGGTGAGAAAGACGAGCGTGACGGGGATGGCGCCACAGGCGAGAACGCCCAGAAACGGGCCGAGCACTTCGCTGATGGCTTTCGCGACGGAGGGGTCCATACCCGGATGCTACGCGCGACGCGGCGACATATTCCAGCCCCACAAGTCTTGAGGTAGGGTTCGCGCATGATTCGCTACTACGGCAAGCCCGGTTGAACGGGCTGCAAGAACGCGCGGGAGTTTCTCGCGCAGAAGAAGATTGAAGCGGAGGAGCGGAACCTCATCACCGACCCGCTCAGCCGCGAGGAGCTGCGCGCGCTGGCGAAAAAGGCCGGCGGCGCCCTACACCTGGTCGCGCCCAAGCGCCGGGCCGAGGCGGAAGGGCTCTCGGGCGAGAAACTGATTGCGTGGCTCGCGGACGACGGCGCCCGCGTGCGCCGGCCGATCATCGAAGTGGGCGACGAGCTCACGCTCGGCTTCGCCGAAGACGCCCGCCAGAAGCTCGCCGAGCTGCTCTAGATCGCGCCTGGCGTTTCGAGCGTGAAAGCCGACACGATGGGGAGGTAGCGGATGGCGAAGTGGTTCTTCGAGCCCGGCCACACGGCGGCGGCTTTTTGCGCGCGGCACATGATGGTCACCTACGTCCGCGGCCACTTCAAGGACGTCCACGGAACGCTCGACTTCGATCCGGCGGAGCCGCTCAACGCCAGGTTCGAAGCCGTCATCGACGCTCGCAATCTGCACACGGGCGAGCCCGCGCGCGATGCGCACCTCCGCAGCGCGGACTTTCTCGACGTCGAGCGGTTTCCCGAAATCCGGTATCGCGGCAAGGTCGCGGGACGTACCGGCGCGCAGGACTTTCTCGTCGAAGGCGAGCTCACCATTCGCGGCGTCACCAAGCCGGCGCAGCTCGAAGTCCATTCACTCGGCAGCTGGCAGACGCCATGGTGGGAAGACGGCCGCGACCAGGGCCCCAAAACGCGCCACGGCTTCGTCGCGACTACCACCATCAACCGCCACGATTTCGGCGTCAGCTGGAACAGCCCGCTCGACAAGGGCGGCGTGGTGGTGGGCGATCTGATCGAGCTCACCCTCGACGTCGAAGCGATCTTGGAAACTGCCCGGCCCTGATGGATTTGAGCGGTTGGACGTCCTCGGCGTCCGGCCTCTATCAGGAATGGCCTGTAGGAGATCTCGGCTTCGTGAGGGCCGAGGTGTCGTGATACGTCAATCGAAGCGGGGAACGCGTTTCGTGCGCCCGGCGTGGAGCTTCGTGGCGCGTCCTTTCGGTCGTTTTCAAATTGTGTTTTCTTTCGCGCTCTGCGCCGCCGCGATCGGAGCATGCACCGGCGCTATTGGGACGGCACCCCCGTCGTCGACGCCGCCTTCGGTCACGTCGACTCCCGAAGGCAGTGACGCATCGACCGATGCGGGTCAGGCGAATGCATCGGCAGACGCGGGAACGTGCGTTGCCGACGGACCGGCCGGGCCCCTCGAAGGACGCCCCCTCATTGATTGCCCGGACGAGGACATCTCCGCCTCCCCTTGCGGGCTGTCGAGCCTGCCGTATGCGATCGATTTCGTGGCGCTCTGCGGCGGGCGCGCGGTCTTCGCCGACGATGTGAACGATCTTCTCGTCCTGGTGAACCCGGACGGCGGCATCGTTCGCACTTCGCCGTTGAACGGCGCGCCGAGACGAATCGCGCTCGACAGCGAAACGGGCGTCATCTGGTCCACCCTCTTCGGCAGCTCGCAGCTCGCACGCATGGATCTCGACGGCGGCGTTTCTTACGTCGATACACCTTCTTTTCCGTTCGCGATCGCGGCGGGCCGCGGCAAGGCCTATGCACTTTTTTTCGACGGCAACGGCATCGGTGAATTGGATTCTGCGTCCGGCGCTTTTCTGCAGACGTTCAATTACGGGCCCGGCGAGGCGACGGCCCGCGCATTGGACCTCGAAATCGTCTACGACGCGGTGAACAATCAGGTGTTCACCTCGGACGAACAGGAGCCTACCGACATCGCGCGCGTCCCGCTCGTTTCGCCGCTGCACGCGGCGGATGCCGAACGCCAGTGCCAGGCCGGCAATGGCATGGCTGTTTCACCGGATGGGCTTCACTTCAGCACCTCCTGCGGAGCCGGCGACAGCAACGGAGGCGGATCGTACGTCACGGCGGATCGCGATACCGGGAACCTGTTCTTGGACAACGGCGCCTATGCCGTCGGGCCGTATCCAACGGGTGGCGCCTTTTCCCCGGACAGCCGCTTCTATGCGACGAGCAACCTCGACGGCATCATCGTCTTCGACGTCCAGACGCACGTGGCGGTGTGGAATCGTCCCTGGAACTGCGTCGGAGCGACAAGGCTGGCGTTCTCGCTTGGCGGCAAGAACCTCGTTGCCTCCTGCATCAGCCCAAGCGCAATTCCTGGCTCGACGGGCTACGATCCTGCGCTTCAAGTCTTCGCGTTCGAACCGCCGCCGCCTCCGGGCAACGGCTCGTCCGCGCCATGGGCGGATGTTCTCGGCGCCGACTGCACGAACGAACCGGCGAACGCCTCGCGAGGCCCGATCGAGCTCCCTGACCTGAACGCAGGTGTCGCACTCTGCGGCGGCGCGTCGGTGGTAGCGGACGAACGGAACAATCGGTTGATGCTGGTCAATGCCGCGGGAACGACAATCACGACCGCCCAACTCGCGGCTACGCCGCAGAGGCTCGCTTATGACCGCGATCACGCGGCGATCTGGGCAGAGATGCGTGATGCACATTGGCTGGAACGGCTCGGCGCCGACGGAGTAGTCCAGAAGGTGATGCTGCCCGATCTGCCTTTCGACATGAGCGTGGCGGGTGGCCAGATTTTCGTCCGCATTCCGGGAGCGGTGGTGCAGATCGACGGCGCGACCAATCACATCGCGGCAACGTACCCATTGCGCACCTTCGACTTCAACCTGCTGTTCGATCCCGTGCACCAGCAGCTCTTCACCTCTGCTCTCCTGGTGGACAGTCCGACCGTCGTTCGCAGGTACGCGGTCGGGAACGGTACTTTGACGCTCCAGGAAGAGGATGGGCACTGCACCGAGGGCACCGCCATGGCCATGTCACCCGACGGCGCGCACTTCAGCATCGTCTGCACGGCCGGGGATACGATCACCAACACCGGAATCGACGACCGCGATCCCGCCCAGCTTGCGATCCTCAAAGGCAGCTACCTCAACGGAGGCACCTTTCCTTCTGGCGCCGCATTCTCGGCGGACAGCCGTCGTTTCGCGACCGTCACTTCCGCCGGGATCGAGCTCTACGACGTAGCCAGCTACGCCAGGATCGTGACCTGGCCATCGCCTTGCGAGTCATTGCAGCCGCTCGTCGGTGTGGGGTTCTCTCCCGGCGGCAGGAATCTGACGGCATTCTGCGGCGGGGGCGGGTTCAGTGGTTTCGGCACGCCGACGTTCCAGGTGTTTGCCGTGCCCTGAGGTCAATACGACCAGGGGGTCTTGCGGAAGTTTGGTGGGCGCTTTTCGAGGAATGCGTCGCGGCCTTCGCGGGCTTCGTCGGTGCCATAGGCGAGCCGCGTCGCTTCCCCGGCAAAGATCTGCTGCCCCACGAGCCCGTCGTCGATGAGGTTGAAGGCGAACTTCAGCATCCGCTGCGCGGTCGGGCTCTTCGCGCAGATCTTCCGCGCCCACTCGAGCGCGGTCTTCTCCAACTCCGCATGGGGAACGACGCGGTTCACCATCCCCATCCGGAAGGCGTCGTCGGCGGAATATTCGTCGCCCAGGAAGAAGATCTCCCGGGCGAACTTCTGCCCGACCTGCCGCGCGAGATAAGCCGATCCGTAGCCGCCATCGAAGCTCGCCACATCCGCATCGGTCTGCTTGAAGCGCGCGTGCTCGCGGCTGGCGAGCGTGAGATCGCAGACGACGTGCAGGCTGTGGCCGCCACCGGCAGCCCAACCCGACACGGCGCAGAGCACGACCTTGGGCATGAAACGGATCAACCGCTGCACTTCCAGGATGTGCAGCCGCCCAGCGCGGGCGGGATCGACGGTCTCGGCGGTTTCGCCCGCCGCATATTTGTATCCGTCCTTGCCGCGGATGCGCTGGTCGCCGCCGGAGCAGAACGCCCAACCGGAATCCTTCGGCGAAGGGCCGTTTCCGGTGAGGATGACGCAGCCGATGTCCGAGCTCATCCGGGCGTGATCGAGCGCGCGGTAGAGCTCGTCGACGGTGCGCGGCCGGAACGCGTTGCGCACCTCGGGCCGATTGAACGCAATGCGCACCGCCCCCACGTCGGCCGCGCGGTGGTAGGTGATGTCGGCGAAATCAAATCCTTCGACCTCGCGCCAGGCAGCGGGATCGAACAGCTCGGATACCATCGGCTTTTGCCTCCTGTCGCAGGGCCTCGTCGCGAGGACAATCTCACATTCCACGCATTCGGCTGTCAGCGCGGCAAGACCAGCGTGAACGTCGTCCCTTCGCCGCGGGTGGAGCGCGCCTCGACATGGCCGCCGTGCGCCTCCACCACCTTCTGCACGATGTAGAGGCCGAGGCCCAACCCCTGCCCCTGGCCTTCGGTCCGGAGCCGGTCGCCGCGCTTGAACGGATCGAAGATGAGCGGCAGCGTTTCCTCAGGGATCGGAGGACCCTGGTTGTGGACCGCAATGAACGCCAGCCCCGGCTCACTTCTCAGGACGACCCGCACCGGCGTGGCCGGCAGCCCATGGTGGATGGCGTTGCGCAGCAGGTTCGACACGGCC
>DASXHM010000352.1:0-5624 GCA_036488495.1 Myxococcales bacterium | reverse complement strand
GGCGGCAAAGGCACGGGGCTCGGCCTCTTCATCTGCGCGAGCCTCGTCGAACGGATGGGCGGGACGATTTACGCTGCGAACCGGCCGAACGGCGGCGCCATCTTCACCGTCGAATTGCCGGCGTTCAGCGCGAGCGAGCTTTCCGTGGAGCCGCTCCGAGAAGCTCGCGAATCAGGTTCGCCTGCTGCTCTGAAGTCTCGGCACGCTCCTCGTGCCAGGAAGCGCTTTTCGGCTGATTGATCCGCCTTGCCTTGGCGGTGAGGCGCCTGCCGAGGTCTGCCTGCTGTTCGAGCGCGCGCAGCGCGGCCCACAGCGCCGCCTCCAGCACTTCCGACTGGGCCGCGTGAAGCGAGGAGCGGTTGAAGGCGTGGCCAACCTGGCAGCGGAAGCGCAGCCTCCGGTCGTCTTCGATCTCGTTGAGCACCCCGCCGCAGTCCGGGCAGCTGAAGGTCGACGGCGTTCCGGGAGTGCGGACGTACTCGGTCGAGCCTTGCAGGGCGATGTCCGCCTCGGCCGCGATCAGCGAGTTGACGTCCGGCGCTTCATCGACCGATTGACTGGTCCAGGCGGGAAGCTGCCGCGCGATCTCCCCGAGGCTTGCCACTGCGTCGACGTCGGTGTGGTCGAGCGCGGCGCGGGGCATGTCCGGGCAGTAGGCGTCCTCGGGATCCTGCACCACCGCGAAGCCGCCGCGCTGCTTCACCGCGAAGAGGCCGGCGGCGCCGTCATCGAGCGCGCCGGTGAGGACGATGCCGATCACCCGCGGGCCTTTGGCCCGGGCAGCCGTGCGGAACAGCGCATCGCCCGCCGGGCGGTGGCCGTTCTCGCGCGGCCCCCGCCGCACCCGGATCGTGCCGTCCTCGATGAGCAGATGGTGGTCCGGCGGGGCCACGTAGACGTGCCCCGAAACGATTGTTTCACCGTCCCGCGGATGGGTGGCGGGAAGCCTTCCTGCCTTGGTCAAGAGCTGCGGCAAGAAGCTCTGATGAGCGGCCGGAATGTGCTGCACGATGAAGAGCGACGCCGGGAGCCCGGCAGGCAGGGCCGCCACCAAGGAGGTCAGCGCTTCCACGCCGCCCGCTGACGAGCAAATGACGACAATGTCGCGCTTTACCACGCGATTGAGTTAAACATGAGGGACTCCCGCGGCGACCGAAATCGACTGCCCGACTGCCCGCTCTGCACCTCCAGCCAGGTTCACACAATGGGTCCCAGCACCACCGTCGCACTCGTCGACGACCACCAGCTTTTCCTCGACGGGCTCCAGGCCGTCATCGCAAGCCAACCCGATCTGCGCGTGGTGGTCGCCAGCACTTCCGCCGCCACCGCGCTCACCATGCTGCAGCAGACGCATTCGGACGTGGTGGTGATGGACCTGATGATGCCCGGCATCTCGGGGTTGACGCTCGCGCGCGAGCTCTTGCGCAACGATCCGCAGCGCCGGATGCTGGCCCTCAGCATGGTCGCGGACGAGCCCAGCGTGGCGGAGGCCTTCCGCGCCGGCGTCTTGGGGTACGCCTGCAAGAGCCAGCCTGCGGAAGAGGTGGTGGAAGCCATTCGCGGGGTCGCCCGCGGGGCCCCCTACCTCGCGCCGGAGCTGGCGGAGAAGTTTCCCGGCGGCAGCAACGCCATCCGCGCCCGGCAGACCGCGCACCCGCTCGCCGCGCTGACGCAGCGTGAGCGGCAGGTCTTCGAGCTGACCGTCGGCGGCAAGACCACCCGCGACGTGGCGCGCGAATTGAACATCAGCCGCCGGACGGTGGAGACGCACCGCTCGCGAGTCTTGCACAAGCTCGGCGTGCACAGCGCGCTCGATCTGGTCAGGCTGGCGGCGAGCTGGGGGCTATTGCCGGAAGCGCGCTGACCGCGCCCCCTTCGCGTCCCCGATGCCTCATCGGCGAAGCGTCAGGGCGTCACGTACGTCCGGACCGCCCGTTCGAGCGCTTCCAAATCGAACGGCTTGCGCAAGGTCGCCCGCACCAGCGGATGTTGCACGTCGTCCGCCGCTCCGGTCATCCAGATCACCGGCACGCCGCGAAGCCTCGGCCCGGCTTCTTCCAGAAACGAGAGCCCGTCCAGCCGGGGAATGTTCCGGTCCAAGAGAACGAGCTTCGGCTTCTGGCCCCCCGCGAGGAGCTGCAGCGCTTCCAGTCCGTCGCGCGCCGCCACCGGCCGGTGGCCGAGCAGGGTGAGGTACTCGCAGAGCAGTTCCCGCAGGTCTTCGTTGTCGTCGACGACCAGCACGGGCCCGGTTTCGGGCATCGGTTGTCCTCTCGGAGAGCTGCAGCTTGGCCTTGTTCGGACGGCGTGGATAGACGTAGTACCACGCACGTCCGCCGAGAGGACGCGACCGGGCTTGGTTCCCTCTGCCGGAGCCAGGAAACGAGCTAAGGCGAGGCGGCGGTGCCTTCCCAGACCTTGCGCTGCAGCGCATCCTCAATCCAGCGCAGATGCCGGACTTCGTCGTCGTAGTTCTTGCGCAGCAGGATCTTCGCCGACTCCGGCAGGTCCTGCAACTCGAGCGCGGCCTTGTACTTCGAGGTGGTGAGGTGCTCGTTGCCCTTCATCGACATCAACGCGCTGCGCGTGCCGACGCTGGTCAGCGCGGTGAAGCCTTCGATGAAGAAGCCCTTCACGTCCGGGCGGACGTCGGCCTTCTCGCCTAGCCGGGTCAGCTCGGCGGTGAGGTCCTGGACGTGGCGGCGGTGGTCGCCCTGGAACGAGCGAAGCTGGGCTGCGACCGGCTCGTGGTCACAGGCGTCGATGGCCTTCTGGTAGGCGTTGATGGCGTCCATGTCGAGGTGGATCAGATCCTGGAGCGCGTTGATGGGGCTCTTCATGCGTGTTCCTCCTGGAGCTTTTGGACCCCTAGGCTGCGCATGGATGTTCTTCGGGTCATGCGTAGCCCTACGGGACGCGCGGCCGAGAGAGTGCCGCCTTCTTGGGACGTGCGGCCGAGGGGATTGCCGCCCGTTCAGGTCGTCCCTATTTGCCATTCGTGCTTCCTTGGCTCTGCCTCTGGGCGTTCTTCCTGCTCCTCTGGCACGTCTTCGAGGGCAAGTTCGCGCTCGACGTGCTGCTCTACGGCGTCGTCGCCTGCACCATCACGCTCCTCGCCGCGCGCGTCGTCCTGAAGGAGCGGCTGAGCCCGCTGCGCACCCAGTTCCGCTTTCTCGCCCAGGCCTGGCGGATGCCGAAGTTGATCGTCGTCGGCACCTGGGAAGTGGTGGCGGTGCTGGCGCGGCAGATCTTCCTGCGCAAGCCGGCCGAGTCGCTGCTTTTCAGCGTGCCCTTCGACGCGGGCGACGACGACGAAGACTCCGCGTTCCGCCGCGCGCTCGCCATCGGCTACACCACCGCCACCCCGAATTTCGTCATCATCGGCATCGACCGCGAAAAGGGGTTGCTCGTCTACCACCAGATCCAGAAGAGCGAAGTGCCGGAGATGACCAAGCGGCTGGGAGCGAAGTCGTGAACGGCTGGCTGCTCGCGAGCTTTGTCCTCTGCGCGGGCCTCGTCCCCTGCGCCTTGGTCGCCTTCCGCGCGGAAAATCCGTTCGATCGGCTGGTGGCCTTGGAGATGGCGTCGACGGTGACGACGCTCGCCCTGGTCACGCTCGCGGAAGCCATGCAGCGGCCGCTCTTCCTCGACCTCGCGCTCACCCAGGCGCTGCTCTCGTTCGGCGGCGGTCTCGTCTTCGCGCGTGCCTTGGAGAGGTGGCTGTGATCGCCGGAATCCTGCTCGGGCTCGCGGTCTTCTTCGCGGTCATCGGCGCGGTCGGCGTGTGGCTGATGCGCGACCCGTACCAGCGGCTGCACTACATCACCCTGCCGTGCAGCGTCTCCTCGGGGCTTCTCACCGTCGCCGTCTTGCTCCACGATCCGCAGAAGCAGGCCGCGGCGAAGGTGGCGCTGGTCGCGGTGGTGCTGTTCTTGATGAACGCCGTCGTCACCCAGGCGACCGCGCGCGCAGTCTGGGTGCGGAAGGAAGGCACCTGGCCTCCCGCCCAGCCGCCGCCACAGCCGAAGCCGGAGCAAGATTCATGATCGGCGCTGTGCAAGTGCTCTTGCTCCTCCTCGTCGCCTTCGGGTCGATGCAGGTGGTGCGGACGCGCGACCCGCTCAACCAGGCCATCGCGGTGAGCTTGTACGGTCTCGTGCTCGCGCTGGTCTTCTTCGTCTTCCAGGCCCCCGACGTGGCGCTCTCGCAAATCGTGGTGGGCGCGGTGGCGCTGCCGCTCATGATTGTTCTCACGCTCCTCAAGGTGAAGCGCAACGATCAGGCCCGCGCCGCCGAGGAACGCGCGCAAGCTGACGGGGTCGAAGGCGATGCGCAAACGCCGCAACCCGCGGAGGCGCGCGAATGAAAGCGCGGATGATCCTTTTCGCGCTCGGCGCTGCCGGGCTTGCCACCGTCACCATCGCCGGAGCGAGGGGCATTCCACCGGCCGGTGCGTACCACGGCGCTTACGGCGAAGTGCTGAACGCGGTCGCGGTCGGCGAACGCAAGGCGACCGACGTCGTCTCCGCCGTCAACTTCGACTACCGCGGCCTCGACACCTTGGGCGAGGAGTTCATCCTCTTCGCATCCGTCATCGCCGTGTCCGCCATCCTCCGCAAGCAGGAAGACGAAGAGGAGGACGAAAGCGAAGACCATTGGGAGCCGCGCAAGGCGCCCGACAGCGATGCGGTCCGCGTGCTCGCGGTGATGCTCGTCCCTTTGATGGTGTGCTTCGGCATCTACATGGTGACGAGCGGTGCGGTGTCGCCGGGAGGAGGCTTCCAAGGCGGAGTCGTCCTCGCCACCGCGCCGCTGCTCGTCTACCTGTGCGCGCACGCGAAGAGCTACCTGCGCATCGCGCCGCCACCGTTGGTGAAGGGTGGCGAAGCCGTCGGCGCCGCGGGCTACGCGCTGGTCGGCATTCTCGGCCTCTTCGCCGGCAAGGCGTTCTTGGAGAACGTCGTGCCGCTCGGGAGCGCTGGTGAGGCCTGGTCGGGCGGCACCATCTTTCTTCTCAACCTGACCGTCGGCGTCGCAGTGGCCGCCGGCTTCGTCGAGCTCTTGAGCGTGTTCGTCGAAGAAGTCCTGCGCAAGGAGACGAAGTGAGCCTGCTCCCGTACGCGGTGGCGCTCTGGGTGCTCCTCTGGGGCCTCTACGGAATCGTCACCAGCAAGAACCTCGTCCATCTGATCGTCTGCCTGGGAGTGATGCAGTCGGCGACGTATCTCTTGCTTCTCGGCATCGGCTACAAGGCGGGAGGCGTCGCCCCCGTCTTCGTCGACATGCTGCCCGGCACGTCCGCGGTCGACCCGGTGGTGCAGGCGCTGATGCTCACGGACGTGGTGGTGGAAGCGACGGTCGTGGCGCTGCTCCTCGCGCTCGCCGCCAAAGCGCACCAGCAGGGCGGCTCGCTCGATCCCGCGAAGCTCCGGTCATTGAAAGGCTAGATTCGTGGCGCTCGCTCCCTGGCCAGTCGTGGTTCCGCTGCTCGCCGCCGCCATCCTCGCGGGCTTGGGCGCGAAGATTCCCAAGTGGATGGCCAACGTCTTCGGCGCTTTCGCGGCGTCGGTCACCGCGCTCTTCTGCGTCTTGCTCTTGCGCAAAGCGCCGGTCGTCTACTGGTT
>DASXHM010000332.1:0-14803 GCA_036488495.1 Myxococcales bacterium | reverse complement strand
TTCATCTGGTCGACGATGTGCGTCACCTTGTCGGCGACCGAGCCCAGGTCGGTGCCGTCGACGTTGGCCTGCACGTCGTAGGTCCGGGCGATGTTGTAGTGGGTGATGTTGACCGGGCCTTCGGTGCGGGTGATGGCCGCCATGTTGGAGAGGAGCTGCGGCTGCTCGCTGCCGTTCGAGATGGGGCTGGCGGCGAGCGCGTTGATGGAGTCGATGTCGCGCTGCGGGGTCTGCACCGCAACCAGGTACTGCACCCCGCGCTTGTCGAGCCAGTAGGTCGGCTGCACCACCTGGCTGGAGGCGAGCGACACCAAGAGATCGCTCGCGACGTCCTTTTCGGTCAACCCGACCTGCCCCGCCATGGTGCGGTTCACGTCGATGCGAAGCTCGGGCTGGCTCGGCACTTGCGCGAGGTGGACATCGACCGCACCGGGCACCGCCGCAACCTTGGTCGCGATGTCCTTCGCCACGGCGTAGTTCGCGCCCTCGTTGCCGACGGCGCCGACGATCTGCACGTCGATGGGCGCGGGGAGCCCGAAGTTGAGCACCTGCGTGGAAATGTCCGGCGCGAGGAAGAAGAAGGTGTCCTCGGGAAAGCGCTGCGCCAGCGTCTCGCGGATCTTGCGCACGTAGGGCGCGGTCGCCGGGTGGTCCTTCTTCAAGGCGATGAAGATCTCCCCGTCGGCCGGCGAGATCAAAGCGCCTTCGCTGAGCGAGAGGTTCAAGCCGCTGTAGGGGATGCCGATGTTGTCGAGCAGCGTCTCGATGTGCTCGGGGGGAATGACGGTGCGGATGGCGTCCTCGATCTGCACGAACTTGCGCTCGGTCTCCTCGATGCGCGTTCCCGGCACGCCGCGCACGTGCAGCTTGATCAGGCCCGCGTCGACGGTGGGAAAGAAGTCGCGCCCGAGCAACGGCAGAAGCGAAACCGAGGCGACCACGAAGCCGAGGAAGCAGAGGACGAAGGCGCGCCTGTGTTGCAGAGTCCAGGCGAGCATGCCGCCGTAACGGTCGCGCAGCCGGGCGAAGCCGGCCTCGAACCTGGTGATGAAGTGGCCCCAGGCGTTCTTCGGCTTCTCGTCGTGGCCTTCCAGATGGCGCTGCGCCTCCGCCGCCATCAGGTAGTGCATCATGGTCGGCACCAGCGTTCGCGAGAGGAAGTACGAGGTGAGCATCGCGAACACGACCGACATCGCGAGCGGCACGAAGAGCGAGCGCGCGGCGCCGGTGATGAAGCCGACCGGCACGAAGACGATGCAGATGCACAGTGTCGAAACCAGGGCGGGCGTCGCGATCTCGCGCGCGCCGTCGAGGATGGCCCTGAGGATGGGTTTCTTCTGCGCCATGTTGCGGTGGACGTTCTCGATCTCCACCGTGGCGTCGTCGACCAGGATGCCGACGGCCAGCGCCATCCCTCCGAGCGTCATCACGTTGAGCGTCTCGCCCAGCGCGGCCAGCACGATGATGGCGACCAGGATGGAGAGCGGGATGGAGACGAGGACGATGAAGGTGCTCCGCCAGCTCCCGAGGAAGATGAGCAGCATCAGCGCGGTGAGCGCGGCGGCGATGCCGGCTTCCTTCACCACTCCCTCGATCGACGCGCGGACGAAGACCGACTGGTCGAAGAGCAGTGAAACCTTCAGCTCCTTGGGCAGGCGCGAGAGCGTGCCGGGAAGCACGTCGCGGATGCGCCGGACGACGTCCAAGGTGCTGGCGCTGCCCTGCTTCAAGATGCTCATCAACACCGACCGCTGGCCTTCGACGTGGACGATGTTGGTCTGCGGCGAATACCCGTCGCGGACGTGGGCGACGTCGCGGACGTAGACGGTGGTGCCGCGCACCACCTTGACCGGAATCGACTCGAGCTGGCTGAGCAGGTCGGGGCTGGAGTTGAGGACGATGGGATATTCGTTGAGGCCGATCTTCGCGGTGCCGGTGGGGACGATGACGTTCTGGTTCGCGACCGCGTTGTTGACGTCGCGCGGGGACAAGCCCCAGGCGAAGAGCCGCTGCGGATCGATGTCGATCATGATCAGCCGCTGCTTGCCGCCGTACGGATAGGGAAGCTGCGCGCCCTGGATGGTGGTCAAGTCCGGGCGGATGAAGTTGATGCCGAAGTCGAAGAGCTGCTGCTCGGAGAGCTGCTGGCTCTCCAGCGCGACCTGCAGGATGGGCACGTTGGAGGCGCTGTAGCGGATGATGAAGGGCGGCGTCGTTCCCGGCGGCATCGAGCGGGTGGCGGCCTGGGAGATGGCGGTGACCTGCGCTGTGGCAGCCTCGATCTTGGCGCCCGGCTGGAAGAAGATCTTGATCACCGCGACGCCCGTCAACGACTGGCTCTCGATGTGCTCGATGTCGTTGACGGTGGTGGTGAGCGCGCGCTCGTAGTTGCTGACGATGCGCCGCTCCATGTCGTCCGGCTGGAGGCCAGAGTAGTTGAACACCACCGAGATGACCGGGATGTCGATGTCCGGAAAGATGTCCTTCGGCATCCGCAGGATGGTGAGCACCCCGACGATGACGATCAGCATCGACATCACGACGAACGTGTAAGGGCGCTTGAGCGCCATCCGAACGAGCCACATCATCGGCTGCGAATCCTCCTTCGACCGCGAAGAGGTATGCTGCAAAAAGCGGCTCGACGGAAGGCAAAGTGCACCCCGCCGTTCATTTCGCCGCCGCCTTTGCAATCATCCCGCAACAGAGTGCAACGCGGCGTACACAGTCTGCGCATTGCACGGCCAGCGCGCGGTATGAAAGAACGCGGCAATGCCGGATTGGCGGGCGATCTTCGCAGGCGTCCTCTGTGCCGCGGCGGCTGCGCAGGCGCAGGACCGCTTCGAGATTCAGGTGTACGACTCGGAAGTGGCGCGCGAGGGCGAGCCCGGGCTCGAGGTGCACCTCAACTACGTGGCGAGCGGCAGCTCTCTCCCTGAAGGTGCCGAGCTGCCGACCAACCACGTGTTCCACACCACGCTCGAACCGCACTTGGGGCTCTTTGGTTGGGCAGAGTTGGGCGGATATCTGCAAGGCGCGCTGCGGCCCGACGGCTCCTACGACTACGCCGGCGCGAAGCTGCGCTTCAAAGCGAAATGGCCTTCGAAGCTGTTCGGGTTCCTCGGCCTCGCGGTGAACACCGAGCTGTCGCTGGTCCCCGAGGCGTACGAGGCCAATCGATGGGGCAGCGAAGTCCGCCCGATCGTCGACGCCCGGATCGGCCCCGTCTATGCGTCGGTGAATCCGATCCTGGCGACGGATCTGGCGGGGCCTTTCGCCGGACATCCGCAGTTCGAGCCGGCGGCGAAGCTCGCGCTCTTCGTCGTTCCTTCGCTCGCGCTCGGGGCCGAGTATTACGGCGGGTTCGGGCCGATCGACTCGCCACTGCCCTTCGCGGAAGAGGACCACCACTTGTACGGAGCGCTCGACTTTGCTGGAGCCACCTTCGACTTGAATGTCGGGGTCGGGCGCGGCTTCGCAACCGGCGAGCCATGGGTGGCGAAGGCGATCTTTGGCATCCACCCTCGCGATCCCGGACCGCACGAACCTGCGGCGAACGCGCTCCGCGTCGCCGGGGCGATGCGCTAGCCCTCGCGGCTGGCCTTCTGCCCTCTGGTCAACGGAGCGGCCGCCCGGATGTGACCGGTTCGGTGCAGGCGCTGGCAGACTCCGCGGCATGGCCGCTCCAAACGAAATCCTCGACGAAGTGCTCGCTGCCATCGCGCCTCACCTGGCCGAGAATGGCTACAAGAAATCCGCGCGCAATTTCGTGGGCGCAGGCGAAGGCGTCATGCGCGTGATCCTCTTCCAGACGAGCCAGCTCAAGAAGCCGGAGGAGGCGACCTTCACCCTCAATGTCGCCGTCACCTCGGTCGCGTTCCACGAAGCCTACAGCGGGAAGCCGTTCCCGAAGAACGCGGGCAGCGCCGAACCGGTCATCCAGGCCGGCATCGGCCGCTTCATGCCCGACGGCGAGGCGGTGTGGTGGAGCCTGAACCCGAACGTCTCGAGCGCGCTGATCGCGAGCGAAGTGCGCGAGATCCTCGATCGGTCGATCCTTCCGTTCCTCTCCCGCTTCAAGAGCGAGACCGCGCTGCTCACCGAGCTGGAGAAGGGCGATGCGCTTCCGGGCTTCTCGGCCATGCGCGAGCGCTGCCGGGCGGTCTTGCTGGCGAAGAACGGCCGCAAGGACGAGGCGGCGAAGGTGCTGTCGGCCTTGGTCGCGGCCAACGCGGCGGAAGGGTTGGAAGGCTTCCGCGCGTCGGTCAACGAGCTGGCGGGCCGCCTCGGCGTCGAGGCGGCTGCGCACGGTCCCTGACCGCTACCAGAAGCGGAACAGCTCCGCGTCGGCGGTCGACGCCCCATCCGGCCCGAGGCCGCCCGCGATCAGCACTTTTCCATTCGCGAGCAGGGTCGCAGTGTGCGTCGCACGGGCGACATCCAGATCGCCTGCGCGGCCGAAGGTCGCCGTCGCGGGATCGTAGATCTCCGCCGAGGCCAAGATGAAGTCAGCCACGTTCGGCGGCGTCGAGGAGCCGCCCGCGATGAGCACGGTTCCGTCCGGAAGCGCGGTGGCGGTGTGCTGCCAGCGCGGAACCGAAAGCACATCCGTCGCGATCGAGGTGCCGGTGTTCGGATCGTACAGCTCCGCCGCGGGAACCAGGCCAGAGGGACCAACGCCCCCCGCGACGAGGATGCGCCCCGCCTGGATGGCCGTCGCGGTGTGCAACTGACGCGGGGCGAGCAGCCCGCCTGCCGGTGCGAATGTCCCGGTCCTCGGATCGTAGATCTCGGCGCTGGCGACAGGCGATCCGCCCGACTCGCCGCCGAGGATCACGACGCGGCCGTCCGCAAGCAGCGTGGCGGTGTGCTCCGTGCGGGGGTTCGCGAGAGCGCCGGTCGCGCTGAACGTCCCGCTCGCCGGATCGTACAGCTCCGCCGTATCGCGCCCATTGGTGCCATCGGCCCCGCCGGCGAAGAGGACCTTGCCGGAGGAGAGCAGCGTTGCAGTGAACCCGGATCGCGGCGCCGTAAGGCTGCCAGTCGCGGTGAAGGTTCCCTTGGCGGGATCGAACAGCTCGGCGGTGCTTCCGACGATGCCGGGGTTGTCGACGCCGCCCGCCAAAAGCACCCTGCCATCGGCCAGAGTCGTCGCGCTGCCACCGACGTGGCCCGCTGCCGCCGCGCCCGTCGCGGTGAAGGTTCCGGAAGCCGGGTCATAGATTTCGGCGGTGGTCAAAGCCAGCTTGCGCACGGTCCCGAGGAGCTCGCCTCCCGCGATGAGCACTCTGCCGTCCGCGAGGGTTGCGGCGAGGTGCTTGTCGCGCGCGTCGGTGAGGCTGCCGGTCGGGGAGAACTCCGCGGCGAGCGCGTCGTAATGTTCCATCGCCGCGATGGGGCCGGTGTCGTCCGACCCGGCGATGAGAACGGCGTCTCCGTGGGGCGTCACGACGAGGAGCGGCGAGAATGTCCTCGGGAACAGCACATCGCTCGTAGGGGAGAAGGTCCCCGACGCCTCGTCGTAGAGCTCGGCCGTGTTGGCGGGACCGTTCTGGGACTCTCCGCCGGCGATCAGCACCTTCCCACTCGGCAGCAGCGCGGCCGCTTGCGTCTCGCGCGGGGTGGACAGGCTTCCGGTGGCCGAAAACGTGCCCGAGACAGGGTCGTAGAGCTCCGCGGTCGCGAGCGGCGCGGTCGCCGAGCTGCCTCCGGCGATCAGGACTTTGCCATCGGGAAGCAACGTGGCGGAGAACAACGTCCGCGGGGTGGTGAGGTTGCCGGTCGCGCTGAACGTGCCGGTCGCGGGATCGTACAACTCAGCCGTGGCAATGGGCGAAATGCCCGGACCGGAGTTGCCTCCCACCAGAAGCACGTGGCCGTCGCGCAGCAGCGTCGCGGTGTGCAATTGGCGCGCCGTCACCATGTTCCCCGTCGGCGCGAACGTCCCCGTCGCCGGGTCGTACAGCTCGGCAGTCGCCAAGACGGTCGTGGCATCCTCGCCTCCCGCGAGCAGGACCTTGCCGTTCGGCAACAGGGTCGCGGTCGGACTCTGCCGCGCATGTCCGAGCGGGCTCGTGCTGGACGACACTCGAGTAACCGGGTCGTAGAGCTCCGCCGTCGCGAGCGGGCCGGTCAGGTCACGCCCGCCGGCCACCAGCAGTTCGCCGTTCGGCAACAGCGTCGCCGTATGCAGCAGCCTGGGCGCCGTCGTCCCAGCGAGGAAGGCTGTCTTTGTTTTCGGGTCGTATCGTTCGATGGCGGTGTTGATGTTTCCCGCCGCATCGCGGTTGCCGCCGATGATCGCGATGGTGCCGTCAGGCAGCAGGGTGGCAGTGTC
Source organism: Myxococcales bacterium (assembly GCA_036488495.1). Taxonomy (GTDB): domain Bacteria; phylum Myxococcota; class Myxococcia; order Myxococcales; family 40CM-4-68-19; genus 40CM-4-68-19. The sequence goes on along the minus strand of DASXHM010000332.1, from coordinate 8,469 downwards.
CTCGTCACGCGGATTCGCGAGCGCCTGCCCCGCGCTGAATCCGGAGACGACGTGCAGCGTGGCGGGCGCGCTCTGGAGGCTGCCGGCGGCGTTGGTCACGGTCACCGCGAACGATGCGCCGTCGTCCGTCGGCGCCGCTTTGGCGCTGAAGAAGGTGGGGCCGGTGGCGCCGCCGACCGGCCTGGTTCCGTTCAGCCACTGGAAAGTGAGCGGCGTGTCGCTGTGCGCGAGCACGGTGAAAAAGCCGGGCATGCCGGCGACGACGTTTTGAGATTCCGGACCCACCAGGATGGTGGCCGCAGTCGGCGCGGGATTCACCGCGATCGAGAGCGTCGCCGAAGTATTGCCTGCCGCGTTGGAGGCGGTGACTTGGTAATTCGCTGCGGGCGTGACGGCGGTGGGCGTGCCGGTGATGACGCCGGTCGTCGTGTTGAGCGTCAGCCCCGCCGGCAGCGCGGGGGAGACCGCGTACGATGCGATCGCCCCTCCCTGGCTCGAGGGCGTGTTCGCCGCAATTGCGATTCCCACGCTGTAGACGGCGGGGTTGGTCGAATAAGCCAGCGCGCTAGGAGGAGTCAGCGTGGCGGGCGTCGGATGCGACGAGGATGAAGAACCTCCGCATCCGGCAAGAGCGGCGAGCGCGAACAGACAGGACAGGCGCTTCACGGTGAACCCCCGGGGCTAGAAAGCAAACCCCGCGGTTCTACCCACATCGCGCAAGCAGCGGAACGGAATCCGCCGGCGGCGTCCGCTGGACGACGCCGCCGGTGAACCCCGGGGGCTGCTACGGCGCGAAGAGATTCGCGCAGTGGCCCGGCTGGGCTGGCGACGCCTCGATGCTGCCCCCGTGCGGGATGCACTGCGAGGGCGGCAGCGCCACCCGTCCCTCGACCGAAGCCACCAAGACGTCGAACGCGTGCTGCGCGTGCGGCTCCAGGTATTCGAGCTGCGGGAAGGTGGTCTTGAACGTCTCGATGTGGTTGCCGTTCTGCACTTCGTAGAGGCGGTACTGCGCAACCCGGTCGTCGTCGCCGTGGCCGTCATGGGCCGCCTGCGCCGCGGCGACCTTGCGCGCATAGGCGCGCGCGTGGTGGTCGATGGGCAAGAGGCCGTCCATGGTGCCGGCCACGGTGATGAGCGGCCGCTGGATGCGCCCGGTGGTGGCGAAGGCGGCGATGTTCTGGGCAGCGTCGGTGAACGGCAGCCGCGCCACGTAGTTGTAGTTGCCGGTGCCCGAGACGTACGTGTCGTAAGTGGGGTCGAGGCGCTTCTGCCACTGGCACTCGGTCACTTCCCAGAACTGGTTCGAATAGTTCGTCCACAAGGTCACGCCGGGTGCGTTGACGATGTCGGGCGGATAGCCGGCGGCGCGGATGTTGGCCGCGGCGGTGCTGGCCGGGCTGTCGCCCGAGGCCACGTAGTCGGGGAAGTTCAGCACGGCCGCGGGAAGATCGGTGAGCAGGTTCGGCGCGTGCTCGTCGACGAAGGTGCCTTCCCAATCCACGCCGCCGTCGAACAGCTCGGGAAAGGATTCGACCGCGCGGCGCACCTGGTACCCCCCGTTGGAGGTACCCACTGCATAGGTGCGCTGCGCGCCGCGCCCGTAGTGCGCGACGGTTCCGAACTTCGCCAGCGCCGCGCCTTCCGCCATGAACTGCGCCCAGCGGGTGAACTCCTGGCCGGGGTCGTTGTCGAAGAAGTGCACGAAGACCGGCGTCGCCGGGTTCAACCGGCAGCCCAGCGGATCGGTCGCGGTGGTCAACTTCAGATTCAGCACACCCTTGTTCTGCGAGGCATAGGCGTAGCCCTTCTGCACCACGTAATCGCTCCAAGCGAAGTCGCCGTTGAATTCGCTGCGGGTGCCGGACGCGCCGGCGACGACGAGCCGTCCGTTCCAGCCGTCCGGGAGCCGCAAGAGAAAGCGCGCCTGGCCCTGCGGGTCGTCGGCGATGCGGCCATTCAATTGAATGCCCGGAACGGCCTTGGTGATGGGCGTGCGGTCTGCAGGGCCGGGGGCGATGGTGGCGCGGTCGGTCTGCGGTGTGAAGGCGAACGGAGGCAGGCCGGGGATGGAATCGTTTGCCGGGGTGGTGGCGGGATTGTTGGTGGTGAGGTCGGCGCTTTCGACGCAGGTGGCGTCGGCGAGACGGCTGCCAAAGGCGGCGAGGAGCTGTGCGCAGCGGGAGGTGGTGGGTTTGGCGGCGGCGGCAAACGAGAGGGACACGACGAGCACGGATACCCGAATCGGCATTCGATCAGCCTCCAGAGATTTCGTGTTTGGCGAGCAGTTCGAGGGCGCGGACGAGCGCGGAATGGTCCATATCCGCAAGGCCGTTGGCGGCGCAAGCCTGCATGAGCTGGGCGGCAGAGGCGGTCTGTGGCAGGGCCACTCCCAGTTCGCGCGCGCCCTGGAGCGCGAGCGAGAGGTCCTTCTGGTGCAACTTGATGCGAAAACCCGGATTGAAGGTCCGTTTGATCATCCGCTCGCCGTGCACTTCGAGGATGCGCGAGGCGGCAAAGCCGCCCATCAGCGCCTGCCGCACCTTGGCCGGGTCGGCGCCGGCCTTGCTGGCGAAGACGAGCGCCTCGCCAACCGCGGCGATGTTCAAGGCGACGATGATTTGATTCGCCACCTTGCAGGTTTGACCGTCGCCGTTGCCGCCCACCAGGGTGATGTTCTTGCCCATCAATTCGAACAACGGCTTCACCCGCGCAAAACCGGCTTCGCTTCCGCCCACCATGATGGTGAGCGCGGCGTTCTTGGCGCCCACCTCGCCGCCGGAGACGGGCGCGTCGAGATATTCGCAGCCGAGCGCATTGATCTTCTGCGCAAAGACCTTGGTGGCGGTGGGCGAGATGGAGCTCATGTCCACGATCGTCTTGCCCTTCGACAGCCCTTGCGAAACGCCGCCTTCGCCGAAAAGCACGGCTTCTACGTCCGGCGTGTCGGGCACCATGATGAAGACCACGTCCGCCTTCTGCGCTACCTCGGTGGCGCTCTTGCAGACGGTGGCGCCCCCTTCGGCAATTTCCTTGCGGACGGTGCTGCGGGTGTGGACGAACAGTTGATGGCCGGCCTTCAAGAGGTGACCCGCCATCGGCGCGCCCATGATGCCGAGGCCGATGAACCCGAGCTTCTGCGTCATTTCAATTTCCCTTTCAGCCAGGACAAACCGGCATCCGTCGTGGTGGCCGGCTTGTACTCGCAGCCGACGTGGCCCGTGTACCCGATGCGATCCAGGTGCGCGAAGAAGAACTCCCAATTCACTTCGCCCGTGCCGGGCTCGCCGCGTCCCGGATTGTCGGCGACTTGGACGTGGGCGATGCGCGGGAGGAGCTTCTGCACCGTACCGCAGAGCTCTCCCTCCATTCGCTGGGCGTGATAGGCGTCGTATTGGATGAAGAGATTGTCCGAGCCGACCTCGTCGAGGATCTCCACCGCTTGCCTCGTGCCGGTCAAGAAGAAGCCGGGAATGTCATAGGTGTTGATCGGCTCGATCAACAGCTTGATGTTCGCCTGTTTCAGCTCGGAAGCTGCGTAGCGCAGGTTGTTCACCAGCACCGCGCGATCGGTTCCTTTGCCGGCGAGGCAATTGACTTGCTTCACGCCGAGCGCGGTCGCGTACTCGATGGCTTTCGCCACTCCGTCGCGGAACTCTTCCTCGCGGCCGGGCAGGCACGCGATACCGCGCTCGCCTTTGTCCCAATCGCCCGCGGGCAGGTTGTGAAGCACGAGCTGAAGCCCGTTTCCGTCCAACCGCCGCTTCAGCTCCGAGACGGGATACGGATAGGGGAAGAGAAACTCCACCGACTTGAAGCCGGCCTTGGCCGCGCGCTCGAAGCGGTCGAGAAAGGGCGCCTCGGTGAAGAGCATGGTGAGGTTCGCGGCAAACTTCGGCATGCGTGACGGCTCCTCCCGGTGAACGTCGGCGGCGTTCTTTACCACCGTGCACGTCGATGTGGCAGGATGCGTAGGCGGTGCGCAAGCTCATCGCTCTCTTCGCCGCCGCGGCAGCTTCGGCCGCTGCGCAAGAAGCTCCCCAGACGGGCTCGCATGTCGCCTCCGCCGAGGCCGTTTCGGACGTGCGGGTGATCGAGCGGGCGCAGATCGAGCGTTCCGGCTACGCCACCTTCGGCGAGCTGCTCCAACAGCTTCCCGAAGAAGGCGCGGCGGAGAACCCGAACGTCAACAACGGCAGTAGCGGCATCACGGCACTTTCGCTGCACAACCTGGGCGCGACGCGCACTCTCGTGCTGGTGGACGGAAAGCGATGGGCGCCCTTCGGCGTCGCCGGCATCACCGACGTCAGCAGCATCCCCACCCACCTGATCGACCGGATCGAGATCCTCGAATCGGGCGGCTCGGCGGCGTATGGCTCGGGTGCCATTGGCGGCGTCGTCAACGTCATCACGCGAAAGCACAGCAGTGAAACCGAGGCGCAGGCGTTCGGCGGCCTCAGCACGCACGGCGACGCCGAGCAATTCGACCTCAGCCTCACCAGCGGATTGCAGCTCGACAAGGCGGCGTTCTTCGCCGGCGCGGGGTATGTCGATGAGCAGCCGGTGGGGACGCGCGGCTTTTCAACAACCCCGCTCGCGTATGACTTCGTGAACCACGTCGCGACGCCGTTTGGCTCGAGCATCCTGCCGCAGGCGACCGTCGTGCTCGACCCGTCCCAATGCACGACCGTGACCTGCCTGGATCTCGCGCGGGCGTTCGGAGCGGGGTCGCAGAAGTTCGTCGCCGCTGGACCGTGCGCCGGCTGCGTGGACGGGTTCCGGCCGGCGACAGCCGCGGATCGCTACAATTTCCAGCCGGCGAACGACCTGGTGCGGCCGCTGCGGCAGCTTTCGCTCTTCGGGAGCGGCGAGGTGCGCTTCTCTCCCGTCGCCCGCGCGTATGCCTTGGCGTCGTTCGTCGACCGCCGGACGAGCAGCATGCTCGCTCCCGATCCTCTCGCCACCTTCGGCCCGCTCACGGTCGACGCTGCGAATGCCTTCAATCCGTTCGGCGAAACGGTGCAGGTGAACCGGCGCGCGGTCGAGGCCGGGAATCGCACGCAGAATTGGAGCGCAGACGTCTATCGCGCCGTCGTCGGAGTCGATGGCGGGCTTCCTTCGGGGCTGAGTTTCGACTTGTCATTCAACTACGGCCGAACGCACGATCGAGAGGACGACCGGGGCAGCTTCGCAGTGCCGCAGCTCGCGCAGAGCCTCGGCCCGAGCTTCACCGATGTATCCGGAACGCACTGCGGAACGCTGCTCACGGGAGCGGTGCCTGGCTGCGTTCCAGCGGACGTGATCTCGGCGCCGGGCGCGCTGACGCAGGCGATGCTTGCCGGCATGGGCCTGCGCACCGCGCGCACGACGACCGATGCGCAGCTCGCCTCCGCGCGGGTTGACGTGACGCAGAGCCTGGGCGCCCTCGGGCCGGCCCGCGAAGCGACACTCGCCGTCGGATACGAGTATCGCGCCGAATTCGGGCGCATCTCGCCGGAGGTTCCGTTTTCGGCGTCCCCGAGCGAAAGCTTCGGAGCCAATCCGCTCGACGGCAGCTTTCATTCGAACGAGGTCTATGCCGAGCTCGACGTGCCGCTCGAAACCAACCTCGACGTGCGCCTTTCGGGGCGCGGCATCTACGATTCCGGATTCGGGGCGACCGGAGCAGGCTTCGTCGGCGGACGCTGGCAGCCGATCAAGGGCATTACTTTTCGCGGCAACTATTCGCTCAACTATCATTCGCCGACCATTGAAGAGCGCTTCGATCCGACGCCGGTGGGCAGCAGCACTCTCGGCAATCCCGCTGTCGGCGCGGAGCACTCGCGCAATGGCAGCTTGGGCGTCGTCTACGAACCGCTGTTCGCGCGGCCGCTCGTCGTTTCGCTCGACTATTGGGACATCGCCGTCTACGACGCCATCGGCGCCGTCGGGTGCGACGGAGTGGCGGACGGCTGCGCACCGATCACCCGCATCTTGAACGAGGGCGGGACAGTGACGAGCGGGCTCGACCTGCAAGCGCGATATTCGCTGCCGCTCCCGCTGGGGAGGCTTGGTCTTCGCGCCGTGCTCTCCTATCTCGTCCGCTTGGAAGAAACGGGCAGCGGCGTCTCCATCTCGTCGGCGGGCAACTACGATCTCGGTTCCTTGTCCACGTTCGGAGGGCTGACGCCGCGGCTCAAGGGCAATGCTTCCCTCGATTGGAGCGCGGCCGGTTTCGACGCGGCGCTGTTCGGCCGCTTCATCGGCGGCTTCACCGAATGCCCCGCCGACCCGACATTCGCGGCCTCGTTTCCGGCCCGCTGCTCGCTCTTTGCAGGGCCGGGGACGCACGAGGTGCCGGCGTACTTCAAGCTCGATCTTTCGCTCGGATACACCTTCGCGAAGACGACGCTCTCGGCCGGCGTCCGCAACCTCTTCGATGCGGCGCCTCCGCAGGTGTTCGACTCGTTCTTGACCTTTGCCGATCCGCAGTACGACTTCACCGGACGCACCGTGTATGCGCGCGCAACGCAGCGTTTTTGATCGGCCGTTCTTCCTCCTCGCGGCGGCCCTCGTGGCGTGCGCGCACGGCCCGCCGAAGAAGCCGGGACAGCTCTTCACAGGCGTCGTCTTCGATCGCTATTCGACGCTCTCCAGCAACGACGAGCTCATCCGCCGCATGATGACGCCGCTGACCCAGAAGCACGGCAAGGAGATGCTGGAAGCGACCGGGCAGAAGATGCGCGACCAGCCGATCGATCTCGCGAAGGAGAAGTTCACCGTCTACGTTCCAGCCGGAGATCCGCCGAAGGAAGGCTACGGCCTGCTCGTCTTCGTGGCGCCGTGGGAGGAGCCGACCAAGCCCAACTTCTGGCGGCCCGCTCTCGACAAGCACCAGTTCCTCTTCGTCTCGGCGACCGGAGCGGGAAACGAAACCAAGGTCTACGACCGGCGGATGCCGCTCGCCCTGCTCGCCTATGAAAACATGCGCGCCCGCTATCCGGTCAATCCCGCGCGCGTCTACATCGGCGGGCTTTCCGGCGGCTCGCGCGTGGCGGAGATGACCGCGCTCGGCTATCCGGACATCTTCCGCGGCGCGCTCCTCAACGCGGGCGCGGACCCCATCGGCGGAAACGACGGCATCCACCTGCCGAGCCGCGGGCTGTTCGATCTCTTCCAGCGAATGCGGATCGTCTTCATCACCGGCGAGCACGACGAGCAGAACCTGCACGACGACCTGGTCAGCCGCGTCTCCATGCGCGACCGCTGCGTCTTCAACGTCGACGTCCGGGTGGCGCCGCGCCTCGCCCACGAGCCGCTCAGCCCGGAGGCGTTCGCGCGCGCTCTGGACGACTTGGAGAAGCCCTTCCAGGTGGACGAGCAGAAGCTCGCGGAGTGCAACCGGAACCTCTACGGGGAGTTGCAGAAGCGTCTCGATGCGGTGCGTGCCGCCATCGACGACGGCGACCGTAAGCGCGCGCGAGAACAGCTCGCCGCCATCGACACCGAGTACGGCGGCCTCGCCGCGCGGCAGCTCTCCGCTCTGGACGATGCGCTTCGGTAGCCGCGCGACAGGCGCGCCGGCTCGTGCGAAACTCGCGCACTTTCTTCGGGAGGCCTCGTGTTCGCTCGCGCGCTCGCCGTTTTCGTCCTCGCCGCCGCATCCGTGCAGGCAGCCGATCAGGTCCGCCTCGGCAATTTGAAGTTCGCGCACTACGGCGCCGTTTCGTACATGAAGGAGCTGGCCCCGAAGTACGGCCTGGACCTGACCGAGCACGTCTTCGCCAAGGGCATCGACATCGTGCCCGCGCTCCTCTCTGGAGACGTCGATCTGGCGGCGAGCGCGGTGGACGGGGCCATCTCCGCGCGCGCCGCGGGTGCGCCCGTCTTCATCGTCGCAGGCTTCGCCAAGGGCGGTGCGCGCATCGTCGGCCGCAGCGATCTGAATTTGAAATCGATCAAGGACTTGAAGGGGCACAAAGTCGGGGTCGCGCGCGGTGGAGCGCACGAGATCCTCCTCTTCGCCGAGCTGGCCAAGGCCGGTTTGACCTGGGGCCCCGGCAAGGACGTGGAGATCATCTATCTCGCCTATGCCGATTTGAACCAGGCGCTGCAGCAGAAGCAGATCGACGCGATGTCGCAGTCGGAGCCGCAGGCTGCGCAGGCCATCGCCAAGGGGTTCGGCAAGGAGATCATCCGCCCGTACGACACCGCGATGGGCGAGCCCTCACGGGCGCTGGTGATGACCGAGAAGCTCTACAAGGACAAACCGGAGGTGGCGTTGCGCGTCCTCGAGTGCTTCGTCGCCGCGACCAAGAAGTTCCAGGACGACCCGCAGCTCGCGGAGAAGTACGTGCGCGAGCAGATGTTCAAGGGCGCGCTCAGCCATGAGGACTACGCGGCCGCGATGAGCAACGCGTCGTTCACCTACGACATCACCGTCGAGCATGTGCAGACCACCGCCGACCTGATGGTGAAGTTCGGCGTCGG
>DASXHM010000255.1:0-6339 GCA_036488495.1 Myxococcales bacterium | reverse complement strand
ACAAGCCCATCCTGGCGCGGCTTTCGTCGCGCGAGTCCTCGATTGCATTTCACCACCCATTCAGGTCAGTCCGGGTCGTCCTTGTCGCCGGCGGCCCGGTCAGTACGGGTCGTCCTTGTAGCCGACGGACCTCTTGCCCATCTGCGTCGCTGCGGCCGCGCCCTTGTCTCTCTTCAACGTCACGCTGAGCGCTGTGCGCTCGCCTTCGACCATCTTCTTCACCGTGGCGGCCCGGAAGCCGTCGCGGCGGAACCTGAGTTGAACCGTCTTTGCCGACGGCACCCGCAGCTCGAACGGCGTGGTGCCAACGACCTGATCGGCTTCGTCGCGCACTTCGGCGCCCGCGGGATCGCTCGCGACCTGCACGAGCGTCGTCCCTGCGTTCGGATCCGGCTTCGCCGCGGGTGCTGCCGCCACGGGCGCGGGAGCCGCCGTTTCGGCCACCTGCGGAACGGAGGGCGCAGGCGCGGGAGACGCGCGGCGGTAGAGAGCGAACGCGCCGCCTGCCGCCAGCAAGAGCACGAGTGGAACCGCGATGGCCGCTGCCGGGAAGCTCCGCACCGGCTCCAGCTCTTCCAACGCATCGTCGGGTGGCGGCGGCGGGCGCGAGAGGTGGTGCGATCCGGAGCCCGGCGTCGGCATCGACGACATCGGCTGGCTCGGCGTCCGCATCGCGCTGGACGGCGTCTGGCCCGGCAGCATCGCGTTCATGGAGGGCGAGCTGTCCGCCCAGCCGAGCGGCGGCATCGAGCTCTGACTGACCAGGCCCGTCACCTGCGAGCGCACGCGCTTGAGCGCGACCAAGAGCTCGTCCATCGACTGGAACCGCGCCTCACGAGACTTGGAAAGGCAGCGAAGGACGATCTCCTGCAGCGAAGGATCGATGTCCAGGTCGGGCCTCGCCCGCTTCGGCGGCACCGGCTCTTCGTGCAAGTGCTTGAGGATGATGTCGACCGGCGCTTGCGCGGTGAAGGGAACCCGGCCGGTCAGCATCTGGTAGAGCACGACGCCGAGCGAATAGATGTCGCAGCGCTGATCGGGGTTTTGATTGCGCGCTTGTTCCGGCGCGATGTAATGCGGCGAGCCCATGAAGGTGCCGGCGTTGGTGATGTCCGGATCGCCCTCGCCTTCGCCTTTGAAGAACTTCACCAGGCCGAAGTCGAGCACCTTCACGAAGTCATGATCGTCGTGCTGGCGCAGCAGCATCACGTTCGCCGGCTTCAAATCGCGGTGGATGATGCCGAGCGCGTGCGCCTCGCGGAGCGAGCGGCAGATCTGTTGCGCCACGTGGATGACCCGCTCCTGCGCGAAGGCGCCTTCCTGCTGCATGGCGAGCGAGAGCGTGCGGCCGTTCAGGTACTCCATCGCGATGAAGAAGATGCCGTCGTCGGTGCGCCCGTAGTCGTAGAGAGTGATGGTGTTCGGGTGGGTGAGCTTGGCGGTGACCGAGGCTTCGAGGAAGAAGCGCTTGTAGAAGTTCGGGTCGCGGTCGTGGCCGGCGCCGAGCACCTTGAGCGCAATCAGACGATCGATGGGGGCCTGCTTGGCCTTGTACACGCGGCCCATGCCGCCGTGGCCGATCTGCTCGAGGATGCGATAGCGATCGTTCACCGTCCGCCCGACGAGCGGATCGGTTTCGATGGCGCTGTTGACCTCGGGCATCCGGCTGCTGCTCCTACGTCGCGCGGAAAACAAAGTACGGCAACGAACGTTTGCAGACGCTAGCGCACGGCGAACACGAGGGTCAAACATTTGACGTATCTTATGTAGGTGATTAGCGCCGCTTTCGGCCGTGAGGAACACGCGTGGAGCGGCACCGTGATAGGCAGCCGGACATGTCCATGCGCGACGAGATCGAAGCGTTGGAAGCACGCCGGGCGAAGGCGCGCGAGATGGGCGGAGACGAGCGGCTTTCGCGGCAGCGGGAGCGGGGAAAGTTGGACGCGCGGGCGCGGCTCGCCCTGCTCTTCGACGGCGGCCTGTTCCGCGAGATCGGGCTCCTCGCCGGCGATGTAGAAGGAAAGAAGCCGGCGGCGGCGGACGGGGTCATCTGCGCAACCGGCGCCATCGGCGGGCGGATGGCGTGCGCGGCCGCCTACGACTTCACCGTCCAGGGCGGCAGCATCGGCACCGTCGGCGAGCGCAAGGTGGCGCGCCTGCGCGAGCTGGCGCTGCGCGAACGCGTTCCCCTGGTGTGGCTGGTCGATTCCGCCGGTGCGAGGCTCTCCGCCGATCCGGAAGAAGCCGCCTGGATCAGCTCCTTCGCCGATACCGGCTATTTGTTTCGCGAGCAGGTGGTGATGAGCGGGGTCGTGCCGCTGGTCGCGGCCATGGTCGGGCCCGGCGCGGCCGGGACGGCGTACATTCCCGGGTTGGCCGACTTCGTCCCGATGGTGAAAGGCACTTCGTCTTTGGCCATCGGCGGGCCGTACCTGGTGAAGAGCGTCGTCGGTGAGAACGTCAGCGAAGAAGAATTGGGCGGGTCCAAGGTGCACACCGAAGTGAGCGGAGTCGCCGACCTCGAATGCGAAGACGACGAAGCGTGCATCGCGGCGGTGCGCGAATACCTGGGATTCTTTCCCTCGCGCTGTGGAGAAAAGCCGCCGCGTTCCGGTTGCACCGATCCGCTGGACCGCCGCGACGAGGCTTTGTTGGAGGTGATTCCGTCAAATCCGCGGCAAGCGTACGACGTGCGCAAGATCGTGAAGCTTCTGGTGGACGACGGGCGCGTCTTCGAGATCAAGCCGCGGTGGGCGCGCAACATCGTCGTCGCCCTTGCGCGCATCGACGGAAGGCCGGTCGGCATCGTCGCCAACAACCCGATGTTCTACGGCGGCGTCCTCGACGTGAACGCAGCCGACAAAGCGGCGCGGTTCGTGAATCTCTGCGACGCGTTCGAAATCGCGTTGGTGTTTTTGCAGGACGTTCCCGGCTTCATGGTCGGCACCAAGGTGGAGCAGCAGGGCATCATCCGGCACGGCGCGAAGATGCTCTACGCGGTGGCGACGGCGACGGTGCCGAAACTGACCGTGGTGCTGCGCAAGGGATATGGCGCGGGCTATTACGTGATGAACGGCCGCGCTTATGAGCCGGACTTATTGGTCGCCTGGCCGGGCGCGGAGATCAGCGTGATGGGCGCGGAAGGCATCGTCGCCATCGCGGCGAACAAGATGCTCGCGCAGGCCGAGGACGCGGCGGCGCTGAAGAAAGCGCTCGCCGAGCAGGTGCGGCCGCACATCGACATCTACAAGACGGCCGCGCTCGGGCTGGTGGACGACGTCATCGATCCACGCGAAACGCGCGGCCTGCTCGCGCATTACCTGCGGCTGACGGAGCACAAGAAAGTCGAACGCCCTTGGCGCAAGCGCGAAATCAGCCCGGTGTGACGGCGGGTCTTCGTTCGGCGTGGGTTTACGCGCGCAGGCGCAACAGACGGCGCGCTTCGGCCGGCGTGGCGGGTTCGCGGCCGGCGGCGCGGGCCAGCTCGGCGACTTTCGCCACCAGCTCGTAGCTGCCTTTGGCGAGGACGCCCTTCGACAAGTAGATGTTGTCTTCGAGGCCGCAGCGGGCGTGGCCGCCGAGCTTCAGCGAGAGCTCGGCCATCGGAAGCTGCGCCCGGCCGACGCCGGCGACGTTGAAGCTGCAGCCTTTGGGCAGCTTGCCGATGAGGAAGCGCAGGTTCTCTTCGCTGGCTTGTATTCCGCCCGGAACGCCGAGGACGAAGTCGAAGTGGGCGGGAAATTCGATGACGCCTTCCTTCGCCAGCCGCAAGCAGGCCTCGACGTGGCCGACGTCGTAGCATTCCAATTCGTAGCCGATGCCCTTCTCGCGCATCCGCCGGGAAAACTCGCGGACCATCGGGAACGGATTCAAGAAGACGTCTTCGCCGAAGTTGAGCGACCCCGAATTGAGCGAGGCCATGTCGGGCGGCGGCACGCACTCGAGCGGCTGGGCGCGCTCGTCTGCGGTCATTCCCACTGCGCCGCCGGTGCTGGTCTGGATGATCACGTCGGTGCGGGCGCGAATGGCATCGATGGCCTTCTGGAAGAGCGCTTTGTCCTGCGTCGGCGAGCCGTCCTCCCGGCGGACGTGGAGGTGGACGACGGCCGCGCCGGCTTCGCGGCAGCGGGCGGCTTCTTCGGCCAGCTCACCGGCGGTGATGGGCAGGTACGGCGTCTGCTCGCGCGTCGTCTCGGCGCCGCAGATGGCCGCGGTGATGATGGCGGGCGCGCTCATTTGCGCTGCTTCCCGTGATGGTGCGCGCTCATTTGCGCTGCTTCTCCTTCGGCGTCACGCAGGTCCCGGTCGCTCGGCAGACGACGAGCGGTTCGGCGAGAACGTCCGCCGCGGAATCGGAAACGTCCGGCCGCGGCGCAATCACTTTGCGTGCTTCGAAACGCATCTTCCGGCTGCTCTTGCCTTCGCTGACGATCTCCCCCTCCACCTCGACGAAATCGCCGGCGTGCAACGGCGCGAGAAACTCGACCGAGTCGTACGCGCGAAACAGCCCCTCGTCGCCATCGCGCCGGATCAAGAGCTCGGTCGCCACGTCGCCGAACAAGCCGAGCACCCGCGCCCCGTCGACGAGCCCCCCGCCGTAATGCGCGTCATGCGCGGAGAGCCGCAGCCGCAAAAAGGCCTTCATGGCTTCTTCCCCGCCCGTTCGAGCATTCGGTAATAGATGAAGTTGGCCACGTCGCTCGGCTTCGTCCCCGGGCCGAAGCCCGCGTCGAAGCCAAGCTCGAGCGCCGTCTTGTGGTCGACGCGAGGTCCGCCGAACAAGAAGATGGTCTTCTCGAAGATGCCTTCCTGCTTCGCGAGCTCGATCAAGGTCCGCGCGTCTTCCTTGTGCACGTCCCGCTGGGTGACCACCTTGCTCACCAGCACCGCATCGGCATTCTCGGCCTTGGCCCGCGCCACCAGCGCCGCCGGCTCCACCTGCGACCCGAGGTTGATCGCGCGCATCTGCGGATAGCGCTCGAGCCCGTAATCGCCGGCGTACCCCTTCATGTTCATGATCGCGTCGATGCCGGTCGTGTGCGAGTCGGTCCCGATGCAGGCCCCGATGACCACGATGCGCCGGCCGAGGTCGCGCTTGATGCAGTCGTTCAATTCCGCGAACGGATGCTTCGGGTGCTCGACCGTGGGCACCTCGATGGTATTGAAATCGAGCTGCATGCCGGTGCGGCCATAGACGACGAAGAAGCTGTAATCGTCCCCCGCCTTCTCCATCGCCGAGACGAGCACGTGGCTGAGCCCGAGCTTGCGCGCGACAGCGGCCGCCGCTTCCTTGGCCTTTTCGCTCGCGGGCACCGGCAGGACGAACGAGAGCTGCACGACGCCGTCGTCCTCGCGGTCGCCGTAAGGCCGGATCAGGTGCTTCTCGCCGGCGCGGACGGCCTGCTTTTCTCCGGCGCGGGCGGCCTGCTTGTCGTCGGGCCGGACGATCTCCTTCTCCGTCATCGGCCCTCCAGGATTTCCAGGAACGGATTGAAGTAGTCCGCGCCGCGCTCCACCACCCCGTCCAACCCTTTGCCGCCTTCCGGTGTGCGCGCCGTGTCGCCGAAGCGCGCCTTGCCGATGGCCGCCATCATTCCGTCGGCCGCCGTCTCTTCCAGCAAGTGGAGAGCCTGATCGAACACCTCTCGCTGGCGCCTGGCGACGATGCCGTCCGATTTGAAGCTGATCTCCCCGCCCAGGTGCCGCGCCGCCCGATAGACGTACGCGCTCGATTTCAAGGCCACGAAACGGTCCATCAAGAACGGGTTGTGCATCGCCTCGGTCATCATTCCCAAGAGCTGGATGCCCTGCCCGGTGGTGATGGCCACGAGATCGGCCATCACGTCGTAGGCGTGGCTGAAGAAGATGTCGCCCTCCTTGTGCTTGGTGGGCGGCATGTATTTGATCGGGCTCTTGGGAAACAATTCGCGCACCATCATCGCCATCGCGAACTCGCGCAAGAGCGTGTCCTCGCGGGCCGGATCGATCTCGAAGCTGTGGCCGAAGCCGATCAGCTCGTGCGGCATTCCGGCCAGCGTGGCGAAGGTTTCGTTGATGAGCTGGGAAGCGATGACGGTGTGCGCGGCCTCGTCCGCGTCGGCGGTGGTGATGTAGTTGTCCTCGCCGGTATTGATGATGATTCCGGCGAACCCGCAGATCCGGCGCGAGAAGTATTGATCGCAGAAGGTGCGCTTCATGTTGATGTCGCGGAAGAGGATTCCATACATCGCGTCGTTGAGCAGCATGTCCAGCCGCTCGTACGCCGCCATGAAGGCGATCTCCGGCATGCAGAGCCCGGAGCTGTAATTGGTCAGATGGACGTAGCGCCCGAGCTTCTTC
>DASXHM010000239.1:0-4142 GCA_036488495.1 Myxococcales bacterium | reverse complement strand
CAAGAAGGACGCTCCGCGCCGCGACGGCCGCGCCCAGCGCAAGACCGACGACCGCGCGCTCATCGCCAACGCCGGCCTCTTGAAGGCGCTCGGCGGCAAGGGCTCTTCCAACTCCTTCGGCATCGCGCTCGAGAAGGGCGCGGTCGACGCCATGGGCCATCTCACCGGCCCGCGGGTGGCAGACGCTCGCGGCGACGGCGGCATGGGCCTCAAGTCGCTGGGTGGACGCGGCGGCGGCGGTGACGGCTCCGGCCTCGGACTCGCACGCATCGGCACCAACGGCATCGGCGGCGGCCTCGCCAATTACGGCAACGGCCAGGGCGGCCTGCGCGGCAAGGAGAACGGCGACATCGGCCTCGCGCCCGGCAAGCCCGAAGTCTCCGGCAACATCGATCCCGAGCTCATCCGCAAGGTCGTCCACGACCACCGCGCGCAAATTCGCACCTGCTACGAGACGCAGCTCACGACCAAGCCCAACCTCGCGGGCAAGCTGATCTCCGGCTGGACCATCAACGAGGCGGGCACCGTGACCGAGGTGCACACCGCCGAGAGCACGCTGCACGACCGCAGCGTCGAGGACTGCGTCGCCTCCAAGATCAAGACCTGGCGGTTCCCCATCCCGAAGGGCGGCGGCGAGGCGGCCGTGACCTATCCGTTCATCTTCACGCCCGGCGGGTGATGCGATGTTCCTCTTCGCGATGCTTTTGGCTGCTTCCGCCGTTCCGGTGAAGCAGCCCTGGGTGGAGCTGCAGGCCGGGCCCGCCATCCTTCACGAGGCGGGCCGGGCGGGAGTGGGAAGCGGTCCCCTCGTCCGGGTGGATCTCGGGTACGAGATGACCGAACGGTTCGCGGCGGAAGTGTGGCTCTCGGGGGCAATGCAGTCGGCGCCTTTGCACGCACCGGGCGACAGCGCCATCGTCGGCGGCGGTCTCGCGGGGCGCTACCTGCTCAAGACCTTCGACGACCGCGGCCGGGTCGGCTTGTGGGCGCACGGTGGGCTCGGCTGGAGCGCTCTCGCCGCCGGCCAAGGCGCGCCGGGGCCGACGGAGTTTGCCGGCGCCATCCTCACCTTCCAGCCGTTCGTGCAGAAGTTCCAGGTCGGGTTGGAAGCGGATGCGGTCGCCTTCCGGAAGACCATCGGCGCCGCGCTGCTCCCGGCTTTGCGCTGTACGTTCTGATTCGCAACGCGCGGCTTCGGGGTCCGTCGGCGCCGCCGTGAGCAACGCGCGATTCCAACCGCGCGGGCGCGTTTCTAGCCAATGCCGGGGCCGCGGCGTATGCTCCGCGCCGCCGTGATGGGCCGACCACAGCTTCCGCTGCCCGGCCAATGGTCGCTGGGGGACCTCGAGCGGATCCGGCTGATCCTGCGGGGCGGCTCGGTCATCGATTGGAAGCGGCTGCATTTCAATACCAAGACCGAAGTCGATCATTATCTCCGCCTCTGCCTGTTCGAGCCGGACGATCCCTTCGACCGCGCCCGGCTGACGCAGATCCTCGACGAGTCGGTGGACTACCTGCGCACCTCCTTCCGCTACAAGATTGCCGCCGCGGTGGCGCAGCCGGCGCAGGTGCAGGACCTTTTCCTCTTCGCCTCCGGGCACGGCGACCCGAAGCTCCGCCGGATGGCGTGCCTCGTCCTCAAGGTCATGCACGTCGTCCATCACATCGAGGCGCGCGGCCTTCTCCACCGCGCCCGGCTCTCGGAAGAAGAGCTGATGCAGCTCGTGACGGTGCGGGTGGACGCGGCCATCGAGCAGCTCCGTCATGAGGGGCTGCCCATCGCCGCGGCTGCCGGCAGCGTGAAGACGCGCCACTCGGTCATCACCAAGCTGCTCGCGAAGAAGGAGACGCTGGCGGCGCAGATCTACGACCGCGTCCGTTACCGGGTGGTGACGCCCGACCGCGAAGAAGTGCTGCCCACGCTCTTGCGGTTGTGCGAGCTCCTCATTCCCTTCAACTTCGTCGTCCCCGGGCAGACGCAGAACACGCTGGTGAGCTTCCGCAAGCTCGTCCACGACCACGCGGGACTGCGCGGGCTCTTGCCGCAGCTTCAGTTCGGCCTGCACCTCGAGGACCACGATCGCCGCGAGGCGGGCCAGGAGAACGAGTTCTCCGGCGACAGCTTCCGGGTGTTGAACTTCGTCGCCGATCTGCCGGTGCGGCTCCCGGACCGCTGCGTCGAGCCGGGCGACAGCCGCATCGTCTTCTGCATGGTGGAGATGCAGATCGTCGATCGCGAAACCGCCGCCGCCAACGAGCAGGGCGACAACGCGCACAAGCGCTACAAGAAGCGGCAGCTCCTCAAGGTGCTGCGAAGGCTGTCGAGGGGGCTCGTGGTTCCCCACGGCACCCGGCTGAACGCCAAGTGACTGCCGCCGCTTTGCGGCGAGACGGGGCGGCTTGACGCGAGGCGGATGTCGCGGTACTCGCGGCTCCCCACGGCACCGTAGCCAAGTTGGTAAGGCAGAGGACTGCAAATCCTCCATTCACCGGTTCGACTCCGGTCGGTGCCTCCATCTCCCGAATCGCGCGACTCTGCGCTGCTTCCCGCGGCTGTCTCTACGGCACCACCCGCAGCGCGCCGTGGCCGGCGACCGTCAGGTAGGCGGCGCCCGGCAGCGCGGCGATCGAGGTCGGGGACCCTGCCGGCAAGCCCGGCACCTCCCTGAACGTCGCGCCTCCGTCGGTCGAGCGGAGCAGCTCCGCCTCGGCGCCGCGAACCGGCCGGGGCGCGCCGAGCCAGATCTCGCCTTCTGCCGCCGTCGCCGCGACTACCGCGCCGCTCAACGACTCCCACTTTTCCCGCGTCGGCGCGTACGCCCAGAGCGCGCCCTGCGCCTCCGCGAAGCCCGTGACCGGCGCGCGGTTCTCCTGCGTGACGAGGCGGAGCGGATCGAGGAACGTCAGCAGCACTTCAGCGGCGACGTGCGGCTCGACCTGCTTCGGCGGCGGCACCTGCATGCCTGGCCTTCGCCCGCGCGGCGGCTGCGGAGCCGGCGTCTCTCGCACATCCAGCTCGACGGGATACGCCGCCTTCTGCCGCGCGACATCGATGCAGACTTGAAGTGGCACCTCCGTCACTCGCGTCCAGGTCTGGCCGTAATCCGTCGAGCGGAAGACGACCGGCAGCGTTCCGCGGAAGAGCGCCTCCCGCCCGGGCCAGGCGAGCGCGGTGCGCACGTCGTCGGCGTCCACGCGCTGGTCGTGCAGGCGCATCGAGAGAGCGTGCGCGAGGCTCGGGTGCGCCCGCGACAGCGCGGCAGCCTCCAGCAGCGGATCGGCGGCCACCGCGTAGATGCCGTCGTCGGCGGCCACCAGCCACGCGTCGAGGCCAAGCGACGATGGCGTCCACAGGCCTCCCTCGTCGTGCGAGACGTAGACCATCCCCGAGCCGAACGCGACCGCGCCCTTCGCGTCTTTCGCGTCCAGGGCGGCGTCAGTCGGGCCGGTGTGGCCGTCGACGATCTCGCGGATCTGCGGCAACAGCTCCTTCGGCGAGGAGCCGCGCACCGAGGCAAGGAGCGTCCTTCCCGCGCCGGCCACGCTGCGGAATTGCGCCTGCGGGGCTCCTTGAAGCGCGAGCGCCCGCAAGCCCGGACCGTTCGTCACACCGGCATAGACGCGCCCGCCGGCGGCGACGAGGATGCGCCCGTCGCGGGTCCGGGCAATCGACTCGATGGCCGCGCCTCCCGCCACCGCGAGCGACCACGACGCCCCGGCATCCCTCGACCGCCACAAGGCATACGGCGAGCGCGCGTACAGGAAGTCGCCCGCGGAATCGATCTCGAGGAGGCCAACCGGGAAGGGCACGAACGTCCACGTTTGCGTGTCGTCGCGGGAGACGTAGAGCCCCGTCTGCGGATCCTTCGCCACCTGCGCGAAGACCGAACCCTTGCCGGCAAAGACGCGGTCGATGCGCGCCTCGTGCTGGCTGTGAACCGTCGCCTTTGTTTCCTGGTAGCGGATTTCGAGCTGCCCCGATCCCCGCAGCGGTTCCGAGGGGAGCACCCGGAACGACGAGGAGCAGCCAAAGGCGAACAACGCTAGGACGGCGGGGCGCAAGCGGCACCTTTTCTCGCTTGCCGCGGTGCGCGTCAAAACTGCCGAAGGTCGCGATCACGCCGCGCGATGAAGTCGCGACC